>RGPT01000173.1 GCA_010032545.1 Alphaproteobacteria bacterium
GAATCTGTGCGACGCGGCTGCACGCTCGTGAGCGCGCGTGTCTCCGGCCGCGAGGGGGCCAGGATCCAGGCGATCCTCGACCGCCACAAGCCGATAAATCCGGTGGAGCGTGGCGGCGCGTATCGCCGCGAAGGCTGGACCGGCTTCGATCCCAAGGCCACGGAGTACCGGCCGAGCGAAGCGGAGATCGAGCGCATACGGCGCAGCGGACCATCGTAAGAGATCGGCTCAGCGATGATCACGCCGTCCTATGTCCGCACCATGGCGCGCTACAATTCGGAGATGAACCGCCGCGTCTACGCCGCTGCGGCGGATTTGTCGGACGAGCAACGCAAGGCCGATCGCGGCCTGTTCTGGAAATCGCTGCACGGCACGCTCAACCACCTGATGTGGGGCGACCGGCAATGGATGTCGCGCTTCGACGGCTGGCCGGCCAACACGGTGCCGAACCCCGGGAGCCCGACACTCTATGCCGACTTCGACGAGTTGCGCGCTGAGCGGATCAAGGCCGATGCAGCCATCGAGAATCTCGCCGGCCGCGTCGACGAGGCCTGGCTCGATGCGGACCTCGTATGGTGGAGCGGTGCGGCCAAGGCAGAGATGCGCCGGCCCAAGGGGCCGCTGATGGTGCATTTCTTCAATCACCAGACCCACCACCGCGGCCAGGTCCATGCCGCGCTGACCGCATGCGGTGTCGATCCCGGCGATACCGACCTGTTCCTGGTCGTGCCGCCGGAGGCCTGACCTCAGAAGATCGGCCTCACGAAACCGGCTTGCCGCAGCGCCGCCAGATCTGGTCGGGATGGGTGGGCGAGATCAGGCGCATCTGGGTCTCGCTCAGCAGCACCATGGTGATGGTCGCGCCGGCGTCCGGCTCGAACGCCGGCACCACATAGGTAAAGCCGTGCCGGTCGTAGTCGCCCTCGATCTGCTTGCCGCCGGGTGTCGTGAGCTGCGGTCCCTTGATGGCGAGGTTGCGTCCGTCGGCGTGGCACCAGTTGCCGTCGATGGCATCGGCCCGCGCCGGGCCTGAACCGAACAGGCCGACCGCAACGAGCGGGATCGCAATCAACGGCACGATACGCGACATGGGTCTTCTCCTGACCGTCAGACGATGCGGGTCTTGCGATCGCCCCAATAGCGGTCGCGCAGCAGGCGCTTGTAGAGCTTGCCGGTCGGCAGGCGCGGCAGCTCGGCCTCGAAGTCGATCGAGCGCGGCACCTTCTGGCGCGCGAGGTGCTGGCCACAGAAGGCGATCAGCTCCTCGGCCAGTGCTGGGCCGGGATCGACGCCGGGCATGGGCTGGATCACCGCCTTCACTTCCTCGCCGAGGTCCGCATTGGGAACGCCGAACACGGCGGCGTCCGCCACCTTGGGATGGGTGATTAGCAGGTTCTCGCATTCCTGCGGGTAGATGTTCACGCCACCCGAGATGATCATGAAGGTGGCGCGGTCGGTGAGATGGAGGAAGCCGTCGGCATCGACGTAGCCGACATCGCCCACCGTGCTCATGCTGCCGTCCGGCGAGCGCGCCTCGGCGGTCTTGGCGGGGTCGTTGAAGTATTCGAACGGAGTCGCGGTCTTGAACCACAGCGTGCCGGGCTGACCGGGCGGCATCGGCTGCATGTCGTCGTCGAGCACATGCAGTTCGCCCAGCAGGACACGGCCGACGGTGCCGCGATGGGCCAGCCACTCGGCCGAATTGCAGGCGGTGAAGCCCAGCCCCTCGGTGGCGCCGTAGTATTCATGGATGATAGGCCCCCACCACTGGATCATCTGCTCCTTCACCTGCACGGGGCAGGGTGCCGCCGCGTGGATGGCGATCTCGAGCGACGAGAGATCGGCGTCCTTGCGCACCTCCTCGGGCAATTTCAGCAGGCGCGAGAACATGGTGGGCACGAGTTGGCTGTGGGTTATGCGGTGCCGGCCGATCAGGCCCAGATAGGCCTCGGCATCGAAGCGCTCCATGACGACGACCGTGCCGCCCATGCGGATAGTGAGATTGACCGCGGCCTGCGGCGCCGAATGATAGAGCGGCGCCGGCGACAGGTAGATCATGCCCTCGCGGTAGTGCCAGAGCTTCTGCAGGAAATCGAACATCGGCAGCTGCTGCGCCGGCGGCTGCACCGGCAGCAGGCGCACGATGCCCTTGGGCCGACCGGTCGTGCCCGAGGAGTAGAGCATGGCGGTGCCCAGCGATTCGTCGGCGATCGGCGTGGCCGGAAAGCCCGCCGTGGCCTGATCGAGGTTCAGGATGTTCGCCCCGTCGCCGGCTCCGTCGACGATCAGGCAGAGCCTTACCGCCGGGCATTGCGCCAACGCCGCCAGCGCCACCTCACGCTTGGCCTGCGAGGTGATCAGCACCTTCGACTGGCTGTTGTTGACGACATAGGCGAGTTCGTCGGCTGTCAGGAAGGAGTTGACGCAGGTGTAGTAGAGGCCGGCGCGCTCGCCTGCGCCGCAGCATTCGACGTAGCGGGCGTTGTTCTCCATGTAGATGGCATAGTGGTCGAGGCGGCCAAGGCCTTCGGCGCGCAACAGATGGGCCAGCCGGTTGGTCCGGGCTTCAAGCTCGCCATAGGTGATGGTCTCGCCGGTGCCCGCCATGATGACGGCCGGCTGCCCGGCGCGTAGCGTCGCATGTTTGCCTGGATACATTTCTCAGGTGCCGCAGAAGGTCTTGTAGCCGCTCCTGTCGTCGGTCGGCGGCTCGGCATAGGCGGCGAATTCCGGCCGTTCCTCGAAGGGTCGCGTCAGCACCGTCATCAGCTCCTCGAACGGCGCATAGTCGTCGCGCTCGATGGCGGCGGCCAGCACGGCCTCGACCCGGTGGTTGCGCGGGATATAGATCGGATTGGTGGCATGCATCGCCGCCCGCCGTGCAACACCGTCCTGTGGTTCGCGCGCCAGCCGCTCGCGCCAGCGCACCGACCAGGCGTCGAAGGCGGCAGGATCGAGGAACTGGTCGCGCACGCCGCTGTCCAGGGCGGCATCGGCCGCCGCATCGCCAAGACGGCGGAAGGTGAGCGTGAAGTCGGCGCGGTTCGCAGCCATCGCCTTCAGGAGATCCTCGGCCAGCGCCGCATCGCCCTCCTCCGCGGTGAACAGACCAAGCTTGCGGCGCAGCCCGTCCAGCAAGGCCGCCGCATAGCGTGGCTGGAAGGTGGCAAGCGCCTCGTTGGCCTGGGCAAGGGCTGCATCGCTGTCGTCGGCCAGCAGCGGCAGCAGCGTCTCGCCGAAACGCGCCAGGTTCCATGGCGCGATGCGCGGCTGGTTGATGTAGGCGTAGCGGCCTTGTGTATCGATGGAACTGAAGACCGTCGCCGGATCATAGGCGTCCATGAAGGCACAGGGTCCGTAGTCGATGGTCTCGCCCGAGATCGACGAGTTGTCGGTGTTCATGACGCCGTGGATGAAACCCACCAGCATCCATCGCGCCACCAGGCTCGCCTGGCGCGCGATCACCTGCTCGTAGAGCGCACGATACGGCCGGGCGTGGCCGCGCACCTCGGGATAGTGGCGGTCGATCACATGGTCGGCCAGCAGCCGCAGCGCCTCGATATCCGCGCGGGCGGCGAAGAACTGGAAGGTACCGACGCGGATGTGGCTCGACGCCACGCGCGTGAGCACCGCGCCCGGCAGTTCGGCCTCGCGCCACACCGGCTCGCCGGTGCTGACGGCAGCCAGCGACCGCGTGGTGGGAATGCCCAGCACGAACATCGCCTCGCTGACGAGATATTCGCGCAACACCGGACCCAGCGCCGCACGGCCGTCGCCGCGGCGCGAGAACGGAGTCGGGCCGGAGCCTTTGAGCTGGATGTCGCGGCGCACGCCGTCGCGGTCGATCACCTCGCCCAGCAGGATGGCGCGGCCGTCACCCAGCTGCGGCGAGAAGCCGCCGAACTGGTGGCCGGCATAGGCGAGCGCGATCGGCTGCGAGCCCGGCGCCAGACGGTTTCCGGCCAGGATCGCAACGCCCTCCGGCGAGCTCAGCACGTCGGGATCGAGGCCGAGCTGACGCGCCAGCGCGTAATTGAGCTTGAGCAGGCGCGGTGCGGCGACCGGCGTCGGCGGCAGGCGGGCGTAGAAGCGTTCGGGCAGGCGGGCATAGCTGTTGTCGAACGCAAACGCCGTCCCGCCCCGGGCGAGGAGTCCAGAATCGTTGGCCATGGTGGATTATCCCACGCTCACGGCCGGCGAGCCAGACACCTCTGGCTATGGCATAGTAGAATCGAGAGGTTCTGCCATGCGTCGCCTGATCGGATTCTGTCTGCTGCTGATGTTCGCCGTCGCCGGACCGGCGCTTGCCGCGCCGCTCAACGACGCCAACGCCGCTTATCAGCGCGGCGACTACGCGGCTGCGGAAAAGATCCTGCTGCCGATGGCCGAGGCCGGAAACCCCTACGCCCAGTACCGACTCGGCCTGGTCTATGCCGAGGCCACAGGCCAGATGCGCAGCACCGCCGAGGCCGCCAAATGGTTCGAGTCGGCAGCACTGCAGGGCCAGCCCTTCGCGCAGTACAAGCTCGGCCTCCTCTATGTGAAGGGCGACGGCGTGCCGAAGGACTTCGTGCTCGCCTACATGTGGTTCTCGATCAGCGCCGGCCACATGCTGAGCAGCGCCTCCGAGGCCGCCCGGCAGCGCGACATACTGGCCCAGCGCATGACCTCGACGCAGATTGCCGACGCCAAGAAGCTGGTACGTGAATTCCGGCCGATGAAGTTCCAGGCCGATTCGCCGCCGCCGCAGCGCTAGAGAACATCGGGCCTAGAAGGCGTCGGGCCAGCGCGCGACGAGGGCAGCTGCCATATCCTCGGCCCGGGCGTCGACCAGCCGCTCGCCCTTGAAGGCCGAGGCGCGCGAGGCATCGCCGGTGGCCGCGGTCGTCTTGAAGTCACCCTCGGGTATCAAACGGTCCATGCGCACGCTGCGCGGTTCCAGCGCCAGCATGACCGAGGTCTCGCGCTCGTCGGCGTGACCGCCCTCGAGATCGTCGAACAGCGCATCCGCCTTGGCCCCGAACAGTCGCATGTGCAGCACCGCGATCTCGCCCAGTTCGCCCGACAGCTCGTCGAGCGGCTTCTCGGTCGAGACGCCGGTGTTCAGGATCGCGATCCGCCGTACCCCGTGCCCGCGAAGATTGCCGACCAGCTCGCGCATCAGCGCCTTGAAGGTATCGGCCGTGAGGTGCTGGCTGCCGGCAAAGGCGGTGAAGGCAGGATAGAAGCCGAAGCCCACGACCGGGGCAGCCACGATGGGCAGGCGTTCGACCAGATTCTGAGCGAGCGCGCGGGCCGTCAGCGCGTCGGTCTTGAGCGGCAAGTGCGGCCCATGGGCCTTGGACGCCGCGCCCACCGGCACGACCACGACGGCGCCCGCGTCGAAACGCACCTTGGCCTCCTGCCAGGTGAGATCTTCCAGCCAAACTCCGCGATCAGCGCTCATGATTCCCATGGCAATAATATGCGCGAGGTGGGCCGCATGCCCATCACGATCATCCTACGCCAGGCAGCGGCCGGCGCCGCATCGTCGAGCACCACCCGGCCGCCCACGATCGAAATGCCGAGCTCTCGCCAAAGTGCCGACAGGTCGACCGGCTCGGCACGCTCGACATGGCGCGCGACCAGCTCGGCCATGACCGGCGCCCCGGTGGCCCGATCGCAAGCGGCGGCATACTCGGCAAGGTCGACGCGGAGAGAGCCATCGAGCCCGCTCCACAAGGCGCCGCCCAGGCAATCCTCCAGCCCCTTGCCACCCTGCGTCGCCCGCCGGATCGCCAGGTCCGCGAGCAGCATGAATGTGGCGCCGGCCCAGTAGTTCTGGCGTCCGGAGGCATTGGCGAGACCTACGCTGAAGGCACCGTTGCCCTGCGGCATGCTCTCGACCCACTCGCGCCAGACCTCTTCCTCGGTCTTCCAGCCCGCCCGGGCTCGGATGATGGGCTCGATGTAGGTCGCGGCGCCCTCCATGAACCAGGTGCTGCGGCCACGGATGAACGGCATGCCGGTATGGACGAACTCATGGGTCAACACCCAGTCGTTGAACAGGCGGCGGGTTTCGACCTCGGCGCCGACCTCGACCATCACGGTGACGCCGCCGCCCGGCACGGTGCGGCCATAGCCCACGCCGCGCCGCGTGCCGGCCGGCACCAGCCCCAGCAGCATCTGCCTGGCCGTGAAGCCGTGCCAGTAGTTCGCTTGGGCCTCCGCTGTGCGCCGGACCCAGTCGATGACGGCGGCACGCGCGGTCTCGGAAAGCCCGTCGAGAATGGCGATACGCAGGATGCCCTGTCCTTGTGGTTGTCCCGGCCGCAACGACCCCGGGAGCGGGACGGCGATTTCCTCCAGGCTGAGGCGGCCCAGGGCACTGTAGCCCGCAAAGCGCACCGTCGTGCCGGTCAGGCGCCAGGCGTCGCCGACCCTCGGCAAGCCGGCGGCGAAGACGAGGCCGGACTCGGTGTTCATACGGATATCGATGGTCGGCACGCGCTGATAACCCCGGGGCTCGAGCAGCCACGACGACAGGATGGCGAGCACGCCGCCGCCACGCTGCACGGCGACCGATGTCTGGTCGACGGTGCGGGCGTAGCCCGTGAGGTCGTAGCGGTAATGCGCCTCGACCAGGCCGCCCAGCGACTCCACCCGCCACGTATTGGCCGACGGCAGCAAGGCATGGCCACCGCCGTCGCGGAACGACATCACCTTGCCCGCGATCCGGTCGCCGTCGGCATGGAAGTCGAGTGCCGTCGACGAGCGGCAGCGATAGACGATATCGAGCTTCAGCCCGTCGGCGTCGAACAGCGTGCCGTCGACCGTGCAGTCGGGCGCGGGCACGGGCTGGGCCGACGCCGGCAGCACCGCGGACATCAACGCCAGCAAACTAGCCGTCAGGGTCCGCAGGAACATGTCCGACGCTAGCATGTGATAGGGTCATCGCGATGAACACGGTCGTTCACGTTTTGCGGCGCATGGGCGGCCGCGCCACGACGCTGCTGCCTTTCTCGCTGGGCCTCGGCCTGCTGTTTCAGGATATCGCCGCCGCCGCACGCCCGCTGCTCTGGCCGCTGGCCGTCGTGCTGTTGATGCTGGCGCTGGCACGCACCGACTGGACAAGGCTCTCGTCGCTGCTGCGCCGTCCGGGACTGGCCATCGTGCTGGCGCTGCTCAACCTGGTCGCCGTGCCGCTCGTCGTCTGGCCGGTCTGGCAGGCGCTTGGCCTGTGGCCTGGCCTGATCGCCGCCCTGTGCCTCAGCGCCATGGCGCCGGGGATCATATCGGCGGCCACCACCGCCACCTTCCTGCGCCTCGATTCATCGCTCGCCCTGCTGCTCACCCTGTTCTCCAACTTCCTGGTCCCTTTCACCCTGCCGCCGCTGGCGCTGTGGCTGCTCGATCTCGATCTCAAAATCGGCATTGTCGATCTGAGCCTGCGGCTGGCCCTGATCGTGGCGCTGGCCCTGGTCGGCGCCATCGCCATCCGCCGCTTCCTGGGACCGCGGCTCCAGGAGTCGGGCTCCACGCTCGACGGGATCTCCGTCGTGGTGCTGATGGTGTTCGCCATCCCGCTGATGGACGGCGTCGTGGCGCGGGCGCAGGCCGAGCCGCTGAAGCTCGCGGGCTTCGTCGCCGGCGCCTTCGCCGGCATGCTGCTCTGCAACCTCGTGATGGCCGCGGGCATGTTGCCGTTCCTCGACCGGCGCACCGCGCTCACCGCGGGCTACTGCTCGGGCGGGCGGCACAACGCGCTGCTGATGGCGGTGCTGCCGGTGACGGCGGACCCCGACATCTTCCTGTTCATCGCCGCCGTGCAGTTTCCGATCTACCTGATGCCTGCTCTCCTGCAGCCGTTCTACCGCCGCCTGCTGCGATAAGTCGGGCGTGGAACCCGCGCAACAGGTCGAGCACATCGAACACCGGCAGGCCGAGCGCGCGTTCGAGCGCCGGCTTGTACGGCGGCAGGTTGGTGCATTCGAGGACCACCGTGTCGATGTCGGGATGGCGGCCGATCAAGGCCCGGCCGGCCTCGACGGCCTCCGCCTCCACACGATCGCGATCGAGCGTCAGGCCGTTCTTCAGGAAGGTGGCGGCGAACGAACTGTCTTCGGGCAAGCCCACGAACGGCGTGTCGACGGGCGCGCCGACCGCCGCGAAATGCGCCTGGCCGAGGTTCCTGGCCGAAGCGGTGATGACGCCGATCCTCTGCGCGTATTTGAGGATGGTCTTGATATGGGAGACGTGGACTTTCAGGCTGTTGGTGCTGAGTTTCCGCTCTGCCGTATTGATATAAGTGAGATAGCCTGACAGCGCCTTGTAGTCGATTTCAGCCACTTCGAATTTCTTGAAGTAGGGGAGCAGGTCGTTCTCCAACCTTGCTTCATCGTATTCTTGTTTGGTTTTGGATAGCTCGCCACGCTCCATGCGGGCCTTGTTCTCTTTCAACAGGCCGCGAGCGCATAATTCGAAGCCGCTCCTTTTGGTGACGGGGAGACGGTTCATCTTCGCCAGCTTTATCTCGGCAAAGAACTCTTGCGCTGCTTTAATGGCGTCACGCTTGTTTTCTTGCTTGGTGCTGCGGCGATAAATCTTTTGGTCTTCGTAGTAGCGCACGTACCAATAGGGCGAAGCTTCCATCCTGTAGATGGTGAGCGTGTTGTAGCCCCTGACCTTTTCTATGGTGTCTTTTATGGGGAGCGTGCGGCCACGGTTTGTCGTTTCAACACGACCATCGTTATCGGTTTGAGACGCTTTGAGCATGGAAAAGTTGTATAGTCTTTTCTATACAACGTCAAT
>RGPT01000174.1 GCA_010032545.1 Alphaproteobacteria bacterium
CGCGCCGACCGGGCCTATTGCCACCAAGGCGGACAACCCCAACCTTCCCACGTCGCCACAGGAAATCGCCGATGCGGTCGAGGAAGCCTACAGGGCCGGCGCTTCGGTCGCACACATCCATTTGCGCGACGAGCAGCAGCGCCCGACAGCGGATCTGGCAACCGCGCAGCTGACGATGGACCTCATCAAGCAGCGCTGTCCGATCCTGATCCAGATGTCGACCGGCGTCGGTCCGATGGTGTCCTTCGAGGATCGTGAAAAGCTGGTGGAGCTCAAGCCGCGCATGGCCACGCTCAACCCGTGTTCGATGAGTTCCGGTGAATTCGAGTTCCGCAATCCGCCCAAGGGCGTGCGCCGGCTGGCTGCGCGCATGCGCGAGCTCAACGTGAAACCGGAACTGGAAATCTACGACACTGGCCACCTCGAGGTGTGCCTGCAGCTCCACAAGGAGGGCTTGCTCGTCGATCCCCTGCAGTTCTCGATCGTGATGGGCGCCGGGGGCGGCATGGCGGCAACCCCGGAAAACCTCATCATGATGGTGAGCCGTCTGCCGACTTATTCCTTCAAAAAGGGAAGGGTGCCCCGACACCTCGTGCTGCCGTCCCTGCTGGGCGCTGCGCTGGTCATGGGCGTGCTCGCCAGTGCCCCCTGGATCGCGGGCTCGCTGATCGGCCTAGTTTATGTGGCCTTGATCCCGTTCAGTTGGATGGCCTATCGCCGGCAGGCCTCGGCGGACCGGCAGGCCACCGCTCCCCAGGCCGATATCGTGTCCCTGCGTGCGGTCGATTCGGGTCCGTCGGCGCCACACTGACCGCCGCGCGGTGCCATGTTTGATCCCGTTCTGCGCCGTTTGGTCGACGGACCTCTCGACCGCGCCGGAGCTTGGCTGGCGCGCGGTGGGGTGCCGGCCAATGGTGCAAGCCTTGTCGGGCTGGCTGTCGGACTCCTGGCTGTGCCTGCCCTGGCGCAAGGCTGGTACGGCCTGGCCTTGCTCCTGATCCTTCTAAATCGCCTCATTGATGGGGTCGACGGGCCGATCGCCCGGCACAGTACATCGACGCCATTCGGCGGCTATCTCGATATCATGTGCGACATGGCGTTTTACGCCGCCGTGCCGGTGGGCTTCGCGCTCGCAGATCCTGCAAACGCGGTTTGGGCGGCGATCCTGCTGGCGTCGTTCGTATGTAGCGGGGCATCGTTTCTTGGCCGTGCCGTCCTCGCCGCAACGCGCGACGAGGTCTACGACGGCAAACGCGGGCGGAAATCGTTCTTTCATGCCGCGGGATTGATCGAGGGCAGCGAGACCATCGCTGCTTTTGTGCTGTTCTGTCTGTTTCCGGCAACTTTCCCTTGGCTGGCAGGTCTTTTCGCAGGCCTGTGTGTCTGGACCTCGGTGGCGCGAGTGCTGGAAGCTTATCAATCTCGGGATATTTTTTAATATTATAAAATGTTTAAACAAAAACTCTAATGTCAAATATCAATTTCATTTGACCCAAGAATCCGCTTTAAGTACGGTCTCCAACATCCTGTCATATGGCGCCAGTCGGCAAACTGCCGACAAGGTCGAGGCCGTGGAGAACGAAGCATGTTGTCTGTTTTTCGCCGACTGATGAAGGATCACCGGGGGGCCATGGCTCTCGAGTACACCCTGATTTTGTCGTTGATCGCCGTTGCTGCTATCGCGTCCATGCGGACTGTCGGTGACAAGATCTCTAACGTTCTGGCGAGTTCTCCGACGCCGTGAACTGAATCGCCGTCTTCCTGGGCGATTCTCGACCGCTTCAAATCCTGACATGGCCTAGATACACTCCGTCTGCGGAGCCGGTGTTCGTTGGCAGCATCCGGGCCTTATCAAGGAAGGTGCAGGCGATGTATGCATCCAGCGGTTTTGGCACCAAGGCCATGATTCTTGGCCTGGCGCTTGCGATCAGTTTGCCGGCTGCCGCCCAAGTGACCCGCAGTTCCGTCGATATGGCAGCGTCGTCTGGGGGTCCGGAGTTTCGCGATCCCAAGACCGGTCAGATCTGGACGCCGAACAATGTCGGCCTGGTTTCCGGGCCGAACACGCCGGCTGATCGAGCCTTCGATCCGCTGGCGCAAGCCGCTCGGGTCGACGGCGTTGTCGTGCAGCGGGCGAGGATCACACCTCTCGGCACAATCCCCATAACGGCCGGACCGACGGTTCCGATTGTGAATATCGACGGTGCATCGCTGGGTGCGGTCCCGGAGAAGCGCTGGCAGATCGTGCTCTACCTGAACAACAACAGCGCCAGGACGGTCGCACCGCTGCTCCATTGCAGCTTCACCAATGCCGGCAAGCCGGTCGAGCAGACCCGAGTCCTCGTGCCGGCGCTGGGCGCCGGCGTGCGCGTGGGCCTCGCGGTCCATGGGCCTGCGACGAGCCTCTTCGTCGACCGCGCCACGTGCCGGGTCGAGTCGCCCTAGAGACGGACGTTCAACCCTGGACCGAGTAGCCGCCATCGACAGTGATGGCGGCTCCTGTGACGAAGTCAGAGGCCGGTGCCGCCAGGAAGACAGCGATGCCGGCAAAATCGTCGGGCACGCCCCACCGTGCGGCCGGCGTGCGCTTCAGCACCGACTCGTGGAGGCCCTGCACCTGCTCTCTCGCGCGGCGGGTGAGGGCGGTGTCGATCCATCCCGGCAGGATCGAGTTCACCTGGATGTTGTCCTTGGCCCAGGCGGTTGCCATCGCCTTGGTCATCTGCACCATGCCACCCTTGCTGGCGGCATAGGCCGTGGCGAAAGCCGCGCCGAAGATCGACATCATCGAGCCGATGTTGATCACCTTGCCGGCGCCGGCCTTCTTCATCGCGGGGTAGGCGGCCTGACTGCACAGGAACGCGCTGGTCAGATTGCTGTCGAGGACCGTGTGCCATTCGGCCGCCGTGAAATCCTGCGGCTGCTTGCGAATGCTCATGCCGGCATTGTTGACCAGGATGTCGAGCCGGCCGTGCTGCTTGACTGTGTCGGCGATCAGGGCGCGGCACGATTCCTCCTTCAGCACATCGACTGCGATCGCGCTGGCCGTTGCGCCCAGGCCATGAATCTCCTTCACCGCCGAGGCGTTCTTTGCCGCGTCGCGTCCGGCGACGACGATCGTGGCGCCGGCCGCGGCCATGCCCTTTGCCATTCCAAGGCCGATGCCGCCATTGCCGCCAGTAACGATGGCCACGCGGCCTGATAGATCGAACAGCTTCATCGCCAAGTCCTCTGCGTCGGTGGGCGCTCTGTATAGCTGACGTGCGAAACAGGGAACAGGCCGGCACGTTTCGCATGCTGCCAAACACCGCTAGGCTGCCCTGCATCATGAGGGAGTGCGAACATGCGTAACGGCGGAGTTGGACGGCGTACGGCGTTGGCAGGCGGCGCAGCGCTGGCGACCACGTCCCTGATAGGCGCACGCGAGGCTCGTGCAGCGAAGGCTCTGACCGTCGTGCTCGAGTCCGAGGTCACGATCCTCGATCCGCATGCCACGACGGTGAACATCACGCGCTCGTTCGCCCTGCATGTGTTCGACACTTTGTTCGCAATGAACAATGCCGGCGATATCAAGCCGCAGATGGTCGATACCTGGCAAAGCAGCGCGGACAAGCTCACGTGGACGTTCGTTCTGCGCGACGGCCTCAAGTGGCACGACGGCACGCCCGTCACAGCAGAAGACTGTGTGGCCTCGCTCAAGCGCTGGGGCGCGCGCGACGCGCTGGGCAAGATGTTGCTGGCCGATACCGTCTCGCTGGAACCCGTCGACGCCAAGACATTCAAGCTGGTCCTCAAGGAACCCTTTCCATTGCTGCTCGACGTCCTGGGCAAGCCGAACGCACCGCTGCCGGCGATGATGCCGGCACGACTGGCGGCGACGCCGGCCGACCAGCGCATTGCCGAGCCGATCGGTTCCGGGCCTTTCCGGTTCGTCAAGAGCGAGTGGCGGCCCGGCAACGCGATGGTGCTGGAGCGCAATCCCGACTATGTGCCGCGCAAGGAGGCGCCCGACTTCCTCGCCGGCGGCAAGAACGTGAAGATCGACCGCCTTGTGCTGCGTGTCATGCCCGACCAGTCGACCGGCGCCAACGCGCTGATGGTGGGCGAGATCGACTACATGCAGTACCTGCCGTTCGACATGCTGCCCCTGCTGGAGAAGGACCGCAGCGTAAAGCTGATGGGGCTGGGCGGCCTGCACCAGTTTCAGGGTAACTTCCGCCTCAACCACGCGGCACCTCCGTTCGACAATCCGGCGGTGCGTCGCGTGCTGTGGAAGCTCGCCGACCAGGATGCGACGCTGACGGCAATCGGCGTGCCCGACCGATACAAGGCCAAGTCATGCCCGTCGTTCTGGATGTGCGGTACGCCGCTCGGCACCGATGCGGGATCGGCCGGCGCCAAAGTCGATCTGGCTGCCGCCCGAGCCGAGCTGAAGGCATCCGGCTACAAGGGCGAACCGGTAGTCATCCTCGAGGTCGCGGGATCGATCAGCCAGACGGCGTCGCGGGTGCTGGCGCAGAACATGCGCGACGTGGGCTTCACCGTCGAACAGCAACCGCGAGACTGGCCGACCATTCTCGCCCGCAGGGCCAAGAAGGAGGGCTGGTCGATGTTCCCGGTCTACTCCAACGGCACCGACATGTTCTCGCCGCTGACGCACTTCTACATTGCAGCGTCCTGCAACGAGTTTCCCGGCTGGTCGTGCGATGAGAGGATCCCAAAGCTTTTGAAGACGTTCGCACAAGCCACGACACTCGACGAGCGCAAGCGGATCGCCGCTGAAATCCAGGTCATCGCCTACGAACTCGTACCGTCGGTGATGTGGGGGCAGTTCAGCATCGCGTCGGGCTACCGCAGCGACCTCAAGGGTATGATCCAGTCGTCGTACCCGATGTTCTGGGAGGTCGATCGCTGATGGGGACCGTCAGGCACAACGAAGCCCAGAGCCGTTACGAACTTGAGACCGACCATGGGCTGGCGATCGTGGTCTATCGCCGGCAGGGCGATGGCCTGGTCTTCACCCATACGGAAGTGCCACCGGCCGACGAGGGCAAAGGCATCGGCGCCGAGATCGTCCGCGCAGCGCTGGACGACACCCGCAAGCGCGGCCTCAAGATCGTGCCGGCGTGCAGCTTCGTTGTCGCCTTCGTGCGCCGGCATCCGCAATACGACGATGCGCGCAGTCAGGGAGCCTGAACGGACCGTACGGCGAGGAACGCCACCCAGGTGGCCGCTGCTGTCGCAAACGCGCCCCAGGCCAGATCGACCAGGCTTAGCGTCATCGACCAGCCGCGCAGGGTTGCGAGGTTGGTAAGGTCGTAGGCTGCATAGACGCACAAGCCGAAGAGCGCGCCGTAGAGTACGGCCGCGATCCAGGTCCCGGCGGCCATGGCTGGCGGCACGGCAAACACCGCGATGCCGGCAGCATGGATCAGATAGAACAGGATTGCCGCCCACCAGATCGGCCGATCGAGCAGCAATTGGCCCAAACGGGCTTTGTAGAACTCGCGGCTGACCACGCCCAGCCACAGGCCGTCGAGGATGGCGAGGGCGACAAGAGCCGCGACATAGCTGGCGAGCAGGGATTTCATCGGCCGCAGTCTAGCCCGCGGACAATCCCGTCGTCCCGTTAAAGTGTCCCCGCAGCCGTTCGCGCGCCGCATTGCCGGCGGCGCGGTCCCAGCAGTTGATGATCGCCAAACGAAAGCCGCCGGGCGGCATGGCGTGGCGGCCGGGCGCGACGTCCTCGTGGAAGGTGATCTGCACGCTCGACACATCGGGCATGCGGCGGATCTCCTGATGCAGGGCAGCCGGCGGATGGCGATAGCGCGCGCCGTGGGGGGCGAACAGCACGACGCTGTAGCCTGTGCGCCGGTTCGAATCGTCGAACCGCCATTCGCCCGCGGCATAGAGGCGGACCAGCGCCTCCACCCAGCCCTTGCCATAGAGATCGGGCCACTGGTCGGCGAAGCGCAGATGGACCTCGATGATGCGCCCGCCGATGGTTTCCAGATTGACCATGCCGGTGTAGCCCGCGAGATGACGGCGGCACCAGGCGCCGCACCATTCCTCGACCGCAGGCGCTGGGCCGGCATGCACCTCCCAGTGGTCGAATGTACCGTCGCCACTGGCCGCGCCGCTGGCGTGACGCCACCAGCGGGGGACGCCGTCGACGACGGCCACGTCGCTGCTGACGTGGCTGCCTTCGAGAAGTGTGCTCCACATGTGGCCTGGCCGGTAGGCATCGGCGTAATCGGCCTCCGAGCGGAGCACGCGGCTGCCCACCCCCATGCCCTTGAGGTTGTAGATCGGCTTGGAAAATACCGGGTAGCGGACAGGCGCCACGCCGTGCGGGGCGGCATCGAGGCCTTGGCTCGAAGCCACCGCCAGCTTGTCGTAGACCCAGCGGTGTGCCGGATTCCACGTCCAGGCGTCGCTGTCCTCAGTCGGAATGAAGATGTCGTCGGGACAACGTGCACTCTCGAAATATTGAGCGCGCCACGGGTCGATCTCGCAAATAGGCACTTGCGTCCCTCGGGTGGACAAGTGGAGGCTGCCAACAGTGGGTGCGCGACGGGCGCATTGCAACCGACTATCGTCGACGGGCGTTACGTACGGTGCGGAGGTGTCGTGTCGAACAGGGTAACGCAAGCCGTCCAGACCGGGGTCCTTGAGTCCGTGGCGCTTTTCCTCGCTGTCCGCAGCCGGACCGAGCAACTGGCGGCGCCGCTCTCGCCCGAGGACCAGACCGTGCAGTCGATGCCGGATGCCAGCCCGACCAAGTGGCACCTCGCGCACACGACGTGGTTCTTCGAGACCTTCGTGCTGCGCCCGCACGTGCCCGAATATCGGGTCTACGATCCAGCCTATGAATTTCTCTTCAATTCGTACTACGAGTCCGTCGGTCCGAGGCATCCGCGTCCGCAGCGCGGCCTCATCTCGCGGCCCGGTGTCGACGAAATCATGGCCTATCGCCGTCATGTCACGGACGCCGTGGCGGACTTGCTCGGGCGCGGCGCGGGCAATGCGTGGTCGCTGGTCGAACTCGGCCTCCATCACGAGCAGCAGCATCAGGAGCTTCTCCTGATGGATGCCAAGCACATGCTATCGCTCAATCCGCTGCGTCCGGCCTACCGGGCGGCATCGCATGCAGCCCCATCGGAAGCCGCGCCCTTGGCGTGGACCGTGTTCGACGGCGGTCTGGTCGAGATCGGACATGATGGCCAGGGGTTTGCCTTCGACAACGAAGGGCCGCGCCATCGCGTCTGGCTGGATCCGTTTGCGCTGGCGTCACGGCCGACGAACTGCGCCGAATATCTGGCCTTCATCGAGGATGGCGGCTATCGGCGGCCCGAGTTCTGGCTGTCGGCCGGCTGGGACTGCGTCAACCACCGCGGCTGGGAAGCGCCGCTCTACTGGGAGAAGAACGGCGGCCGGTGGCATGTGTTCACGCTGGCCGGCCTGCGCGGCCTGCAGTCGTCCGAGCCGGTCTGTCACGTGAGCGCCTACGAGGCCGCAGCCTTCGCCAAGTGGGCGGGCAAGCGCCTGCCGCGCGAGGCCGAATGGGAGACGGGCGCCGCCCGGCTGCAGGGCGTCGGCAAGGTCTGGGAATGGACTTCCAGCCCCTACATCGCCTACCCGGGCTATCGCGAGCCGCCGGGGGCAATCGGCGAGTACAACGGCAAGTTCATGTCGAACCAGCTGGTCCTGCGCGGCGGTTGCAGCGTCTCGCCGGCGGACCACATTCGCATGACCTATCGCAACTTCTTCCCACCGGACGCGCGATGGATGTACGGCGGCATTCGCCTGGCGGAGGATCTGCGATGAACGTCACCCTGCCTGTCCTCGATCGTGTCGAGGCAAGCGACCGCGAGGAATTCCGTGAGGCGGTGCTGGCCGGTCTCGCGCGCTCGCCGCGCGCGATCCCGCCGAAGTTCCTCTACGATGCGCGGGGGTCCGAGCTTTTCGACGCGATCTGCGAGCTGCCGGAATACTACCTCACCCGCACCGAGACCGGCATCCTTGCCGACTGTGCGCCCGAGCTGGCGCGACTGGCCGGGCCGGGCTGTGCCCTGGTCGAGTTCGGCAGCGGCTCCAGCGTCAAGACGCGGTTGCTGCTCGATGCCATGCCCGATCTCGCGGCCTACGTGCCGATCGATGTTTCGCGCCACCATCTCGACGCCACGGCGGCCAAGCTGCGCCGTGACTACCCGCGGCTCAGGGTCGAGCCGGTGTGCGCCGACTACATGGTGCTGCAGTCGCTGCCGGCAGACGTGAACGGCGCGCCGAGGCTCGGCTTTTTTCCCGGCTCGACGATCGGCAACCTGGAGCCCGAGGACGCCACGTCGTTCCTGCGCCGCGCGCGTACCCTGCTGGGCGACCGAGGGGCGATGGTCCTGGGCGTCGACCTCCGGAAGGACGCGCGCCGCCTGCACGACGCCTACAATGACTCGGCCGGCGTGACGGCGGCCTTCACCCTCAACCTGGTGCGCCGCATGAACCGCGAGCTGGGCGCCACCTTCGACACCGCACGCTTTGCCCACGAGGCCTTCTACAATCCGGTCGCGGGCCGGATCGAGATCTACTTCCGCAGTCTCGCGGCGCAGAGCGTCACCGTCGCCGGACGCAGCTTCACCTTCGCCGAAGGCGAGCGCATCCACACCGAATACTCCTACAAGTACGACGATGCCGGCATCGCCG
>RGPT01000175.1 GCA_010032545.1 Alphaproteobacteria bacterium
ATCGCCAAGGCGGTCGGTGCGCGGCTGCGCGCGGCGGGCCAGGCCATCGTGCTGCTCGGGGCGACCCAGGGCTGGCTCGGCCAATCGCTCTACCTGCGTGAACTTTGCGGCCGCGAAGAAGGGGCGCCACCACCGGTCGATCTTGCTGTCGAGCGCCGCAACGGCGACTTCGTCCGGGGCGAGATCCTCGGCGGCCACGTCGCCGCCTGCCACGACCTCTCCGATG
Source organism: Alphaproteobacteria bacterium (assembly GCA_010032545.1). Lineage (GTDB taxonomy): Bacteria > Pseudomonadota > Alphaproteobacteria > Reyranellales > Reyranellaceae > Reyranella. The sequence goes on from RGPT01000175.1 coordinate 227, forward strand.
GGGGGCTGCTGGTCGGCCTCGCCGAGATGTGCCTGGCCGGTGGCACGGGCGCCGCGATGAGGTTGCCCGCCGATGCCGGCACGCCGCACGCCTATCTTTACGGCGAGGACCAGGGCCGCTATCTGGTCGCGACCGACGACGGCAATGCCCTGGTAGAGGCGGCGATGGCGGCGGGCGTGCCTGCGACGCTGTTGGGCTACTCCGGGGGCGACAGTCTCGTGGTCGAAGGCCTGTTTGCCCTGCCGCTGGCCGAACTGCGGGCGGTCCACGAGGCGTGGCTGCCGACCTACATGAACAGCGCCGCCTGACAGGAGAGCGCCATGCCGATGCAAGCCGAAGACATCATCCGCCTGATCAAGGACGGCATACCCGGCGCCGAGGTCGAAATCCAGGACCTGGCCGGCGACGGAGACCACTATGCCGCTACGGTCATTTCACCGGCCTTCGCCGGCAAATCGAAGATCCAGCAGCATCAGATGGTCTACGGGGCGCTGGGCGGCCGGATGGGCGGCGTGCTGCATGCGCTGAAGTTGACCACCATGGCGCAAAGGCCGTGACCGCCCTATATTAGGGGCATATTGGCGCCCTTCCAGGAGACCGACATGAGCGAACCCGCAGTTTTCGAGCGCATCCGCGACGAGATCAGCAAGAACGACGTCCTTCTGTTCATGAAGGGCACGCCGGTGTTCCCGCAGTGTGGCTTCTCGGCCGCCACGGTCGATGCATTGAGCCAGCTCGGCGCAAAGTTCCACGGCATCAACATCCTGGTCGACCCGGAACTGCGCGAGGGCATCAAGCAGTTCAGCCAGTGGCCGACGATCCCCCAGCTCTACGTGAAGGGCGAATTCGTCGGCGGCTGCGACATCGTCCGCGAGATGTTCGAGACCGGTGAGCTGGAGCAGCTCTTCAAGGAAAAGGGCGTCACGCTGGCCAACGCGGCTTAGCGCGCTCCCAAGGAACGCGACGGCGCGCTCCGATGAATTCAGACCTCTTTAAGCCGCGCGGGCTCTGGCGCCTTTGCAGGCGCTGCCGCCCGTTGGCGCGTGCGAACGTACCTCAGCCAAACGCGTAAGAAGCCATCGACAGATTCCCCAAAGTGAAGCTGCGGTGGAGCGCCCGGCCGCGGGCGCCTTCACCTGCGGCGCCATATGCGACATGCAGCGGCAGGAAATGCTCATCCGTGGGATGGGCGTCAACGGCATTGGGCGCCTGGATGCGATAGTCGGTCAGCGCCGCCTCGTCGCCCTTCTCCACCGCCTGCCGCTGCCCATCACCAGGATGTCCTCCGCGCGTAGCTCGGCGAGTTTGCGCCCCAGGGCGATGTGGTGGGCCGGGCTCTGCCCAGGCTGGATGGAGAGCTGGAAGATCGGAATATCGGCGTCGGGCCAGCCCAGCATCGCCGGCACCCAAGCGCCGTGATCGAGGCCGCGGTGTGCATCGTGCGCCGCGCCGGTGAGCCTGGCCACGCGCGCAGCCAGTTCCGGCGCGCCGGGCGCGGCATAGTGCAGGCGATAGAGCCGTTCGGGAAAGCCGTAGAAGTCGTGGATGGTTTCGGGTTGGCGCGCCAGCGATACGGCCGGCACGTCGGTGTCCCAATGGGCCGACACCGCCACGATCGCCCGCGGCCGCGGCAGCAACCCGCCGAGCGAGGCCAGGAAGGCGCGCGCCGGCACGTCCTCCAGGATCAGCGTCGGGGCACCGTGGGAGACGAAGATGGTCGGCATGGGCATCGCTTTATTCCTCGGAGCGTGGCAGCCTGCAGGCAGCAGGGGGATCGATCATGCATGTAGCACGTAGACTGGCGCAGCTCGCGGTGTGTTTGGGCGTTGCACTGGCCGCGCCGGTGGCACTGGCGCAGACGACGCTCAAGATGGTGGCGCATTCCGATCTGAAGGTGCTGGACCCGATCTGGACCACCGCCTTCATCACCCGCAACCACGGCTACATGGTCTACGACACGCTGTTCGCCAAGGACGAGAAGCTGCAGATCCAGCCGCAGATGGTCGACAAGTGGACCGTCTCCGACGACAAGCTCACCTGGACCTTCACCCTGCGCGACGGCCTTGAGTGGCACGACGGCAAGCCGGTCCTGGCGGAGGACTGCGTCGCCTCGCTCAAGCGCTGGGGCGCGCGAGATGCGCTCGGCCAGCAGCTCATGGCCTCGACCGGGGAGCTCAAGGTCCTCGATGCCAAGACCTTCCAGCTCGTGCTCAAGGCGCCGTTCGGCCTCGTCCTCGAGGCCTTGGGCAAGCCCTCCTCGACCGTGCCCTTCATGATGCCCAAGCGCGTAGCCGACACCGACCCGTTCAAGCAGATCGACGACTACATCGGCTCGGGTCCGTTCATCTTCAAGAAGGACGAATGGAAGCCCGGCGAGAAGGTCGTTTACCTCAGGAACGCCAAGTACAAGCCGCGCGCCGAGCCACCCTCGATGCTGGCCGGCGGCAAGGTGGTGAAGCTCGACCGCGTCGAGTGGATCGCCATCACCGACCCGCTGACCGCGGTCAACGCGCTCCAGCAGGGCGAGATCGACGTGATCGAGGTGCCGGTGCCCGACCTCTTCCCGATGCTCAAGGCCGACAAGAACGTTTCTCTGTTTGGCTGGAACGCCCTGGGCAGCCAGATCATCATGCGCATGAATCACCTGCACCCTCCCTTCAACAACCTGAAGGCGCGCCAGGCGGCGATGTATGCGATCGCCCAGGAGGATTTCCTGCGCGCCCAGGTCGGCGATCCCGACATATACCGTGTCTGCAACGCGCCGCTGGTCTGCGGCTCCCCTTACGAGAAGAACTACGGCGATCTCCTGATCAAGCCCAATCTCGAAAAGGCACGACAGCTTCTGAAGGAGAGCGGATACGACGGCACGCCGATCATCATGATGCAGGCGACCGACCTGCAGTCGTCCAACCAGCTGCCGCCAGTCGGCAAGCAGGCGCTCGAGAAGGTCGGCTTCAAGGTCGACCTCCAGGCGATGGACTGGCAAACCGTGGTCGGGCGGCGGGCCAAGAAGGAGCCGCCAGCACAAGGCGGCTGGAATATCTTCTACACCACCACCGTCACCGTCGATGCCGACAACCCGGCCGGCAACTCCTTCACCAGCGGCGGCTGCGACAAGGCCTGGTTCGGCTGGCCGTGCGATCCGGAGATGGAGAAGCTGCGCGCCTCCTACGCGGTCGAAAGCGACCCGGAGAAGCGCAAGCAGATCGCGCTGGCCGTCTCCGACCGGGTCATGGACCAGGGCACCTACATCGTGCTCGGCCAGTACAAGGCCTTCGGCGCCTATCGCAAGGACCGCATCTCGGGCTGGCTCGCCGGCCCCGTGCCGGTGTGGTGGAACGTCACCAAGAAGAACTGACGCCTTCTCCCCTTCGGGGAGAAGGCGCGCGTTCCGGTCGTCTTGCCGCGTGTCAGGCGGCTCGGGCAAGCCGCTCCTGCGTCCGGCGCCCGGCCGCCTCGGCGACGCGCCGGCCGAGCGCCTCGACGCCTAGGTCGGCATTGACCTGCGCCATGGCGCCCAGTTAGGCGCCGTCGCGGTTGAGGTCGTCATTCGATCCCTTGGCGCTGAGGCTCACCCGCGCCCCGGGGACGGCCCGAGCGCCGGCGGCTACGGCTTCGGCCAGAACCTGGGTATGCCCAAAGCCGGAATGATGAACGATGGCGACGCTGCTCATGATGCGCTTCAATTCATCATTGATTACTCAAAGTGACTTGATGGGTTTGGACATAGGAGTATATTTTTGTCATTAGGTACCAATTCGTAACTCATGGGTAACTTGATGGACGTCATCGCCGCCCCCCGCAAGGAGAGCGCCTCCTGCCCCGTGGACTTCATCCTGCGCATGCTGATGGGACCGTGGACCACCTACATCCTCTACAATCTCAAGACCCACGGGCCGCAACGCTTCGGCGAGCTGAAACGGCGCGTGTCGGGGGTCTCGGCCAAGATGCTGACGGAGCGTCTGCGCACGCTGGAGGGCGCAGGCCTCGTGCGGCGCGACTATGAGGCCACGATCCCGCCCAAGGTCACCTATTCGCTGACCTCGCGCGGGCATGAACTCGACGACGTGCTCGGCCGGCTGGCGGAAGTCGGCATGCGCTGGGAGACGGAGGACGCGGCGCTGCGCTCGCTTAGGGCGACAGAGTTAAAGGCGGCCGAATAAACGCGGACGGGACCGCGCGCATCGAGGCCGTTTCTGCAGGCTACTTCTTGGTCATGCCCCAGAAGACGGTGACCGGCGGCGGCACCGCCATGGTGCCGACGTTGGCGCGCACGGCGGCGGCGCCGAACCATTCGCCGAGTGGGACGTGGGTCACGATCTGCATGGCGTAACGTTGCACCTCTTCGGCGACCGCCTTCTTTTCAGCCTCGGTGGTCGCCGCCACGAACTTGTCGCGCAGCTTTTCCATGCCCTCGTCGCACGGCCAGCCGGCGCGGGCCTTGTCGCAGGTCGCGGAAAGATAGGGCGTCATCAGCGGATCGAGGATGTCGAGCTGCACCCAGCTCGTGCCGAAGGCGTTCCAGCCGCCTTCCGAGGGCGGGCCCTTCTTGGTGGTCAGGCGGGTGACCATGCTCTGCCAGTCCATCGGCTGGATCTCGACCTTGAAGCCCGCCTTCTCGAGTTGCGACTTGGCGACCGGAGCAAGCTGCTTGATGACGCCGAGGTCGGTTGGCTGGGGCATGACGACGACGGTGCCGTCATAGCCCGCTTCCTTCAGCAGTTCCCGCGACTTCGCCGCGTTGCCGTCGAGAAGGCCTTCCATGCCGGCGGTCGAGGCCAGCGGCGTATCGCAGGTGAACATCGCCTTGCACAGGCGATAGAAGCGCTTGTCGCCGATATTGGCCTGCAGGAACTCCTCCTGGCTCAGCGCATAGGTCACGGCCTGGCGAACCTTCACGTTGTTGAACGGCGGCGTCAGCCAGTTCATGCGGAACACGTATTGATTGGACGTCTTGTTGGGGACGATCCTGATGTCCTTGCTCTTGGCCAGCACGCCCAGGTGGTCGTAGGAGACGCTCTCGATCATGTCGATCTCGCCATTGAGCAGGGCGTTGAGCTGCGTCTCGGGGTCGGGAATCCACACCCACTCGACGCGATCGACGCTCACCACCTTGCCGCCCGCGAGGCCCGCCATTGGCTCGGGCCGCGGTTTGTATTTCGGGTTCTTGACGTAGACCAGCTTCTCGCCGGGCTTCCACTCGTCCTTCTTGAAGACGAAGGGGCCCGAGCCTATGTAGTCGTCGATCTGCTTGAAGGCGTCGGTCTCCGCCGTCTTCTTCGGCATCATGAAGGGCGTGACGACCGACGGCTTTCCGATGGCGTCGAGCAGCGGGCCGAACTTCTCCTTCAACACGATCTGGAACGTCCGGGGATCGACGATCTTGTATTCCTGGAGCGACTGCGCGAGCTTCTGGCCCATCGAATCGCGCGCCGACCAGCGCTTCAGCGACGCGACGCAATCCTCCGACGTGACCGGCGTGCCGTCATGCCATTCCAGGCCGTCGCGTAGCTTGAAGGTCCAGACGAGGCCATTGTCGCTGGTCGTCCAGCTCTCGACCATCTGCGGCTTGACCTGCAGCTTTTCGTCGATGGCGAACAGCGTGTCGTAGAGCATGTAGCCGTGGTTGCGGGTGATGTAGGCGCCGCTCCAGATCGGATCGAGCGCCTTCACGTCGGAGTGCATGACGACCTTCAGCGTCTGGGCCGAGGCGAGCGAGGAGGTCGAGGCGGAGAGCGCCGCGGCGATGGCGAGAAGAAGACGACGCATGGGCTGGTCCTCCGGGAAAGCGACTGCCGAAGTCTATGACTCCCTCCGGCCTTCAGTCACCTCCGCTGCTTCGCGGCGGAGGTGAAGAAAGCTGCGGGCTCCGCCCCCGTCTTGCCCCCTTCGGAGGGGCGTAGAGGATCAGGCGAGCTTGTAGACCCGGCGCGCCGTGCCCGAAAACAGGGCAGTTTTCTCGGCCGCCGACGCGCTCGATGCGAGACGCTTGAAGGCGTTCCACAGCACGCCGTAGCCAGAGGTGATCTTGTCCACGGGGAAATTGCTCTCGAACATGCAGCGGTCCGGCCCAAACAGGTCGATGCAAGTCTCGACCCACGGCCTGAAAGCGTCGGCCAGGGCCTGCGAACTGGGAGGACTCGGCTGCCGATAGAAATCGAACCAGCCCATGGCCATGCCGAGGCCGCCGACCTTGACGACGATGTTCTGGCGCTTGGCGAGTTCAGCCATCGACTGCTTCCAGGCCGCCCTCACCTCGTCATGGGGCGTCGGATCGGTGCGCACGTTGCGGATGCCGGGATCGGCGTCCCAGCCGGTCTGATGGCGGATGCCCTTGAAGCGGCCATTGCCGGCGGCGATCTGGGCGTCGAACACAGCGCCCGCCCGGCTGCCCAGGCGCAGGTCGACGTGGCCCACGATACCGGCGCAGGCGCGCAGATTGCCGTAGAGGCCGCTGGCACTCATGGCGGCGACGCCATTGGCGAACTCGGTCTCGCCCGTGCAGCGCAACTCGGCCGGACCGTCCTTGCGGTACATCGAATGGCAATCGACGAAGACGGTGGCTGCGATGTTGTGGCCGGTCTGGGTGTCGGCCAGCAGGTCGTGGAACAGGTAGTCGTTGCCGGCGCGCTGCCACAGATGATGGTGTGGATCGACGATGGGCAGCTCGGGCTCAAGCGCGGGTTCGTTCACCTTGGCGACCCAGGCGGCATCGGGATTCAACACGTTGCCGAGCTGCGACGTCTCTTTGGTCATTGCGTCCTCTACAATACGGGCGTTTCCCCGATCATCGAGACATGGGCAGCGATGACTTTCCAGCCCCCCTTTCCCGTCCCGTCGTCGGGGAAGCGCACCCAGGTCTGCATCTGCCGGCCGGTCATGTCCCGGCCGCGCACCTTGTAGACCAGCGTGACGGTGGCAATGTCGCGCCCCACCGTCACGATATCGAGGCGCAGGCGCTTCTCCTTGGTGCCCGGCCCCGGCACCCGCGCCACGCGATGGGCGTGGATGCGGTCGAAGCCGTAGCCGTGCTCGTGATTCGCCAGACGGATGGTGTGCGGGCTGTTCCAGAAGGTGGCGTCGAGCACCTCGACATTCTTGTCGATGAGCGCCTGCTCGTAGCGCTCGAAGAGTTGACGGACTTCCTCCACGACCTCGGGGATATTCGGCGTCATGTCTTTCAAGCAGCCTTCTCCATAGCCTGTGCCACCGCCACCAGCGTGGCGTCGCTGCCGCGCGCGCCTAGGATCGAAAGGCCGACCGGCAGGCCGTCGATCGTCGCGCCGGGAATGTTGACCTGCGGATGGCCGGCGAGGCCACCATGCGCGCAGAGGCAGGTGATGCGGTCGCGCAGCGGATCGAGCACCGACAGCGGCTGGCCGCGCAGCGGCGCCGGGAATGGCGTCGTTGGCAAACAGAGGATGGTACCGGCCGGCAGCAGGTACTTCAGGCGGGCACGTACTTCCTGGCGCATCAGGGCCGCCCAGGTCTGGTCGACCTGGGGCGTCATGGAACCCATCACCAGCGCCTTCGCAACCGAGAAGGCGAAGCGCGGATTGCCCTTGTCGAGCCAGTCCTTGAACGTGGCGTAGGCCTCGACAGGCTGCAGGCTGCGCTGGGCGCGCGCCCATACCGACAGACCCTGCGGGGCCATGATCTCTTCTCGGCTGTTGCCGACGATTGCTGCGAGGCGCTGCACCATCGGCTGCAGTGCCTCGGCGACATCGGCATCGGCAAATCCGAAGGCGTCGACGGCCACGATCAACTTGTTGGGCAGCTTCGTCGGCAGCGCCGCGGGAATCGCCTCGCCCAACAAGGCGGACGACACCCTGGCGAAGGTATCGGCGTCACGCGCGAACCAGCCCGTGGTGTCCGAAGTCGGCGCCTGAGGCAGCATGCCGGTCACATCGAGGCGCCCGTGCGTCGGCCGGATGCCATACAAGCCGCAGAAGCTCGCGGGCACGCGTACAGAGCCGCCGGTGTCGGTACCGAGTGCGGTGTCGCAAAGGCCGGCCGCGACCGCGGCGGCGGAGCCCGACGACGAGCCGCCCGGCACGCGCCCCGGCGCGCGGACATTCACCGGCGTGCCGTCGAAGGCGTTCTCGCCCAGGATGCCGAGCGAGACCTCGTCGGTGATGGTCTTGCCAATCAGGGTCGCACCTGCCTCGAGCAGCGTCTGCACCGCCCAGGCGTTCTTCTTCGGAAGGGGCCGGCCCGTCGGCCAGTCATGGTTGCCGCCGCCCGTGGGCACGCCGGCGACATCAAACAGGTCCTTGGCGGCAAACGTGAGGCCGGCGAGCGGCCCGCCGGCGCGGCCCTCGATGCGAACGCGCGGTCCGGGCACGAACGCGCCAATGTCGTGGGTCATGCCGCGGATGCTCCAGATCGCTACGATTTATTCGGCAGGTGCTGCGGGCAGGCGACCCTTGACGCGCCAGCGCCTGGCCCAGCCCGGGCTGA
>RGPT01000176.1 GCA_010032545.1 Alphaproteobacteria bacterium
CCTCGAGATCAAGGTCGCGGGCGGGCTGATGCTGGCCGAGAACGCGCGCGACATCGAAATCCTGAAGGGCAAGATCGCGCTCGAGAAGAGTCGCGGCATCGAGGCCGAGCTGATCGGCGCCAACGAGCTGCGCCAGCTCGAACCCTGCATCGGCGAGGCCGCCATCGCCGCCGAATGGTGCCCGGGCGAGGGCAAGATCAATCCGCTGAAGGCGACCTACGCCGTCGTGGCGCGCGCGAAGGAACTGGGCGCGCGTTTCCGGCGCGGCAGTTCGGTGCAGGCGATCGAGCGGGCCGACTCGTCAGGGGGCACAATGTGGCGGGTGAAGACCAGCCGCGGCGAGATCCGGGCCAGGCGCATCGTCAATGCTGCCGGCCCGTGGGCGGCCGAGGTCGCGGGCCTCGTGGGGCTCGGCATTCCCGTGCGCGGCGCGCCGCTGCAGATGATCGTGACCGAACCCACGGCGCCCACGCTCACGCGGCTCGTGGCCTACACCGGCCGCCACCTCACCTTGAAGCAGATGGACTCGGGCGCCTTCATGATCGGCGGCGGCTGGACCGCTGGACTGGACGCCGACCAGAAACTGTCGCGCGCGCTGCGCTCCAGCGTCGAAGGCAATCTCTGGATCGCGAGCCGCGCCATTCCCGCGCTGGCCGACCTCCACGCCATCCGCATCTGGGCTGGCATGAACGTCAACATCGACCGCGCCCCGATCCTGGGCGAGGCGCCGGGCCTGCCGGGCTTCTATAACTGCGTCAGTTCCAACGGCTATACGCTGGCGCCGGTGCTGGCGCGCCTGACGGCGGAGATGCTGGCTGGCCGCGAGACGAGCCTGCCGGTCGAGCCTTATCTGTTGAGCCGGTTTGGTTAGAGCGTGACAAGTTAGGTCGGAAGGCTGGACTCTGCTCCCTCGTCCCGGGCGGGGGTACCCGGCCCGAGACGACGGATAGATGCGTTTGTCGAATTTCGAATCACTCTGCTCTAGTGGGTAACAAGCCATGGGAATGTTGAGCGACGAGGAACGCGCGAGGCTGGCGCCGGCCCGCCTGGCCGGCAACCAGACGCCGGTGCCGACGCAGGTCGTCTCGAGCGACGAATTCCTGCCGATCCCGCAGACCGAGCGGCAGAAGAAGGTCGAGGCGCGCATGAACGCGCTGGCCGACGACTACGGCAAGGCGAAAGGCCTGTCGCGCCGGCGCTTCTTCCAGACGGCGGCCGGCATGGCCACCGCCTTCGTCGCCATGAACGAGGTCTACGGGCCGCTCTACGGTGCCTCGCCGGCCGAGGCCAGGAGCGTCGATCTTGCCCAGGCGCGCGCCAGTTCGCTGTCCGACCAGTTCGTCATGGACGTGCACACGCACTTCCTGCGCGACGACACGCGGCTGGAAGGCTTCGTGCGTGGCCGCGAGGCGGTCGGCAAGGCGGGCTGGAACCCGGGACTGGTCGACAAGCCACAGACCATCGACGACCTGAAATATCCGAACTGGTTCAAGGAGATCTATCTCGACAGCGACACCAAGGTGGCGCTGGTCAGCGGCTCGGCCTCGGAAGACCCGCGCGACTGGTTCCTGACCAACGAGATGAAGGCCGAGGCGCGCGAGAAGGTGAACAAGGCGGCGGGCTCCAAGCGCTGCCTGTCGCACGCCATCTTCACGCCGGGCTACGACGGCTGGATGGACGAGGTCGACAAGTGCATCGCCACGCTGAAGCCCGACTCCTGGAAGGGCTACACGGTCGGCGACAACACCAACAAGGACCTCGCGCGCCATCCCTGGCGCATGGACGACGAGAAGCTTGTCTATCCGTTCTACGAGAAGATCCTGAAGGCGGGCCACGACATCGTCTGTGTCCACAAGGGCCTCTATCCGCCTTCCGTCGCCCAGCGCTGGCCCCATCTCACGCCCTACGCCACCGTCGACGACGTCGGCAAGGCGGCGAAGGACTGGCCGCAGATCCGCTTCGTGATCTACCATTCGGCCTATCGCTGGACCGGCGGCGCGGGCGCCAACGCCAGGGACGGCTACGCGCAGTTCGAGCAGACCGGCCGCGTCGAATGGACCAGCGACCTCGCCGACATTCCGGCCAAATACGGCGTCAGCAACGTCTACGCGGACTTGGGCCAGATCTTCGCCCAGACCACCGTCACCGAACCGCGCCTGTGCGCGGCCCTGATGGGCATGCTGGTCAAGGGCATGGGCGTCGACCATGTCGTGTGGGGAACCGACGCCGTATGGACCGGCGCGCCGCAATGGCAGATCGAGGCGCTGCGGCGCCTGGAAATCCCCGAGGAGATGCAGAAGAAGTTCGGCTACGCCCCGCTCGGCAGCGCCGACGGCCCGGTGAAGCGCGCGATCTTCGGCGAGAATTCGGCGAAGATGTACAAGTACGACATCAAGAAAGCCGCCTGGCGCGACGACCGCTTCGCCGCAATCAAATCCGACTACGAGCGCGCCGGCCGCGATCCGTCGAACCTGCGGTATGGGTTCGTGGTGCCGGGGTGAAAAAGCCGTCGTCCTAAGCAGTGCACTACCTGTTGGGCCTATCCACGGAGCGTGCTGGCAAAATGCTGGAAATTTTCGATTTATGCATAGAAACTTGACGATTCAGCAGGTTTTAGAGTAGATTTTTGATACATTGGCGAGACTCTCGCCGATGCCTAAAGCCCGCCGGCCAGTGCCGCGCGGGCTTTTTCTTTGCCGCCAAAATCCCATCCGCAGCCGCCCTTTCCGGGCGGCTTTTTGTTTGGAGACAAGTATGTGTCAGATGCGTGGTCCCACGCTGCCCGCCGCCTACGGCGAGTCGGAGGCGCAACCGCTTCCGCAACCATCGCCGGAGGGCGCTCGTGCGCTCTATCCGGCGCTCGAGAGCGACGATCAACCACCATCTCGGTGGCTGTCCGATCCAAAGCCGAGCGACGTGAGCGTGTTGCCCATCGTCGGGTCGGTGATCGGTCGGACGTTGGATGAAGTGTGGAACATCAAGGTGCCGAAGGAATTCATGGTTCCCCAGCCGCCATTGATCCTGCCGTTGCCGGGTCGCGGACTTGCTCCGATTCAAGCGCCGTCTGCTACTCCAAAGCCGACGTTTCCGCCGTCCCCGATGACGGGCTCGCCCTTCGCACCGCTCAATCCGAAGAGTGGCTCCAGCAGTCCACCTCCGTCTTCCGTGCCAACGCCCCAGCCACCCCTGCCGCCGACACCCGACAAGCCGGTGGAACTGCCCGAGAGCAAGGGATTCGTCCCGCCCGATCTGAAGGACGTCTTCAAGCCGCTCGCCGGTGGAGATTTCACGATCCCGCAAGGTGGCCTGATCACTCTGCCCGGCTCGACAATCCCCGACGACGTCCCGGGTGTCCTCGTCCTGGCGATCAAGATGCTCAAGGGCGAGCAACAGCGCGGCGTCATCGGGCACGTGGGGCACGTCGAGGAGGAGGATCTCATTGCGGCGGATCCGATGTACGGCAAGCTCAAGAAACTTGCGGAAAGAGCCGCCGAAATCGTCGGGCCGGGAAAAGGGCCGGAGCGGGGCAAGCAGATACACTCCGTTCTCGGCAAACTGATCGAGTCGGAGCTTCCGGAAGCTGAAAAACTTCGAATTCGGGTAAAGTATACTGCTGGCAAAGAGGCTGACGGAAAGTACGGCACTAAGGGTCAGCCACGCGTCGACGTCTTTTACGAAATGGACGATGATGAGATGCGTATCTACGAGCTCAAGACTGGCACCGCGCGCGAAAAAGCGGCGCGAATATGTCGCCTGTTCAAGGATACCTTCTTCGGAACGGCGACGAAGTCGACCATTGCGGAGATCTGGGTGAAGTGACGAGCTACGCCGATATCAAGCGGATCACGACGGAACTGCGCGAGCGCGATCCCCGCCTCGGGCTCGTCAAGGGCGTGGTCGTGATCCGCCCCTGCGGGCACTGGGTGAGGGGCCTCTTTCTCGAACGACGTACGCCGAAGGACGTATTCGTCCTGTCGACACTGGTCCAGGCTCTGTATGTACCCAGAAGTGACATAAGACCGGGACTGGGTCGTCAGGTCCGGGCGCCGCGCGAGCGTGGAGCGCCGAGCGGAGTATGGAATCCGTTTTGGCCCAATTGCGGAAAGCTGCTGGCCGACTTGGCGGTGGAACATCTGCTGCCGGAGGTCGAGGCGGCGGCCACGCCTGACACATTTCCGTCGATTCTCGACAAGGCGGTCATTCCTCTCGCCGTGACCGACGAGCGCATTCTAACGCACGCGCTGGCAGGCCGTCTGGAGGAGGCCGCGGCCATGGCGCGGGCGTACCTCAAGACTCATCAGGGTGCTCCCTGGGCTCGCGTGAAGCCATCGGATCGCCGGCGCCGCGAGCGCCTGATCCGGATTTTCGAGAGCGGGCAGGCGCGGACCAACCGTCTCCTGCGCACTTTCGAACGTACGATGGCACGCCGGCTCGGCGTCGAGAAATGGTGGGAATGGAAGCCCTTCGTGGACGCTTAGGCGCCTGACTTTTTTGCCCCAACGGGCCTCAACAGGATGCTCCAGATGACCAAACTCCCCCGCACATGGTCGCGGAAGGGCCGCTGCCTGCGTGCCTTCGCCAAAACCGGGTCGATCGCGGAGGCCGCCCGTGCGGCCGGCGTCCACCGGGCGACCGTCTATGCCTGGAAGGCCGGCGACGCCGACTTCGCCGATCGCCTGGCCTGGGCCCGGATTCGCGCCCTCGACGCGCTGCAGGACGCGCGGGTCGATCGCGCGGTGGGCAGTGGCACGCGCCCGATCCCGCGCACCGGCGCCATGACGGGCAAGGCGGCGCTGCGGCGCGCCATCGCCGAGCGCCGGTGGCAACAATTGGCGGCCGCCCATTTCAGGCGTTGAGCGTGTCTCCCAATTGTCCGTGTCTCCTAACTTTTGCCCGTCCGTTCAGGGACTTGAGGCGATTAGGAGACACGAAACGGATTGGGAGACACGGGTGTCTCCTGTCGGGTGAAATCGCCCGCTGAAGAGGGCCCGTTGAAGAGCGTCAGTTGAAAATGGAGGGATCGATCAGCGGCCGGCCGCGCGGGCGGGCAGCTTCGGGGCGGTCGCATTTCTGGAAGAGGCCGCGGCCGGCGCTGCCGCTCATCCGGCCCTCGTCCATCACGACCTCGCCGCGCGATAGCGTCATGACGGGATAGCCGGTGAGCTCCCGACCCTCATAGGGCGTGTAGTCGCAATTGTGGTGCAGGATCGAATTGGTGAGGCTCACCTTGCGGGTGGGATCCCACAGCACGATGTCGGCATCGGCGCCGACCGCGATCGTGCCCTTGCGCGGATGCAGGCCGTAGATCTTGGCCGGGTTGGTTGAGCTCAGCGCCACGAACTGCTGCAGGGTGAGGCGGCCCTTGTTGACGCCTTCGGAGAACAGCAGCGGCAGGCGCGTCTCGACGCCTGGCACGCCGTTGGGAATCTTGCGGAAGCTCTGGGCGGCACCCGGCAGCTTCTTGCCGCGCACGTCGTCGTACTTGAAGGCGGCGTGGTCCGACGACAGGATCTGGAAGGTGCCGGCGGCGAGGCCGGTCCAGATGTGCTCCTGGTTGTCGGTGCCGCGCGGCGGCGGCGAGCACACACACTTGGCGCCCTCGTCGCCCGGCTTTTCGAAGTCCTCCTCGCTCAGGAACAGGTACTGCGGGCAGGTCTCGCCATAGACCCTGAGCCCGCGGGCCTGGGCGCGCTGGATCTCGTGCATCGCCTCCTTGGCCGAGACGTGGACCAGGAGCATCGGCACGTCCAGCAGCTCGGCCAGCGAGATGGCGCGGTGCGTGGCCTCGCGCTCGACCACGAAGGGCCGCGAGGTGGCGTGGAACTTGGCTGCCGTCATGCCCTTCAGCTCCAGCCGCTCGGTCAGCCAGGTGATGCAGTCGGAGTTCTCGGCGTGGATCATCAGCATCGCCTGTTCGCGGCGGGCGGCGGCCAGCGCGTCCAGCATCTCGCGGTCCGTGAGCTTCACGTCGTCGTAGGTCATATAGACCTTGAACGAGGTGTAGCCGTCGGCCACCAGGGCGGTGAAGTCCTGGCCCATGATCTTTTCGTTGGCGTCGGACAGGATCACGTGGAAGGCATAGTCGATCAGCGACTTGCCCTCGGCACGCTTGTGGTACTTGTTCACCGCGTCGCGCAGCGGCTGGCCCTTGTTCTGGTAGGCGAAGGGAATGATGGTCGTGGTGCCGCCCGCCGCCGCCGCCCGGCTGCCGCTCTCGAAATCGTCGCAGAAGACCGAGCCGTCGGCCGTGTCCTGGTCGAAATGGACGTGGGCGTCGATGCCGCCGGGCACCGCAATCAGGCCTGTGGCGTCGATCTCGCGCCGGCCTTTGTCCAGCCGTTCGCCCAAGGCCACCACGCGGCCACCGGAGACGCCGATATCGCCCTTCACGACGTCTGCCGCCGTGGCGATGGTGGTGTTTCGGATGACGAGATCGTATTCGGCCATGTTTTCCTCCTGAGGCGGTGGTTGCAAGCCCCGTGCCGACCCATAGCCGCCTAGACCGGCGATCCGGGTCGGTCCACACTTGGCCGGGGCGTTCGAAAAGGCAAGGGAGCCACCATGAAGCGCTGGTTGGGAACTGCAGTCGCCTTGATGGCGGTGAGTGTACTGGTGTCGGCCGGGGCGCCGGCCGGGGCGCAAACCGAGGTCAAGCCTGCCGTCGTCTTCAGCACCGGCGGAAAGTTCGACAAGTCCTTCAACGAGGGCGTGAGCGAGGGCGCGGAGAAGTTCAAGAAAGAGACATCTATCGCCGTTGCCGAGTTCGAGCCCAGCAACGAGACCCAGTTCGAGCAGGCATTGCGGCGGTTTGCCCAGCGCGGCCAGGATCCGATCATCGCCGTAGGCTTTTCGCAGGCGGTGGCACTCGAGAAGATCGCCAAGGAATTCCCCAGAACCCGCTTCACCATCATCGACAGCGTGGTCAATCTGCCCAACGTGCAGTCGGTGGTGTTCAAGGAGCAGGAAGGCTCGTTCCTGGTCGGTGTGCTGGCGGCGCTGGCCTCCAAAAGCGGCAAGATCGGCTTCGTGGGCGGCATGGACATCCCACTCGTCCGCAGGTTCCAGTGCGGCTTCGAGCAGGGCATAAAATTCGCCAACCCCAGTGCCGAGTTGATCACCAACATGACTGGCACGACGCCCGCTGCCTGGAACGATCCCGGCCGCGGTGCCGAACTCGCCAAGGGCCAGTTCGACCGCGGTGTCGACGTCGTCTATGCCGCCGCCGGTTCGACCGGAATCGGCATCCTGCAGGCCGCGAAGGATCGCGGGAGGCTCGGCATCGGCGTCGACTCCAACCAGAATCACCTGCATCCCGGCACGATGTTGACCTCGATGCTGAAGCGCGTCGATCTCGCCACCTACAACAGTTTCAAGGCGGCGCAGGCCGGTACGTGGAAGGGTGGCGTCCAGGTGCTCGGCCTGAAGGACGGTGGCGTCGACTGGGCGCTCGACAAGGACAACGAGAAGCTGATCACGCCCGAGATGAAGGCCAAAGTCGATGCCGCAAAGGCCGACATCGTCTCGGGCAAGATCGTCGTCCACGACTATATGAGCAACAATTCGTGCAAGCCCTGACGCCTGCGGCAGCGGCCATCGAGCTGCGCGGGATCGACAAGTCGTTTGGCAGCGTTCATGCCGTTCGCGGCGTGTCCCTCAGGATCGAGCCGGGGACGATCACCGGCATCGTGGGCGAAAACGGCGCCGGCAAGTCGACCCTGATGAGCATTCTTTACGGGCTCTACCGTGCCGATGCAGGCGAGATATGGGTCTGCGGCCGGGCGGTCGAGATGACGAGCCCGCGCGACGCCATCGTCCACGGCATTGGCATGGTCCACCAGCACTTCATGCTGATCGACACCTTCACCGTGCTCGAGAACCTGGTGCTGGGTGCCGAGGGCGGCCTGCTGCTGGCCGGCGGGTTGGCGGCGGCACGGGCCGAACTGGCGCGGCTGGCACGCGACTACGGCCTGTCGGTCGATCCCGATGCCCGCGTCGCTGATCTTTCGGTTGGCGAGCAGCAGCGCGTGGAAATCCTGAAGGTGTTGTTCCGGGGTGCGCGCATCCTCATCCTGGACGAACCCAGCGCGGTGCTGACGCCACAGGAGACCGATCGCCTGTTCGACATTCTGCGCACCCTGAAGGAGCGCGGCGTCACTGTCATCCTGATCACCCACAAGCTGCGCGAGATCATGGCGGCGACCGATCGCGTCTATGTCATGCGTCAAGGCCAGATCGTGGCCGAGCGCTTCACTCGCGACACCGGCTCCGAGGAACTCGCCGAGCTGATGGTCGGCCGCAAGGTCCGCCTCGGCAAGCGGCCCGACGACCACACCTACGGCTGGGACAACGAGTACGGCGTCGAGGAGCACGACCTGCCCGGTCTCAAGCAGGCGCTCTCGGGCATAGATGGTCCAGTTCACCGCCGCCAGCATCAACACTCCTGCAATCACCGCGATCGCTTTACGCATGGCTTGCCTCCCGGGTTGCGACCTCGTTTTCCGGCCACCAGATCCGCATCGCATAGCGCACGGCAATCAGCGCGAGACCGGTGAGCACCAGCAGGCCGGACTTCTCGAGCAGCGTCACATGCAGTGCGTAGTAGTAGTGGGACAGGTAGCCCAGGAGCGCGACGATGCCAAGACCCACCAGCACCCGGTCCGCATTCGCGTA
>RGPT01000177.1 GCA_010032545.1 Alphaproteobacteria bacterium
GATCAGGACAACAACACCGGCAAGAATGACCGGCCGCTTCGCCAACGGCGGCACGGCAGCCATAACTCTGGGCCAGTTGAGCTTGCCGATCATCCTCCAACCATACCCGAGATCGGGCGTTGCCGAGAAGGCGTGGCGCGATGGCAGACGACGATCAGGATGGTCAGCAGGATAACCGCTCCCGCCTGGTGCGCCGTTGCCAGGGCGATGTCGATTCCACTCAGAATCGTGGCAATTCCGAGGCCCAGCTGCAGCAGCGCCATCGCGGCCGCCGCGACCGTTTCAGGGCGTCGCACACGCCACGCAAGCACCAGCACGCCCAGCACCAGCAGCTTGGCCAGCCAGCGATGAATGAACTGGATGGCCGTGCCGTTCTCGAAGGGGTTGAGCCACCAGGGCTTCAGCTCGACCAGGCCAGGGGGGATCCAGTGGCCCGACATGGTGGGGAAGGTGTTGTGCGCCGAGCCGGCCCGTAGTCCTGCCATCAACGCGCCCCAGACGAGGACGACGAAGAGGAGGGCGATCAGCCCGGCCGCCGCGCGCGACGTTTCCCTGTCGTTGGTGGCATCGTGGCGACGCGCGTCGTGCGGCCCCAGCTCCAGGATCAGCCAGACCGTGTAGGCGTAGAGCGCCACCGCCAGCAGGAGATGTGCCGCGAGCCGGTAATGGCTGACCGCAGGACGATCGATCAGGCCCGACGCCACCATCGCCCAGCCCAGCGCGCCCTGAAGGCCGCCCAGCACGAACAGGGCGAGCAGCCGTGGCTTCAGGTATGGCGTGAGGTGGCCGCGCAGCCAGAACCAGGCAAGCGGCACCGCGAACGCCACGCCGATCAGCCGGCCCCACAGGCGGTGGCTGTACTCCAGCCAGAAGATTTCCCTGAATTCGACGACGTTGAAGCCACGATTGACCAGTCTTCCCTGCGGCGAGGAAAGATACTTCTCGAGCTCTGCGTTCCAGGCTGCATCGGAGAGCGGCGGCAGCCAGCCGGTCACCGGCCGCCATTCGACCATCGACAGGCCCGATTCCGTCAGTCGCGTGAGCGCGCCGATCACGATCATGAAAAAGATCATCGCGGCAACGACGATCAGCCAGTTGCGCACGAAGGCGGGAGCGGTTTGCATGGAGGCTGGACCATGCGTGAAGCAGGCGGCGGCGTCATCAGGCATAAATGTCGCGAGGGCGCCGCGCGCCTTGCGCTTCCGGCCGCCCCCGGTTAATCGGTTCGTCTACGAACAAAATACCCCTCATTCCATCTGGATATTTGGCAATGAACGCGCCCCGGCTGGCCCCTGCGCTCTCTCATGGGTTCAGCTTCAACGACCTTTACGACCGCGATGGCCTCGGCCGTCTTGACGCTGCATTCGCCGCCTGGCTGCAGGGCGTCGATGCCGGCCTTCATGCGCGGCTGATGGCGGCGCGGACGACACCGGACGAGCTTCCGCCCAAGGACGAGTCCAACCTGCTGATCGAGCTCGCCCGGCCGCTCGAGGACTTCGTCGGCGGGCTGTTCGGCGTGGCGGTCCCGGTTGCCGAGCTGCGCGGCAGGCACAGCCGGCTGGCGCCGCTCTACGACTGCAAGCGGCTCTTCGTTCAGCGCTACGTCACGCGCGCCATCAAGGCCGATGCAGCGCTGATGCTCGACGGCGACAGCGTCACGTCGGGTGTCAAGGTCGCGGCAAGTCTGGCCGATGGACTGGAGAGCTGGGAGCTCGCCTTCGCGCTCGCCGTCCGCGATCTGGTCGGCGCCGAATTCAAGGTCGAGACACCGACGCCGGAAATCGAGGCCCTCGCACGCTACGCCGCCTGGGCATTGCACAATCCCGAAGGCAAGAATCGCCATCGCGACGGGCCGCTCTTCAAGGTCCCGCACAAGATCGATCCCGAACACCTTGTGCCGGTCGAGACCGAGGTCGTGGGTGGTGTCACGCGCATGAAGCTGCCGCGGTCGATGCTGCGCCATCGCGAGGGCTTTGCGCTCACCGACGAGGGTTTCGACCTCGTGCGCGCGCTCGATCACACCAACTACTGCATCTGGTGCCACAACCAGGGCAAGGACAGCTGCTCGCGCGGCCTGAAGGATCGCAAGACCGGGGCCTTCCAGAAGTCGCCGTTCGGCGTCACGTTGGCAGGCTGCCCGCTCGAGGAAAAGATCTCGGAGATGAACCTCCTCAAGAGCGAGGGCTTCTCCGTCGGCGCGCTGGCGATGGCCGTGGTCGACAATCCGCTGGTCGCTGCCACCGGGCATCGCATCTGCAACGACTGCATGAAGGCCTGCATCTACCAGAAGCAGGAACCGGTCGACATCCCGCAGATCGAGACCAGGACCCTGAAGGACGTTCTGGCGCTGCCCTGGGGCTTCGAGATCTATTCGCTGCTGACGCGCTGGAATCCGCTCAACCTGCGCCGTCCGATCCCGCGTCCGTCGACCGGCCGCACCGTGCTGGTGGTGGGCCTCGGCCCGGCGGGCTTCAACCTCTCGCATCACCTGATGAACGACGGCCACACAGTGGTGGCGATCGACGGGCTGAAAATCGAGCCGCTGCCGCCCGAGCAATCGGGCGTGCTGGCCGATGGCGCCCGCGTGCCATTCGCCGCCGTCCAGGATGTCGCCGGCCTGCGCGAGGGTCTCGGGGAGCGGGCGATGGCCGGTTTCGGCGGCGTCGCCGAATACGGCATCACCGTGCGCTGGGACAAGAACTACCTGAAGATGGTGCGGCTGCTGCTCGAGCGTCGCGGCCAGTTCTCGATGTTCGGCGGCGTGCGCTTCGGCGGTACGGTGACGGTCGAGAGCGCCTTCGCGATGGGCTTCAATCACATCGCGCTGTGTGCCGGCGCCGGCAAGCCCACCGTGCTCGATCTGCCCAATGGCCTCGCGCGCGGTGTGCGCGCCGCCTCCGACTTCCTGATGGCGTTGCAGCTCACGGGCGCGGCCAAGAAGGAGTCCATCGCCAATCTGCAGATCCGCCTGCCGGTGATCGTGATCGGCGGCGGCCTGACCGGCATCGATACCGCCACCGAGTCGCTCGCCTACTATCCGCTGCAGGTCGAGAAGTTTTTGGCGCGACATGAAGTGCTTGTTGCCGAACGGGGTGAGGCGCTCGTCAGCGCGGCCTGGAACGACGAAGAACGCGAGATCGCCCAGGAGTTCCTGGCGCACGCCCGGGCGATTCGTGCCGAGCGCGCCGCGGCGGCGCGCGCGGGACGCGCGCCCGACATCGCTGGGCTGGTGAACGGCTGGGGCGGCGTGTCGCTGGTCTATCGGCGCCGCCTGATCGACTCGCCTTCCTATACGCTGAACCATGAGGAAGTGTTCAAGGCACTGGAGGAGGACATCCGCTTCGTCGAGGGCCTGTCGCCGGTCGCGGTCGAAGTCGATGCCAACGGGCACGCCTGCGCGCTCAAGGTGGCCGGCGAACAGAACGGTACCAAAGTCGAGGCAACGCTGCCGGCGCGAACCATCCTGGTGGCGGCGGGCACGCAACCCAACACCGTGCTGGCGCGCGAAGACGCGACGCATGCCTTCATCGACGGCAAGTATTTCCGCGCGCTCGACGAGGAAGGCAACCCGGCGACGCCCGAGCGACTCTGCAAGCCGGCCGACGTGCGTGTGCTGATGTATCGTCACGGCGACGGCCGCAGCATGTCGTTCTTCGGCGATCTGCATCCGTCGTTTGCCGGCAACGTCGTGAAGGCGATGGGCGGCGCCAAGCAGGGCTATCCGGTGCTCAGCCGCACGATGGCGCGGCTCGCTGAACCGGCGCGTTCGCCGCAGGCGATCCTGGCCGAGGCCAACCGCGACTGGCGCGCCACGGTCGTGCGCGTGGACCGGCTGACGCCGACCATCGTCGAGGTCGTGGTCGAGGCGCCGGCGGCGGCGCGCCATTTCGAGCCGGGCCAGTTTTACCGGCTGCAGAACTACGAGGCGCGTTCCAAGAAGGTCGACGGCACGCTGCTCACCATGGAAGGGCTCGCACTGACCGGCGCCTGGGTCGACAAGGACAAGGGCCTGCTGTCGATGATCGCGCTGGAGATGGGCGGCTCGTCCGATCTCTGCGCGCTGCTCGAGCCCGGCGAGCCGGTGATCGTCATGGGACCGACGGGGGCGCCGACCGAGATCGAGCCCGGCGAGACCGTGGTGCTGGCCGGCGGCGGCCTCGGCAACGCCGTGCTGTTCTCGATCGGCCAGGCATTCCGCAGGGCCGGCAGCAAGGTGCTGTACTTCGCGGGCTACAAGAAGGTCATCGACCGTTACAAGGTCGAGGAGATCGAGGCCGCGGCCGACGTGGTCGTGTGGTGCTGCGACGAGGCGCCGGGCTTTGTCCCCCGCCGGCCTCAGGACAAGTCGACCGTCGACAACATCGTCGAGACGATGCGGAAGTATGCCGCGGGCGAACTGGGTCCGCAGCCGATCCCGTTCGGCGACGCCGACCGCATCGTGGCCATCGGTTCAGATGGCATGATGAACGCGGTCCGGATGGCGCGGCACGCGGTGCTGAAGCCCTACCTCAAGCCCGGCCATCGCGCGCTGGGATCGATCAACTCGCCCATGCAATGCATGATGAAGGAAATCTGCGCCCAGTGCCTGCAGCTCCACAAGGATCCGGTGACCGGCAAGGAGACGGTGGTGTTCTCCTGTTTCAACCAGGACCAGGAGCTCGACCGTGTCGACTTCGCCAACCTGCGCCAGCGGCTGCGGCAGAACGGAGCGCAGGAGAAGATCGGCGCCCTCTGGATCGACCGCGCCCTCAGGAAGCTCGGCGCGCGCTAGCCCACGAACCGGAAGAGCACCTTGTCCTGGCTGTAGTAGCGCAGCTGGTCGACGATCTTGGGGAAGTATTCGCTGCCGACGGTCACGGGCATGAAGGCATCGAGTGCCAGCGGCCGCACCGAGACGGTGAAGCCCGCGTCGGAGAAGGCCTTGGCGACGCGATCGAGCGAGTGGTCGTAGACCGGAATCGACGAGGTCTCGGCGATCAGCTTGCGCCATTTCGGCCACACCGCGCTGTCGGTGTGGCAGCCCACGGCGGCGACATAGGTGCCGCCGGGACGCAGCGCTTCCTTCATGTCGGCGGCATGAACCGAGAGGTCGGGCAGCAGGTAGAGAACCTCGTGGCTGAAGGCGAAGTCGAAGCTGTGGCCAAGGTCTGCGGCAATGCTGCCGGCGCGGTACTCGATCGGGCGCTGGCGTTTCAGCAGTTCGGCGCGCGCCACCGACTCGCGGGCGATGTCGAGGCCGACGCCGGCGCGGAACGGATGACGGTCGTACAGCATGCGCAGGAAGCCGCCCTGGTTGCAGCCGTAGTCGAGCACGGTGGCGTCTCGCAGATCGTCGGATACGGAGACGTCGATCATGTGCCGCCAGATCGGCGCATGGGCAGCGCCCATCGCCTCTTCATCGGCGGGGTGGCGGTTCCATGTCGAGATCGTGCCGCTTCGTTGCATGAAGCCCTCCCGCGTGGGGAGGCCAGACTATCACGTCCGTCTCTATCTCGCCCGGCCGCGCCAGGGATGGATCAGTAACGGCCCCGCGATCAGCACGGCGAAGCAGATCATGCCTGCCGCGATGGCGGTGAAGACGCCGGGAAGGCCCCAGCCCAGAATCTCGACAGTGACCCAGCCGCCCAGCGTCGCCACGAACAGGCGCGCGAGGCCGGCCAGGAAGGGCGCCGTCATGCGGTTGGCGCCCTGACTGGCGAAGGAGAGCGTCATGCCAAGGCCGAACAGGCAATTGAACGGCGCCACCCGCGTGATGTAGGCGACGGTGGCCGTGATCACCTCGGGGTCGTCGGTGAACAGCCGTGCCCAGCCTTCCGGCACGAGGGCCACGACCCAGCCGAAGACGCCGATGCCGAGCGCCGCGACCAGGCTGCCGATCCAGGCCGCGCGCACCGCGCGTCGCCAGTCGTTGGCGCCGGCGGCCACGCCCACGATCGTGGTGAGGCCCGAGCCGATACCGAAGGCCAGCGGCACCAGCATGAATTCCAGCCGCACGCCGATGCCGTAGCCCGCCAGCGCCGTCACGCCGAAGCGGCCGACCAGGCCGGTCACCAGCATGGCGGTGAGGTTGGCGGTGAAGGCCGAGACGGAGGCGATCAGGCCGACGCGCAGGATGTCCCAGAACAGACGACCCTGGAGGGCGAGGCCGCCCAGTCCCGGAACGAAGCCCAGTTTACCGCCCCACAGCGCGCGGGCCTGGAGCAGCGCCGAGACGGCCGACGTCAGAAGAGACGAGATCGCGGGCCCCGACATGCCGAGGCCCGGCCAGTCGCCGATGCCCAGTGCCAGCACATAGGAGAGCGGTACCTGGGCGATCGACGACAGCAGCATGTAGCGGCCGGGCGTCGCCGCATCGCCGCCGCCGCGCAGCAGCGCCGACAGGAAGAAGTTGGCCCAGATCGCGATCGCACCCGAGAACAGGACGTTGGAATAAGTGAGAGCATGGTCGAGCGCGCGGCCCTCGCCGCCCAGCAACCGGTAGAGGCCAGGCGCCACGGTCCAGGCGAGCAGGGTGAAGACCATCGCCAGCGCCGCGCCCAGGATCAGCGCATGCAATACCAGCGCCCGCGCATCGTCCCGCCGGCCGGCGCCCAGAGTGCGGGCCATGGCAGCCGCCACGCCACCGCCCATCCCGCCCGCGGCCATCATCGTCATCATCATCATGAGCGGAAACACCAGCGCGAAGCCTGCCAGCGCCTCGGTGCCCAATCGGCCAAAGATGAAGGTCTCGGCAATGGCGACAAAGGTCTGCGCCACCATCACCAGCGTGGTCGGGCCGGCCAGCTTCAGCAGGCTGGGTCCGATGGGGGCGGTGAGAAGGGGATGGGCGCCTGCGGGGCCGGCGCCGTCAGCTCGGGACAGGAGGGAACTCCATAATTGAGTGCATATACACTATGCGGCGGGCGGCCGATCGTCACCTGACAAAGACTGCGCGTCGCATTAGCTTTTGCCGATGACCGACCAAAATCGCCCCCTCGCCAAGCCGTCCGTCCAGATCGAGAACGACCGTGTGATCGTCACCGAGTGGCGCTTTCCCCCCGGCGGCCATACCGGCTGGCACCGCCATAACCACGATTACGTCGTGGTCCCGGTGACGACCGGCGAGTTGCACATCGATGACGGCAAGACGACTGTGCCGGCGCCGCTGCGCGCCGGGGTCTCGTACGCCCGCCAGACCGGGGTCGAGCACGACGTCATCAATCCCAACGATTTCGAGTTCGTTTTCGTGGAAATCGAGCTCAAGGCCTGACGGAAACGGGGGGCTGACCCCGCCCGGCAGCACGTTGACTTGGGGCGACCGAGGGGTCATATGGGTGCCGCCAGCGGTCCGGCCCGATTCACGAGCCTTATGAGACCGCTCCAAAGTCCAGCGGATAGAATGGACTAAACCACGGAAATTAAATGAGTTTTGAGAGTTTGGGGCTGAGCGCCACCGTATTGCAGGCAGTCGCCGAAAAGGGCTATTTGACACCTACCCCCATCCAGGAAAAGGCCATCCCCATCGTCCTGATGGGCCGCGATGTCCTCGGATGCGCCCAGACGGGCACCGGAAAGACCGCTTCCTTCGTCCTTCCGATGATCGACATTCTTGCCGAGGGGCGCGCCAAGTCGCGGATGCCGCGGACGCTCATCCTGGAGCCGACACGCGAGCTGGCCGCCCAGGTGGCCGAAAACTTCGAGACCTACGGCAAGTACAACAAGCTCAACATGGCGCTGCTGATCGGCGGCGTAAGCTTCCCCGATCAGGAACGCGCACTGGAGCGCGGCGTCGACGTGCTGATCGCCACCCCGGGCCGCCTGCTCGATCACTTCGAGCGTGGCGGCATTTTGTTGAACGACGTCAAGATCCTGGTGATCGACGAGGCCGACCGCATGCTCGACATGGGGTTCATCCCCGACGTCGAGCGCATCGTGGCCACCCTGCCGACGCTACGCCAGACCCTGTTCTTCTCGGCCACCATGCCGCCGGAGATCAAGCGACTGGCCGACCGCTTCCTGAGCAACCCCAAGGAAGTCACCGTCTCGCCGCCGGCCTCGGCCAGCAACACCATCGTCCAGGGGCTGATCGTCGTTCCCGAGGACGACAAGCGTGAAGCGCTGCTGGCCCTGATCAAGAGCCAGGAAGTGAAGAACGCGATCGTGTTCTGCAACCGCAAGCGCGACGTGGCTACCCTGCATACCGTCCTGAAGAAGCACGGCCTCAATGCCGGCGCGCTGCATGGCGACATGAGCCAGCCCGCGCGCACCGAGACGCTCGAGAAGTTCAAGGCCGGCGACATCCAGATCCTGGTGGCCTCCGACGTGGCCGCACGCGGCCTCGACGTCCAGGACATGAGCCACGTCTTCAACTACGATGTGCCGTTCTCGCCCGAGGACTACGTCCATCGCATCGGCCGCACCGGCCGCGCCGGCAAGATCGGCCATTCCTTCACGCTCGCGGCGCCTTTCGAGGGTGGTCTGATCGAGGCCATCGAGAAGCTGATCGGCACCACCATCCCGCGCATCGAAGTCCCCGGACTCGAGACCGCGGTGCTTGAGGCCGGCGACGGCCGTCGCCGCGGCCGCGGCGGTCGTGGTGGCCGCGGCGGTGGACGCCCCGGCGCTGCCGCCGGCGACAAGCCGCGTGGCCCGCGCCGCGAACCGCGGGCGCCGCGCGAAC
>RGPT01000178.1 GCA_010032545.1 Alphaproteobacteria bacterium
TGCTGCACGGGCGGCGCCGCCTGTGGCGGCGGGGCCGGATACATTGGCGTGGCCTGGGACTGCGGCGGCTGCTGTGGCGGCGGCTGCTGGGCCGCGACGACACCAGGGATCAGGAGGGCAAGCGCGAGCGTCGAGAGAAATCGGTTCATTGGCTTGGCTCTTACCTCAGTCATTGGCAGCATTCTACCGCTTCCCGCCGGTCTTGGGCGGGGCGTTTGGCGGAGGCGTCGTGCCGGCCCCGGCGGGAGGGGCTACGGTTGACGGCTGTACGCCGCTCAAGCCTGCCTGGGCCCGCCGTGCCGCATCGGAGCCCGGCGGCACCGCCCGCAGCACCTGGTTGAAGTCGTCGTTGGCCTGGGCCCGGTTGCCGCCCGCCAGATTGATGAAGCCACGCTCCAGCAGCGCCTCGGTATGGTCGGGCGCGATCCGCAGCGCGCGGACGACATCCGCCATGGCTTGCGCAGGATTTCGCGCGTTGCGCCAGGCGGCGGCGCGCAGCACGAGAATCTCGAGGTTGTCGGGCCGCAGGCGCAATGCCTGGTCGAAATCCGAAATCGCGCGCGGCCACTGCGACATAGCGGCGTAGCTGAGCGCACGATCGATCCACAGGTCGGCGTCGTTCGATTTGAGAGCGAGCGCACGGCTCTGCGCCTCGGCGGCCTTTTCAGCCTGGCCCGCCTCGATCCAGGCCTGGCCGGCCTGGCCCCACAATTCGGCCCGCAGGCCCGGCCGGTCCTGGCCCATGTCGCGGGCGATCGCCTCGAACTGCGCGCCCGCCTGGGGATACTTGCCTGCCTGGAACATGGCGACGGCCACGCAATGGCGCGCGCCCAGACCACCGCCCTCGGCGTTCCATTTCTCCGCCATCGGCAGGGCGCGCAACGGCTCGCGACGCGCCAGCTTCATGCACTCGGTGTAGCGCAGCAGGTGATCGGGCGAGCCTTCAAACGGGCTGAGGCTCTGGCCCGACGCTGGCGAAGCCAGAGCAATGCCCAGAACGGCAAGGGGAACCAAGCGTCGAAACAACATCTATGAAAAGAACCCCGTCGGAGCGATCCTGACAAGATGACCAAACGTCTTTTCATTTTCGGCCTGGGCTACAGCGGCCTTGAAATCGCCCGGCTCGCCAAGAGCCAGGGCTGGACTGTGGCCGGCACCGTCACCGGTGCAGAGAAGGCGGCGCGCCTTGGTGCGGGCGGCATCGAAACACATGTGTTCGACGGCTCCGCCCCGCTGCCTGCCGCAGCATTCGGCGACAGCTCGCACGTCCTCTGCACCGTCGCACCGGGCCGCGCGGGCGATCCGGCGCTTCGCCTCTGCCGCCCCTTGCTGAAGCAGGCGCGCTGGCTGGGCTACCTCTCGACGACCGGCGTCTATGGTGATCACGGCGGCGGCTGGGTCGACGAGAACATGCCGCCCAAGCCCGGCCAGTCGCGCAGCATCGAACGCCTGGCCGCCGAGCACGGCTGGCAGGCCTTGGCGCTCGAGGCCGGCAACAGTCTGACGATCTTCCGACTGCCCGGTATCTACGGTCCCGGCCGCAGCACGCTCGACCAGGTAAAGGCGGGCACGGCGCGGCGCATCGACAAGCCCGGCCAGTTCTTTTCGCGCGCCCATGTCGCCGACATCGCCGCCACCGTGCTGAAGGCGATGGCCGCGCCCCATGCCGGCGGCATCTACAACGTGGCCGACGACCTGCCGGTCTCGACCGGCGAGGTGGTGGCCTTCGCCTGCGAGCTGCTGGGCCTGCCCGTGCCGCCGTCGATCCCGTGGGCGGAAGCGGCACCCGCGATGAGCGACATGGCACGCTCCTTCTATTCCGAGAGCCGGCGCGTGCGTAACGAGCGCATCAAGCGCGACCTCGGCGTGGTCCTGCGCTATCCGACCTATCGCGAAGGCTTGCGTGCGATCGCGGCGGCCAGCTAGCTCGCCAAGTCTTCCACCGTCGCGATCAGACGGGCAATGTCTGCCGGCGTGCTGAGACGATGGTCGCCGCCCTTGATCAGGGTGGTGATCACCTCGGGCGCCTCGAGGTGGGCCGAGATCTGCAGCGAATAGTCCCACGGCACGTCGGGATCGCTTTGCCCGTGCAACAGGCGCACTCGACAGGGCAGTGTCAGCTTCTTGTCGAGCAGCAGATGGTTGCGGCCCTCCTCGATCAGCTTCCAGGTGAAGACCGAGGGCTCGGGCGAATACTGCGACGGCCGCTCAAGCCGTCCGTCGCGCTCCAGGGCAATGCGGTCCTGGGCCGAGAGCCCTTTCAGCAGCATGCGCTCGGTAAAGTCCGGCGCGGCCGCGATCAGCACCAGGCCCGCCAGGCGCTGCGGCCTGGCACGCGCCACCAGGAGCGACAGCCATCCGCCCATGCTCGATCCCACCAGCACCAGCGGGCCGGTCGTGAGCTGGTCGATGGCCGCGAGCGAGTCGTCGAGCCAGCGGCCGATCGTGCCGTCCTCGAAACGGCCCGACGACTGGCCGTGGCCGAGATAGTCGAAGCGCAGAAAGGCGCGACCCGTGCGTTGCGCCCAGTCCTCGAGTGCCACCGCCTTGGTGCCGGTCATGTCGGAGCGGAAGCCGCCGAGGAAAACCACCGTCGGCGATGTCCCCGCAGTCTTCACATAGGCAACGCTGTTCCCATCGGGGCGCTGAAGCCGCTCGACTCTACCCACGTTGCCCCTCCCGTGTTACCTGCTCACTCTCCTCAACAGTCTTACGAAAATTAGAACGCCGTGTCCGCGCCCACGCTCCTGCAGATCGTGCCCACCCTCGCCGGCGGCGGCCTCGCCCGTGCCACGCTCGACGCGGCGCAGGCCGTGATCGCGGCGGGCGGTTCGGCGCTCGTGGCCTCGCCGGGCGGCGCCATGGTGGCCGATCTCCTGCGGATGCGCGCCACGCACATCGAGCTACCGGTCGACGGCAACCGGCTGTGGAGCCGGCTCGCCCGACCGGGCAAGCTCGCAGGTGCGCTGCACAATGCACGGGTCGACGTCGTCCAGGCCCGCTCGCCTGCCACCGCCTGGATCGCCCGCGCATTGGCCCGGCGGCTCGACGCCAAATGGATCGCCACCCTGCACCGGCCGTTCGTCGCAGGCGACTTGATGGGGCGCTTCCTCGAGCGCCACCAGATGCGCGCCGATTCGGTGATCGCGGTGTCCGAGCACGTCGCGCGCGATGCCGTGCAGCGCTTTCCGGCTCTGGCCGACCGTCTCGAAACCATTCCGCCCGGCATCAACTTCGACCGCTTCGATCCGGCGATCGTACGTGCCGACCGGTTGATCCGGCTCGCCGGCGAGCTGCGCGTGCCCGACGGCAAGCATCTCGTGCTCTGTCCGGCGCGCCTGGGAGAGGACAACGGCCAGAAGATCCTGATCGAGGCGCTGCGGTTGCTGGGCCGCGACGACGTGTTCTGCCTGCTGCTGGGTTCGGCGGGCGCCCCGACGCCGTTCGAGCGCGAACTCGAACGCGCCATCGAGACAGCCGAACTGCATGGCCGGATGCAGATCGGCCCCTATGTCGACGACATGCCGGCGGCCTACATGCTGGCCGACGTGGTGGTGGCGACCGGCGGCGGCCGGCAGGGTTTCAGCCGCACACTGGTCGAGGCCCAGGCGATGGGCCGGCCGGTGGTGGCCGAGGACGGCGGCGGAGCTGCCGAAACGCTGCGCCCCGACGTCACGGGCTGGCTGGCGCCGGCCGGCGATGCCGCAGCGCTGGCGGAAGCGTTGCGCACGGCGCTGTCGCTCTCGACCGAGCGCCGCGCCGAGATCGCCCGCGCCGCCCAGGAGCATGCGCGCGCCTGCTACGGCCTGGCGCAAGCCAACCAGCGGCTGCTCGCCCTCTACGAGCGGCTGGCGGAAAGACCGTGAAGCGGCTTGCACACGGAAAGCGCACGATTCTGCCCCGGAGGAACGACCCTTCCGTTCCGCTGGACGGCCATCCCCGGCCGACCGCACGAGGCCCCGCCAGCTTGACTCGGGCAGGTCGCACAACTATCTCCGCCCTCATGGACCGACTGTTCTTCAGCGCTCCGACGACATCCACCACCGACCGAACTTGATCCGGCCGGGCGCGCGCACTCGTGCCGCTTCCCGGCCGGCATCCGCCGACGCCCCGCGTCGGCCGCTCGACTGCGTTCGGATTCCCTCCCTTTGGTGGTTGTCATGATCAATGTTTCCCTGCCGGACGGTTCGGTCCGGTCGTTCGATAAACCGGTAAGCGGCGCAGAGATCGCCGCCTCCATCGGCCCTGGCCTTGCCAAGGCCGCACTGGCGCTCCGCGTCGACGGCAAGATGGTCGATCTCGCCCATGTCGTGGACTGCGATGCCAGGATCGGCATCGTGACGTCGAAGGACCCGGCGGCGCTGGAACTGCTGCGCCACGACGCGGCGCACGTGCTGGCACAGGCCGTCCAGGAGCTCTTCCCCGGCACGCAGATCACGTTCGGCCCGGCGACCGAGGACGGCTTCTACTACGACTTCGTGCGCGCCGAGCCGTTCTCGTCGGAGGACTTCGCCAGGATCGAGCAGCGGATGGGCGAGATCGTCGACCGCGACCTGCCGATCGTGCGCGAGGTCTGGGACCGCGCCAGGATCAGGGAGCACTTCCAGACGCACGGTGAGAGCTTCAAGGCCCAGTGGGCCGACGAGCTGCCCAAGGACGAGGTGATCTCGGTCTACAAGCAGGGCGACTGGCTCGACATGTGCCTGGGCCCGCACCTGCCCTCGACGGGCAAGCTCGGCAAGGCATTCAAGCTCACGAAGGTGTCGGGCGCCTATTGGCGCGGCGACAAGAACAATGCGCAGCTCCAGCGCGTCTACGGCACGGCCTTCTTCTCGGACAAGGACCTGAAGGCCTACCTCATGCGCATCGAGGAGGCCGAGAAGCGCGACCATCGCCGCCTCGGCCGCGAGATGGGCCTCTTCCATCAGCAGGAAGAAGCCGCCGGCATGGTGTTCTGGCACCCGAAGGGCTGGACGTTCTGGCGCACGCTCGAGGGTTATCTGCGGCGCAAGCTCGAGGCCGGCGGCTACGTCGAGGTGAAGACGCCGCAGCTCGTCGACCGCAAGCTGTGGGAAGAGTCGGGCCACTGGGAGAAGTTCCGCGAGAACATGTATCTCAGCGAGAACGAGGACGGCCTGCGCGAATTCATGGCCGACCCGACGCAGCGCATCTTCGCGCTGAAGCCCATGAACTGCCCATGCCACGTCGAGATCTTCAACGTGGGCCTGCGCAGCTACCGCGAGCTGCCGCTGCGCATGGCCGAGATGGGCTCGTGCCACCGCTTCGAGCCGTCAGGTGCGCTGCACGGCATCCTGCGCGTGCGCAACTTCACGCAGGACGACGCCCATATCTTCTGCACGGAGGACCAGATCGAGAGCGAGACGATCCGTTTCTGCAAGCTGCTGGACGAGGTCTATCGCGATCTGGGCTTCACGGACTACTTCGTGAAATTCTCCGACCGGCCACCGGTGCGCGCCGGCACCGACGCGGTGTGGGACCAGGCCGAGGGCGCGCTCCTGTCGGCCTCGAAGGCGGCCGGCCTCGACGTCGTCCTCAATCCCGGCGAAGGCGCCTTCTACGGGCCAAAGCTGGAATTCGTGCTGCGCGACGCCATCGGCCGCGACTGGCAGTGCGGCACGCTGCAGGTCGACTTCGTGCTGCCCGACCGGCTCGACGCGAGCTATATCGCCGAGGACGGATCGCGCAGGCGGCCCGTCATGCTGCACCGCGCCATCTTCGGCAGCTTCGAGCGCATGATCGGCATCCTGATCGAGAACTACGCCGGCCGGTTCCCGCTGTGGCTGGCACCGACGCAGGCAGTCGTGGTCACGATCGTGAGCGACGCCGACGGTTATGCCAACGAGGTCGCCGATGCGCTCCGTGCCGCCGGCATGCGGGTCGCCACCGATCTCAGCAACGAGAAGATCAACTACAAGGTCCGCGAACACTCGCTGGCGCACGTGCCGCTGATCCTCGCGGTAGGCCGGCGCGACGTGGATGCCCGGACGGTCGCCATCCGCCGCCTCGGCTCGGACAAGCAGGAGGTCCTTGAACTCGGGGCCGCCGTCACTACACTTTCAGCCGAGGCCCGGCCGCCCTTCTAGGGCGGCCGCGGTTTCACGTCCCGCCCCGCCGTATCGCAAGAAGGGGGGCTTCAACGAAGGAGAGAAAGCCATAGCCAGACCTGCTCAACAGAGCGCGCCCACCCGCGAGGGTCCGCGCGTCAACGGCGAAATCAAGTCGCCGCAAGTCCGACTGATCGACGAGAACGGCGAGATGGTCGGCGTCGTCAGCACCCGCGAGGCCATCGAGATGGCCGAGGAAGCCAGTCTCGACCTGATCGAGATCTCGCCCAACGCGGTTCCGCCGGTCGCCAAGATTTCCGACTACGGCAAGTACAAGTACGAAGCGCAGAAGAAGGCTCACGAGGCGCGCAAGCACCAGAAGGTCATCGAGGTCAAAGAGATCAAGATGCGCCCCAACATCGACGAGCATGACTACGAAGTGAAGATGCGCGCCATGAAGCGGTTCATCGACGAGGGCGACAAGGTGAAGGTCACCCTGCGTTTCCGCGGCCGCGAGATGGTCCATTCCGAACTCGGCCTGCAGGTCTTGAACCGCGTGCGCGGCGAGATGGACCCGCTGACAAAGATCGAATCGATGCCGCGCATGGAAGGCCGGCAGATGATCATGGTGCTGGCGCCGAAGTAGGCGCCAGACCAGCCTTCTATTTCTTCAGTGGCTGCTCGCGCAACGTTACGATTCCGACGGCGCGCGAGGTGTCGGGATCGAACTGGCCGGTCGCCACCGTGCCGTCCGGCCACCGCACGCTGTAGGCCATCGGGCCGGCGAACGACATCAGGCCTTCCGCCTTGGCATTCATCCAGTAGTCGCAGCGTACTGGATTGTCGGGGTCGAGGTCCTGCGCACTGCAGATCCGATGCAGGATGTAGGGAACGAAGCGCGCTCGGCCGCCCTCCGGGGCCGTCTTGTAGTTGAGGGCAAGCGAGCGGATCTGCCGGCCGCAGCGATTGACCTTGAGTATTCTGGCCGCCCCCGGTGCGCCACGGCGGATTTCCTCCAGTGTTCCGACCAGCGCGTCGAGCGCGTGGTCACGGGCCGCGTCGGTGAATCCGGCGGCAATCAGCGCCGCCTCATGACGGCCGATTGCGTCGGCAACGCTCAAGGCGGGATAGCCGGCGCGGCCGAGATCACGCGCCCATGAATAGGATTCGAGGGCCTGTGCCACCATTAGTCCGGTAAGGCCCGCGT
The DNA here is from genome assembly GCA_010032545.1 of Alphaproteobacteria bacterium. Taxonomy (GTDB): domain Bacteria; phylum Pseudomonadota; class Alphaproteobacteria; order Reyranellales; family Reyranellaceae; genus Reyranella. The sequence goes on from RGPT01000178.1 coordinate 7,273, forward strand.
TCTCCGACCAATCGCCGAGAAGATTTTCCGGCGTCCAGCAGTACTTCAGCAGGTTGTAGCCCTCGGATTCAACCGGCAGCGCCCGCGCGTCGACCACGCCGATCACCTGGGCCGCCACGGCCTTGATCAGGATGTACTGAAGGGTCGGATTGGCGTGCACACGCTCGGAGCTGGCCTGGGCAACGACAGGCTCCGATGCAGTCGGCGCGGCCGTCTGCGCCCCACACGGTGCCGCGGCGAGCAGCGCGAGAAAGGTGAATATTGCGGTCTTGCCCATGACTGGATGGTAACCTCCCCGAAGAGGACAACGCATGAAGCTCACGATCGTTGCAGCAGCGGTTATCGTCGCGCACCTCATCCAGGGCGCCGCGGCCCAGCCCGCGCCGAAACCTTCCGCCCCGTCGCTCAACAGTGCGGCGGCCTCCAGCTTCGCCGAATTCCAGAACTTCGCGCCACACCGGGCCTTCGTGGTCGGCGCCGACGGCACCGCGAGCTGGCAGGCGGGCGTCAGCGGCCCTGACCCCGGCGGGGCCGTCGCCTCAGCGATCAAGCGCTGCGAGGAAAAAGGCCATCCGCCCTGCACGCTGCACGTGGTGAACAACTATACCGTTACCGGCCAGGATTGGCGCGAGCTCGTGCCCGCGCGCGCGGTCGACGCGCCCGACATCGGCCGGTTGAGGCCCCAACCCTATTGGTCGATGCGGGGGCCGCAGCTCGCCTCCGGACTGATCGTGTGGAGCCACGGCTACATGGCCGGCAAGAACGCGACCGACAGCGCGCCCCAGAGCTGGGTCGGCCGCTTCACGCGGGCAGGTTACGACCTCTATCGCTTCGATCGCGAGTGGATCAGCGACTGGGCGAGCGATGCCACGGCGCTGGCCGCCGCCGTGGGCAAGGCCCGCGACATGGGCTATCGGCGGATCCTGCTCGCCGGGCAGTCGGCCGGTGCCTGGGTGTCCCTGGCCGCCGCGATGCGCGGCGCCAAGGTCGACGGCGTGATCTCGATCGCAGCGGCCCATCACGGCACGGTGGACAAGA
>RGPT01000179.1 GCA_010032545.1 Alphaproteobacteria bacterium
TCAATCCCTGCGCCACCGCGTGCTGCGCCTCACCGATGGTGACGGACTGTTCAACCTCATCGGCAAAGAGCCGAGCGCGTGGGAAAAGAGCCGCCTCTACTTCCTGCTTCCCTTTAGTGTCGGTCCCCATGCAAGCGAGATGGGTTCCTGGGCGAATATGCCCGGAAAGAAGAATCGGTGCGAAGCTGGATGTGATCGTGATGATGACATCGGCCTGTGCCCGGCTGCTGGGGGCGGTGAAGCCGGCCTTGTCGCTGCCGTCGTTGTTGACGGCACTGCCGCGAATGACGGCGTAAACGTGGTCGCCATCGTCGATGGCGTCCGCCAGTCGCTTCAGCAGCACCATCGCCGCGCCATCACCGAAGATCGTGCCGGTGGCGGCATCATCGAACGGGCGGCAGATGCCGTCGCGCGAAACCATGCCTCCGTCCTGGTGCATGTAGCCGCGCTTCTGGGGGAAGGTGACCGACGCGCCGCCGGCCAGTGCCATGTCCGACTGGTACAGCAGCAGGCTTTGGCAGGCCTGGTTGACGGCAAGCAAAGACGTCGAGCAGGCGCTTTGGACCGTCATCGACGGTCCGCGCAGGTTCAGCTTGTAGGAGATGCGGGTCGCCAGGGTATCCGAAAGAGCGCCGAGCAGGGTGTCGTACGAACCCACCTGGTAGTCGCTGGCGAACCTGTCGGCGTCGAGGCGCTCGGTGAGCACGTTGGTCAACAGGTAGGTGTCCATGCTGCATCCGGCGAACACGCCTATAGCGCCCGGATATCGTGCGGAATCGTAGCCCGCATCCTCGAGGGCGGCCCAGGCGCATTCGAGCAACAGGCGGTGCTGTGGGTCGGTCAGGGCCGCTTGCCGGGGCAACATGGCGAAGAAGTCGGCGTCGAAGTCGCCCACGTTCTCCAAGATGGCGCGAGCCCGGACGAAGTTGGGATCGTTGCGAACGGACGGAGGAAACGAATCCTCGAGCTCGGCGTCCGTGAAGCGTGCGATAGACGTGACGCCGGCACGCATGTTCTGCCAGAACCGGCCGACATCGTCGGCGCCGGGAAACCTGCCGGCGACACCGACAATCGCGATGGCGCCTTCGGGCAGGCTCATTTGAGCCGGCTAGGCTTCCGCAACCGCCGCAACGCCTCTGCTTGGTGTTGTCCCCTGCGAATGGCCAGAGTGTTCACGGGCACCTTCGTGCCTTCGACGTTGCGGGCAAGCGCCTGAATGTTGGAATGCTGGAAGAGCGCGATGACGTCGACCCCGGGCCAGCGCCGCGCGATCGCCGCATGGGCCTGCATCAGCTTCAGCGAGGTCGCGCCGAGATCGAAGAAGTTGGTATGCAGGTCGATGCTGGGTCTGCCGAGGACGCCCGAAATGATATCAACCAGCGCCCGTTCGGTTTCGTTCATGGCAATTCCTGTCGTCGATACAGGATGTGGCACTGCTGCCGGCAGACGTGCCGCGTCGACCTTGCCGTTCAGGGTCAACGGGAACTCGTGGACGACGAGGATCTGCGATGGATGCATCTGCGCCGGCAACGTCTTCTTCAGGCTGTTCCTTGCCGCCGATTCCAGCACCGTCATTTCGTGGGCGCCGGGGCTGGGCTTGACATAGCCCGTCAAGCACGGCGTGCCGTCGCTGTTTCTGGTCGCCACGACAAACGCGTCCGAAATGCCGCTGGTGTGTCGCAGGGCTTCTTCGATCTCGCAAATATCGATGCGCTTTCCGTCGATCTTCACCTGGCGGTCGCGCCGGCCGATGAAATCGAAATTTCCGTCCGGCCGGCGGCGCGCCAGATCACCCGTGCAATAAAGCGTGGCGCCGACAAGCTCGGGATCGGGCAGGAACTGCTTGGCAGTGCGCGGGGCGTCGCCGAGATAGCCCGACGACAGGCCGATGCCACCGGTGTAGAGCATGCCGATCTGACCGTCGGCGACCGCGTTCATGTTGTCGTCGAGCAAGCGGACATAGGTGCCATGGATGGGCGTGCCGATCGGCACCGGTCCGCCGCTCCAACCGTCGCGCGGAATTCTATAGCAGCAGGTGAAGGTCGTGTTCTCCGTCGGCCCGTAGCCATTGATGAACTGGCAGTCCGGGAGTGCTGCCTGCGCACGCATGACGTGGGTCGGCGAGAGCACGTCCCCGCCGGCCACAATCTGGCGAAGCCCCCGCAGCGCCTCGGGTTGGTGGTCGACGAGCAAATGGAAGAGGCCGGCAGTGAACCAGGCGGTCGTGACGCCGTTGCCGCTGATTGTCTCGCCAAGGGACTGCAGGGAACTGTGCTCGTTCCCGGCGATCACCAGGCGGGCTCCATGCAGGAGTGCGCCCCAGATTTCGAAGGTGCTGGCATCGAAGGCGAGTGGCGCGCTGTGGAGGAAGACCTCGTCAGGCCCGAAGTGTGCGTAGGTCTGGTCGATGACAAGCCGCGCGACGGCACGGCGGGGAACCATGACGCCTTTGGGCCGGCCGGTCGAACCGGACGTATACATGATGTAGGCAATATCGCTCGAACTGGCGCTTTCCGGGAGAGGCGACCAGGACTCACGTCCAGCCGCGGCCATCGCCGTGTCGAGGTGCAGTGCCATGACCGGAAGGTCGGCGGCCGGTGTGCCGGCGCAAAGAACGAGATCGGCGTCGCACTCGCGCAGGAGTCGGTCGAGGTAAGCAACGGGCGCCGAAGTGTCCAACGGCAAATAGGCAGCCCCTGCCTTGAGGATCGCCAGAATGGACACCAGGGACGCGATCGAGCGTCCGGCATGGAGGGCGACAAGACTGCCGACATCGATGCCTCGCTGGCGCAGAACGCGGGCAAGCTGGTTGGAACGCCGGTCGAGATCGGCGTACGTCACAGTTTCGTTACCTTGAACGACGGCAATGCTACCCGCAGCCTTTGCGGCAATCGCTGCGAAGCGCCTCGTGATCGTCTCGCCGAGGACATCCAAATCCAGGGGCGGTACGCCACGATATGCGTCAAGGTACGCCGCGCCAGGCACAGCAGTGCCGAGTTGCGAACGGAACATGTCTTTACCTACCCACTACGGAACGACCACCATCGTTCCCACACACGAGCCCCAAGCTCGTTTTTCAACAACGCCAGCAACGCTTCTGCCGCTGTCATTGTGCCCGGTCGGAACAGTATCAAAGCCGGTTCGACGGTCAATCGTGGTTTCAGTCGGACTGCGAATACACTCAGGCGGGGGCAACGTAGACTTTCTTGCCTTAAGCTATTGATATTTATAATGAAGTTGTCACTTTGTGGTTTGTGGGTATTCGTTGCGGGAACTATAATTATTCCCAATGTATGACTTTATGCGGGCCCATTGGCCCGCAAGCAGGAGGTTCCAGGGACGCACCTTAGGAGCAGGGGAGTCTGCTCCGTCCTTGCGAGACGGTAATTCACACACATTTATAGAGGTATGACCGACCCTTATTCAGTACTGGGCGTTCCAAGGACTGCCTCGGATGACGACATCCGAAAGGCCTTCCGCTCGCTCGCCAAAAAGCACCATCCCGATCTCAATCCCGGCGACAAAACCGCGGAGGCCAGGTTCAAGGAGATCAGCCAGGCCAACGACCTGCTTTCGGACGCCGAGAAGCGGCGTCGCTTCGACGCGGGCGAAATCGACGCCACCGGGCAGGACGTGCCGCCTCGCGGATTCTACCGCGACCAGGCCGGTCCCGGCGGCTTCGGCGGCAAGTACGAGCGGGCCGGCGCACACGAATCGTTTGTCGATATGGGCGGCATCTTCTCCGAGATGTTCGGCGCTCGACGTGGCCATGGCGGCGGGGGCTTCGACATGGGCGGCATGCCGGTCACCTACAGTCTGCGCGTGCCGTTCCTGGTGGCCGCGCGCGGCGGCAAGCAGAGGGTCACCCTGCCCGACGGCAAGACGCTCGACATCGACGTCCCCGAAGGCACGACGGATGGCCAGACGCTGCGGCTGAAGGGGCAGGGCATGCCCGGCAGCCAGGGCCAGCCGGCTGGCGACGCCTATGTCGAGATCCATGTCGAGCCGCATGCGTTCTTCCAGCCGCGCGACAGCGACATACACATCGAGTTGCCGGTCACGCTTGCCGAAGCAGCCCTGGGCGGCAAGGTCCGCGTGCCGACCGTCGGCGGGGCGGTGATGCTGAACGTTCCGGCGGGTTCGAACGCCGGAACGTCGCTCAGGCTCAAGGGCCGTGGCCTGCTCGATCGCAAGTCGGGCCAGCGTGGCGACCAGTATGTGAAGCTCAAGCTCGTGCTGCCCGATCTGCCGGACGACAAGCTCAAGGAATTCCTGGAGGGCTGGGAAGCCGGCCGCACACATGATCCACGCAAGGAGATGGAGCGGTTCACATGACGAGCCTCGACGAACTGCTGCGTCAACATGGCCGCCTGACGACCGTCCACGTCGAGCGCTGGGTGGCGCGCGGGCTGCTGCGGCCTGGCGGTAGTGCGGACGTATGGACATTCGAGAGCATCGACGTCGCGCGCACGCAGCTGCTGGCCGAACTGACGACCGATCTCGGCCTCGACGACGAGACGGTCGAGATGGTTATCGATCTCATCGACCAGGCACATACATTGCGAGGCCAGCTCGATCTGATCGCCCGGGCGATCGCCGAACAGCCGGCGGAGACCCGCGAGGCGATCGCGGCGGCGCTCGCAAAGCTCGGCGGACGATAGTTCAAGCCGACCGGCGGCCGAGCGCTTTCATGTCGTCGAACCAACTCGAGATTTTCTCTTTGCTGCGCGTTCCGACGCTGCCGAGCATCGTGTCGCGGACCGGAGAAAAGCCCACGAAACGCAGGATGTTGCGTTTGAGATTCTTCAGCCCGTGGGCACGGAAGTACCAGCGATAGACGAGGGCGGGCATTCCCATGGTGACCACGACGCGCGCAGACCGCCCTTTCAGCAACATCTCGGGAAAGCCGCTGGGCCGGTAAGCATAGGCAAAGCCCGGCCGCAGCGTCTGTTCGAGGAAGGCCTTTAGCACGGCAGGCACGTCGCCCAGCCACAGTGGAAAGATCACAACCACATGGCTCGCCCATTTGATCGACGCCTGGGCTGCTTCGATGTCGGCCGGTGCACCGCCGTTCTCGAACTCGGCCTGCGAATGAACGAAGCCGAAGTCGAGCGTCGCGATGTCGAGGCGCCGCATCTCATGGCCGCCCTCGACCGCGCCGGCGCCGTAGGCGTCGGCCAGCGCGTGGCAGAGCCCCTTGCGGACAGGATCGGGGTGGCCGTTGAGGATCAGGATCCGTGCAGTCATGCGCGAGAGGTCGCATGACCACCGGGCCGGGGCCTTGACCTAGGTCATTCGGGCTCGACGCCGGCCCGTTTCACCGCGTCGGCCCAGGCGGCGCAGCCTGTCTTCATGATTTCCGTCAGCTCGGCCGAAGTCGTACCCGTCGCGATCAGGCCCATGTCGAGCAGGCGTTCCTTGCCTTCGGGGGTCTGCACCAGCTTGCGGATCTCGCTGCTCATGCGCTCGACGATCTCCGGGGGCGTACCGGCCGGCGCCAGGATGGCGTTCCAGCCAGACAATGCGATGTCGTAGCCGGCTTCCTTGAAGGTTGGCACGTCGGGCAGGCGCGGCCAGCGCTGTGCCGAGGTGATGGCGATCGGCGTCAGCTTGCCGGCCATGATCGAAGGGCCGCCGGCGGCGAGATCCTGGATGGTCATGGGGATGTGGCCGGCCAGCGTGTCCTGGATCGCCGGGGCCGCGCCCTTGTAGGGCACGTGCGTCATGTCGAGCTTCTCGGCCTGGTTCAGCATCTCGCCCCAGATGTGCGAGGACGAGCCGGTGCCGAACGAGGCGAAGTTGACCTTGCCCTTGCGCTCGTTCGCCCAGACGACGAACTCCTTGACCGATTTCGGTCCGAGCGTCGGCGGCACCACCATCATCAGGGGGGCCAGGCCATGCTGCGTCACGGGCACGAAGTCCTTGAAGCCGTCGTACGGCAGCTTCTTGTAGACGACCGGATTGATGCACATCATCGACGAGTTGACGTAGAGGAAGGTGTAGCCGTCGGGTGCGGCGTTCTTCACGATCTCGGCGCCGACCATGCCCTGGGCGCCGGCCTTGTTTTCGACGATCACCTGCTGCCCGAGCACGCCCGAAAGCCTCTCGGCGAAGTAGCGCGAGACCACGTCGGTCTGTCCGCCGGGTGGGTAGGGCGCCACGAGCTTGATCGGCTTGTTGGGCCAGGCCTGGGCATTCGCTTCGGCCGCGAGCAGGAGCAAAGCACCCGCGAGGACGGCCTTCATTGTCGCTTTCATTTGTTTCCTCCGTTGGCCGGCATGCTAGCCGACGGAGAGACGGTACGCCAACGTCAGACGGTGAGCCGTATCGGGATCCGCAAGTAGCTGACGCCATTGGAGTCGGGCGGCGGCAGGTGGCCGGCGCGGATGTTCACCTGTACCGACGGCAGCAGCAGCACCGGCGCCGGGAGGGTCGAATCGCGCTTTGTCCGCAGGGCGACGAAGGCGGCTTCGTCGATGCCCTCATGGACGTGAATGTTGTGAGCGCGCTCGGCGGCGACCGTGGTTTCCCAGGCGTAGTTGTCCCGCCCGGGGGCCTTGTAGTCGTGACACATGAACAGACGGGTGGCGGGCGGCAGGGCCAGAAGCCGCTGGATCGACCGGAAGAGCTGCGCGGCGTCGCCGCCAGGGAAGTCGGCGCGCGCGGTGCCGTAGTCGGGCATGAAGATCGTGTCGCCCACGAACACCGCGTCGCCGATCCGATAGGCGACGTCGGCCGGCGTATGGCCGGGCAGGTGCATGACCTCGATCTCGAGCGACCCCAGCGGCAGGCGCTCGCCGTCGCGCACCAGTCGATCGAACTCGCGGCCGTCGCCGCTCACGTCGGCGGCGTTGAACACCTTGGCGAAGGTCGCCTGGACCTCGCGGATGTGCTCGCCGATCACCACCTGGGCGCCGGTTCTCGCCTTGAGCAGCGGGGCCGCCGTGAGGTGGTCGGCGTGCGCGTGCGTCTCCAGGATCCAGTCGACCTTCAGGCCGCGCTCCTCGGCCCTGGCGAGCACGCGGTCGGCCGAACTGGTCGTGGCCTTGCCGGAGCGATGATCGTAGTCGAGCACCGGATCGATGATCGCGCCCCGGCACGAGGCGGCATCGCCGACCAAGTAGGTGATGGTGAAGGTGGCGGGATCGAAGAAGGCGTCGATGACCGGTTGCGAGGGCATGTCATTCTCCAAGGCTGCACCTTGACAAATATATTAGCATAAACTAATTTAGTAACATCTAATATGAAAAACATGTCCACCCGCATCGATCCCCGCGCGCTGCAAGCCAAGGCCGGCGAAGTCGCCGACCTGTTGCGCACCCTCGCCAACGACCGCCGGCTGCTCATTCTCTGCAAGCTGGTGGAGGTGGGCGAAGCCACGGTCGGTTCGCTGGCCGCCGACGTCGACCTGTCGCAGTCGGCGCTGTCGCAGCATCTCGCCCGGATGCGTGACGACGGGATCGTGGCCTTCCGTCGCGACGCCCAGACGATCTGGTACCGCATCGCCGACCCGCGGGTGGAAACCCTGCTCGCCACCCTGCATCGGCTCTATTGCCAGACCTGATCCACGTCCGTTCAAAAGGAGTACGATATGACCCTTCCCTCCATCGATGCGGCCCAGGCCAAGCGCCTGATCGACGAAGGCGCCATCCTCGTGGATGTCCGCGAGGCCGACGAACGTGCCCGCGAGCACGTCCCGGGTTCTCGTCACAATGCGCTCTCCAGGCTGTCCGCGATCGACGGCGCGAAATCGAACGCGGTTGTCTTCCACTGCCGCTCCGGCGCGCGTACGGCAGCCAATGCGGGAAGACTCGCCCAGGCGGCGGGCTGCGATGCCTATCTTCTGCAAGGAGGCATCGAGGCCTGGAAGAAGGCCGGGCTGCCCGTGACCACCGACACCCGCCAGCCGATCGAGATCATGCGCCAAGTCCAGATCACGGCCGGGGGCCTGGTGTTTCTGGGCGTGATCCTGGGCGTTTGGGTAGCGCCGGCCTTCCTCGGCCTCTCGGCCTTCGTCGGCGCCGGCCTGATGTTCGCCGGCATCAGCGGCTGGTGCGGCATGGCCAAGCTGCTGGCTTTGATGCCGTGGAACCGTGCGACGCGGACGGCACTCGCCTGATGTTCGCTTCGGCGGTCGCGCTGGCCTCGGGAAGCCTGATCGGTCTGGTGCTCGGACTGATCGGCGGCGGCGGGTCGATTCTCGCCGTGCCGTTGCTGGTCTACGCCGTCGGCGAACCCTCGGCGCATGTCGCAATCGGCACGGCGGCCGTTGCCGTGGCGGTCAATGCCGCCACGACTCTCGGCATGCAG
>RGPT01000180.1 GCA_010032545.1 Alphaproteobacteria bacterium
CCTATCCCCTGCTGCGCACCCGTCACCAACGCCACTTTGCCAGCCAGTTTCATGCGAAAATTCCCTCAAATGGGCCGTTTTGCCCGCTCCCCGCACGCTTGCACGGACTGGGCCGCATCGCTATAAGCCCCGTTCCTTCGAGTGGCCTGGCCAATAAGGGCATTGCCTCGGCTGCTTTGTAAGGACTTTTCGGCCCCTTGTTTCGATAGGGGGCCGGGACCTGCGCCTCGGCGCTAACCCTTTGAAAAGGAACAAAAATGCCCAAGATGAAGACGAAGAGCGGGGCCAAGAAGCGTTTTCGCTTCACGGCCTCCGGCAAAGTAAAGCATGGCGTCGTCGGCAAGCGGCATGGCATGAGCAAGCGGGGCAACCGCTTCCTGCGCCAGCAGACCGGGATGACCCTGGTGTCCGAGCCGGACACGCGGATCATCAAGCGCAACTTCTTCCCGTACGAGAGGTAGACCATGTCACGCGTCAAGCGGGGCGTGCCTGCACACGCTCGTCACAAGAAGGTCCTCAAGCTCGCCAAGGGCTATCGCGGCCGCTCGAATGCGGCGTTCCGCGTTGCCATCGAGAAGGTCGAGAAGGGCCTGCAGTACGCCTACCGCGATCGCCGCAACAAGAAGCGAGCGTTCCGCGGTCTCTGGATCCAGCGCATCAACGCCGCGACCCGCGAGCACGGTCTCACCTACTCGCAGTTCATGAACGGCATCCTGAAGGCCGGGATCGAGGTCGACCGCAAGGTCATGGCCGATCTCGCCGTGCGGGAGCCGGCGGCGTTCAAGGCTTTGGTCGAACAGGCCCAGGCCGCCCTCAAGTAAGTTCGTGGCGTCGCAAGACGGCGCAACGGACGGAGAAAGCAAAGAGGGAGCCTGGACCGCAGGCTCCCTTTTTTCGTGTTCGGTTCGGAGAGAGCGACGGATGAGTGATCTTTCGACCATACGCAGCGAGGCGCTGGGCGCGACTTCGGCGCCAAGGTCAACGAGTTGAAGGGCGAGATCGAGGCTGCTCTCGATGCGCGCAAGGGCGCGCTGTCCTCGTCGGCGCTGGCCGCCCGTCTCGCGTCAGAGAAGGTCGACACCAGCCTGCCATCACGCCCCGAGGGCCAGGGCAGCCTGCATCCGATCGGCCAGGTCATGGACGAGGTCGCGGCGATCTTCGGCGAGATGGGCTTCACCTGGGCCGATGGCCCGGATATCGAGGACGACTGGCACAACTTCACCGCGCTCAATATTCCGCCCGATCATCCGGCGCGGCAGATGCAGGATACGTTCTATCTGCCGCCGCGCGCCGACGGCACGCCGATGGTGCTGCGCACGCATACGTCTCCCGTGCAGGCGCGGACGATGCTGAACAAGGACGTGCAGAGGCGGCTGGCCGACGGCGGATCGCTGCGCATCATCGTGCCCGGCCGCACCTTCCGCATCGACAGCGACGCCACCCACACGCCGATGTTCCATCAGGTCGAGGGGCTGGTGATCGACCGCACCACGCACATGGGGCACCTCAAGGGCTGCCTGGTCGACTTCTGCCGCGCCTTCTTCGAGGTCGACGACCTGCCGCTGCGCTTCCGCCCCTCCTACTTCCCGTTCACCGAGCCATCGGCCGAGGTCGATATCGGCTGTTCGTGGAAGGGCGGCGAACTCAGGATCGGCGCGGGCGATTCGTGGCTGGAAATCCTGGGCTCCGGCATGGTGCATCCCAACGTGATCGCCAGTTGCGGGCTCGATCCCGCGATCTACCAGGGTTTTGCCTTCGGCATGGGCATCGACCGCATCGCCATGCTGAAGTATGGCATTCCCGACCTGCGCAGCTTCTTCGACTCCGATCTGCGCTGGCTGCGCCATTACGGCTTTTCCGCGCTGGAGAGCGTGCGATGAAATTCACACTCTCCTGGCTCAAGGAGCATCTCGACACCGGCGCGACGCTTGTCGAGGTGCGCGATGCGCTGACCATGCTCGGTCTCGAGGTCGAGGGCATCACCAACCCGGCCGAATCCCTGAAGGGCTTCGTCGTGGGCTACGTGGTCGAGGCCGTGCAGCATCCCAACGCCGACCGGTTGCGGGTCTGCAAGGTCGACACCGGTGCCGGCGTCGTGCAGGTCGTGTGCGGCGCGCCGAATGCGCGGACGGGCATGAAGGGCGTCTTCGCGCCGACCGGAAGCTACATCCCCGGCACCGACATGACGCTGAAGACAAGCAAGATTCGCGGCGAGGAGAGCAATGGCATGCTCTGCTCATCGCGCGAGCTGCAGTTGGGCGACGATCATAGCGGCATCATCGACCTGCCGGCGGACGCCAAGACGGGTGCGCCGGCGGCCGAAGCGCTGGGCCTCGACGACGCGGTGATCGAGATCAAGGTGACGCCCAACCGCGGCGACTGTCTGGGCGTGCATGGCATCGCACGCGACCTCGCCGCGTCGGGCCTCGGCACGCTGAGGCCGTTCAAGGCCGAGCGCGTGAAAGGCACCTACCCGACCCCGATCAAATGGACGCACGGCTACGAAGCGAGGCCCGACAGCCCCTGCCCCATCGTCGCCGGCCGCCATTTCCGCGGCGTGAAGAACGGACCCTCCCCCGACTGGCTGCAGCGACGCCTGAAGGCCGTTGGACTGAGGCCGATCTCCGCTCTGGTCGATATCACCAACCTGGTAACGTTCGACCTCAACCGGCCACTGCATGTGTTCGATGCGCGCAAGCTTGCCGGCGACCTCGTCATGCGCCAGGCCCGCCAGGGCGAGCAAGTCCTGGCGCTCGACGGCAAGACCTATGCGCTCGATCCGTCGGTGTCGGTGATCGCCGATTCGAAGGCGGTCCATGGCATCGGCGGCGTGATGGGCGGCGAAGAGACTGGCGTGCAGAACGACACGACCGAAGTGTTCCTCGAGGTTGCCTACTTCACGCCGATCAAGGTCGCCGCCACCGGCCGCAAGCTCGGCATCCAGTCCGACGCGCGCTACCGCTTCGAGCGCGGTATCGATCCGCAGTCGGTACAGTGGGGTGTCGATATCGCCACGCGCCTGATCCTGGACCTCTGCGGCGGCGAGGCAAGCGAGATTACCGAAAGCGGCGTCATGCCGGACTGGGAGCGCACCTACACCCTGCGCACCGACCGGGTGAAGACGCTGACCGCCATCGACGTGCCGGCGAAGAACACCGTCGACATCCTGGGCAAGCTCGGCTTCGGCCTCGGCGGCACCGGACCGTGGACCGCGACGGTGCCGTCGTGGCGCCCCGACATCGTGGGCGAGGCCGACCTGGTGGAGGAAGTCACCCGCGTCTGGGGTTTCGACCGCATTCCCACGACGTCTTTGCCGCGCTTGAGCGCGACCTCGCAGCCCGCCCGCGACCCGATGCAGCGGCGCGTGCCTCAGGCGCGCCGCGCCCTGGCATCGCGCGGCTTGAACGAAGCCGTGACCTGGTCGTTCCTGCCGCGGAAGCAGGCCGAACGTTTCGGCGGCGGTGGCGCGGACCTCAGGCTGCTCAACTCGATCGACGCCACGCTCGACACCATGCGGCCCTCGATCCTGCCCAACCTGATCGAAGCGGCGTCGCGCAACGAGGCGCGCGGCCTTTCCGATCCGGCGCTGTTCGAGGTGGGCCCGCAGTACAAGGATGCGACGCCCGCTGGTCAACGCACGGTGGCTGCGGGCCTGCGCCACAACATGGCCGTGCCGCGAAACTGGGCGGGCCCTGCCCGCATGGTCGACGCCTTCGACGCCAAGGCCGATGCGTTGGCCGTGCTGGCTGGCATCGGAGCGCCGGTCGAGAACATGTCCGCGCAAGCAGGCGCGCCGGACTGGTATCACCCCGGCCGTTCCGGCGCGATCAAGCTCGGCGACCGCGTCATGGCACATTTCGGCGAGCTCCATCCCGAGATCGCCGCGGCTGCCGACCTGAAAGGTCCGGTCGCCGCCTTCGAAGTGTTCCTCGACGCCCCACCGCCGCCCAAAGCCAAAGCGACCAAGGCGCGGGCGAAGCTCGTACTCTCGGCCTTCCAGCCGGTCGAGCGCGACTTCGCCTTCCTCGTTGATGCCGCAATCGAGGCCGAAAAGCTCGTCCGCGCCGCACGCAACGCCGACAAAGCGCTGATCGCGGGCGCCCGGGTGTTCGACCTGTACGCCGGCAAGGGCGTGCCCGAAGGCAAGAAGTCGATCGCCATCGCCGTCACCCTGCAACCGGTCGAGCGCACGCTCACCGACGCGGAGATCGAGGCGGTTTCGGCCAAGATCGTCGCCGCCGTCACCAAGGCGACCGGCGCCGTGTTGCGTGGTTAGAGTTCAAGTGAAATGACCGACCTGTCGTTGATCCGCAATTTCTCGATCATTGCCCATATCGACCACGGCAAGAGCACACTGGCCGACCGGCTGATGATGGCCTGTGGCGCGGTGAGCGAACGCGAGTTCCACGACCAGATGCTCGATTCGATGGATATCGAGCGCGAGCGCGGCATCACCATCAAGGCGCAGACCGTGCGCCTCAACTACAAGGCCAAGGACGGCAAGACCTACGTCCTGAACCTGATGGACACGCCCGGCCACGTCGACTTCGCCTATGAGGTCAGCCGTTCTCTCGCCGCCTGCGAGGGCTCGCTGCTGGTGGTCGATGCCAGCCAGGGCGTCGAGGCGCAGACGCTCGCGAACGCGTACCACGCGATCGAAGTGAACCACGAGATCATCCCGGTCCTGAACAAGATCGACCTGCCGTCGGCCGATCCCGATCGGGTGTGCAAGGAGATCGAGGACGTGGTCGGCATCGATACATCCGAAGCCGTCATGGTCTCGGCCAAGAGCGGCCTCGGCATCGACGACCTGCTCGAGGCCATGGTGAAGCGCCTGCCGGCGCCCAAGGGCAGCCGCGAGGCGCCGTTGAAGGCCCTGCTGGTCGACAGCTGGTACGATCCGTACCTCGGCGTCGTCACGCTGGTGCGCGTGCAGGACGGTGTGCTGAAGAAAGGCCTGAAGATCCGCATGATGGCGGCCGCCGCGGCGTACGATCTCGACAAGGTCGGAGTCTTCGCGCCGAAGGCCACCGACGTGGCGGAACTGGGCCCGGGCGAAATAGGCTTCATCATCGCCGGCATCAAGACCATCGCCGACTGCAAGGTGGGCGACACCATCACCGACGACCGCAAGCCCGCGACCGAGATGCTGTCCGGCTTCAAGCCCAGCGTGCCTGTGGTGTTCTGCGGTCTCTTCCCCGCCGATGCCGCCGAGTTCGAGACGCTGCGCGAGTCGCTCTCCAAGCTCCGCCTCAACGACTCGTCCTTCCATTTCGAGGCCGAGACCAGCGCGGCACTGGGTTTCGGCTTCCGTTGCGGCTTCCTGGGCCTGCTGCATCTCGAGATCGTGCAGGAGCGGCTGGAGCGCGAGTTCAATCTCGACCTCGTCACGACGGCACCTTCGGTCGTCTACAAGGTGAAGATGACCGACGGCTCGTCGATGGAACTGCACAATCCGGCCGACTATCCCGACCCGATGAAGATCGAGTCGATGGAGGAGCCGTGGATCAAGGCCACGATCATCACGCCCGACGAGCATCTGGGCTCCGTGCTGACGCTCTGCCAGGACCGCCGCGGCCAGCAGATCGAGCTCACCTACGCCGGCACGCGCGCCATGGCGATCTATCGCCTGCCGCTGAACGAGGTCGTGTTCGACTTCTACGACCGGCTGAAATCGATGACGCGCGGCTATGCGAGCTTCGATTACGAGATGGACGGCTACGAGGAGAGCGAGCTGGTGAAGCTCGCCATCCTAGTGAATTCCGAGCCGGTCGATGCGCTGTCGATGATCGTGCACAAGAACGCCGCCGAAAGCCGCGGCCGGGCACTGTGCGAGCGGCTGAAGGACCTGATCCCGCGCCAGCTCTTCAAGATCGCCATCCAGGCCGCGATCGGCGGGCGCGTGGTCGCGCGCGAGACGATCAGCCCGATGCGCAAGGACGTGCTGGCCAAGTGCTACGGCGGCGACGCCGAGCCCGCGGCTGCGCCGGCGCCGGGGCGGACGCGAGCCGATGAAGAAGCCGGGCTCGCTCTGGCGACCACTCCGATCGCCCAGCCACAGGCAGACGAGACCCAGGACCACGAAGACCGGCAGGACCGGCACCATCAGCACGGGTCGTGCGACCCCGCTCCACAGCATCGCCGAGAGATGTCTCTGAATCGCACTTTGCGTGTCGGCCAGCGAACGGGCATCCAGGTGCGACCACAGGTCGCCGAACCCCAACAGATGGAAGGAGCCTTCCGCCCACCAGGCGAGGCCGTCGTGCACGACCGCCGCAACGGCCATTGCCAGCAGCAGCCAACCCAGTACGCGAAACACTACCATTACTCCCCCGTATGGCGGCTGGCACCCTAGCCAAGGCGACCGTCCGGGGGAAGATGCCGTTGCCCACCGCGAGGGTCGCGCTATAAGAGCGGCCGACCGCGCTCCCCGGACAGGTGGCCGAGCGGTTTAAGGCACACGCTTGGAAAGCGTGCGTGGTGTAACAGCCACCGCGGGTTCGAATCCCGCCCTGTCCGCCAGCGAGGCTGTGAGTTCGTCTCCGCCCCGCTTATTGCTCAGCCGTTGCCATGGCATGCGGCAATCCCCGCGACGTTCGCCCGAGAGAGCTGTCGCTTTTGGACAAGGTCCGGATGCAGGCCCACGTCCTGGTGCCGGTGCTCCGCACGTTGCGGACGGAACTCGGCAAGGACAAGGAGGCGCTGGACCTGGACGTGACGCGCTGCCGCTTCGCCGAGTTCTTCCGCGCGCTCGGCGAACCCGAGCTGGGCGCGCTGCTGATCTGCGAGGCAGATTTCGATGTCGCCGCGGCCGGCAAAGGCGAGGTTAGTCTCGACCGCGCCCAGACGATCATGCCGGGCGCGCCGAGCTGCACCTTCCGCCACCGGTTTGCGCCCCGGTAGCCGTCGCAGCCTCACCCCGCCGGCTTGCTGGTCCACCGCGGCGGCAGCAGACGGGTATTGAGGAAGAAGCGGGCGCTGTTGTCGGTGATCCGGAAAGAGCCGAACAGCGGCAGGTCGTATTCGCTTCGAAAGTAGATTTCCGCCCGCTGGGCGATGCCCGGATCGTCGTTGACTGGATGCCCGATCAGCGTCCGGAAGGGACAGGCGAAGGTGCCGGCGGCACCAGGTTCGAGCCCCGAGGCAGGACCAGCCGGAAGCCGCACGTCGTTGGCGCCGATCATGGTCGGCTCCATCCCCGAGGCCCGGACGTGGGCCACGACACAGCTGATCCGAAGGTTCGACAGGGCAAACCAGGGATTCCTGTTCTCCACCCGAAAGGTAACGTCGAAGGGCGAGCCCGCCGTCACGTCCTCCGACGCGTAACTCGGAATCGGCCGAAGCGACCAGGCGACGAACGCGAGGCCGGCGATGGAACCGATGACGAGCAGCGCCAGGAAGGCCTGCCGCACCGACCGCGCGCCGCCGCGGGCAAGCAGCAGCAGCTCCTGCCGGAGCGTCAGCGGAGGCGGCCGGGGCGCCCGGGCACGGGGTTGCCGTCGAGGTCCAGGCTCGGCGCGCGCGGCGCGGCTTTTCCGGGGCTTTCTACCCGGCTTCTGCTTCACGGCCATTGCACCGGCTACCTTCGCGCCAGCATCTCGGTCGCCAGCAGCTCCCATTCTTCCTCGAGCGACGATGTCGGCGCTGTCGTGCCGGCGCGCCGGTACCAGTATCCTGCGTTCGCCAGATCGCCTTCCTGGCGATGCAGATGCGCATGGACCCGATCGCAATCGGGCTCGCCTTCGTGCTGTTGGACGCATTCATGGGCACGCGTCCAGTCGCCACGAAGGAGCCACCACAGCGCCTGCAGGGAAGGCCCCATGTCGGACGGCGGCAGCTCCGCGGAAGCACTCTTCCGGAATGAATCGATCATTGTCATCGCGGCGTCGATCCTGGGCTGCGAGAAATCCTGGGCATCGCCGGAAGTATAGCGCGGATTTGTGCGCTCCGGGCGGGATGTCTTGGCATATCGGCGACAGGGATGGTCACGACGGCCACCGATGCTAGACTTCCCGAAACATCGGACGCGGCGATCAAGACAAGAGGGACAAGCAAGATGGATTTCACCGGAAAGGTTGCCCTGATTACGGGCGGTGGCAACGGGATCGGCCGCGCGGCCTCCGTGGCCTTCGCGCAGCGCGGTGCCCGCGTCGTGGTCGGAATATGACGAGGCAATGTTCGATGCCGTGATCGGCGTCAATGTGAAGGGCGTGTTCCTGGGGCTGCGCCACGTCCTGCCGGAAATGATCCGCCAGGGCAGCGGCGCCGTGGTCAACACCGCCTCGGTGGCGG
>RGPT01000019.1 GCA_010032545.1 Alphaproteobacteria bacterium
GCCCTCTCCGCCCGCGTCATACGGGGGCGGAGAGGGACATGACGAAGACATCGAACTCGCGTGACCGAAGCTGGCGCGAGGCGCTGGCCACCTACGGCCATCCGCGGGTCGTCCAGCTCCTGTTCCTCGGCTTCTCGGCCGGTCTGCCGTTCCTGCTGGTCTTCTCCACGCTCTCCGCCTGGCTGCGCGAGTTCGGCATCAGCCGCACTGCCATCGGCTTCGTGAGCTGGATCGGCATCACCTACTCATTCAAGTTCGTGTGGTCGCCGGTCGTCGACCGCGTGCCGCTGCCGCTGCTCACGCGCTGGCTCGGCCGCCGTCGCGCATGGATGCTGCTGGCGCAGACGGGCATCGCGGGCGGCCTGCTCGCCATGGCGTTCTGCGACCCGCGCACCGATCTCTGGTGGATGGTGGCTTTCGCGCTGCTCGTCGCCTTCTCCTCGGCGACGCAGGATATTGCCCTCGATGCCTTCCGCATCGAGGCGACGGACGCGAGCCTGCAGGGTGCCACCGCGGCCACCTACCAGCTCGGCTACCGCATCGCCGTGCTCGCGGCCGGCGCGGGCGCGCTCTACATCGCGGAGTTCGTGTCCTGGACTGCGGCCTACCAGACCATGGCCGCACTCGGCCTCGTCGGCATCCTCACCACGCTCGTCATCTCCGAACCCGAGCGCCGAACCGCGGCGGACACACGCGAGCTCGAGGGCAAGGTGGCGAATTTCGCCGGCCGCCTCGGTCATCTGCCCGATTGGGTGCGCCGGGCGCTGGTCTTCGTCTACGGCGCCATCGTCTGCCCGTTCGTCGATTTCTTCGCGCGCTACGGCTGGACGGCCGTCGTGCTGTTGCTGTTCATCGGCCTGTTCCGCCTGTCCGACATCGCCATGGGTGTCATGGCGAACCCCTTCTACATCGACCTCGGGTTCACCAAGGACCAGATCGCCAACGTCTCCAAGATCTATGGCTTCGTGATGTCGATCCTGGGCGCGCTTCTGGGCGGCGCACTGGTCTTCCGCACGGGCGCCGCTCGGCTGCTCATGCCCGCGGTGTTCCTGATCGCGGCGAGCAACCTCACCTTCGCGTGGCTCGCCTGGGTCGGCCAGCCCGACACCCTCATCCTCACGATCGCCATCAGCATCGACAATCTGGTCAGCGGCATGGCGGGCTCGATCTTCATCGCCTTCCTGTCCGGCCTCACCAACACCGCCTATACGGCGACGCAGTACGCGCTCTTCACGTCGATCATGACACTCCCCGGCAAGCTGCTGGGCGGCTCGTCCGGCTGGGTCGTCGATCGGCTGCAGGACGAGTTCTCCGCCACCCACAAATTCGGCGGCTATGCGATCTTCTTCGTCTACACAGCCCTGCTCGGCATCCCGGCGTTCGTGTTGGCGCTCGTGGTGCTCCGCCGCTTCGAAAAAGAAACCCCTCCTTCCGGGAGGAAGGAGGGGAAGTAAATCGGCGTCGGGGTATCACCGCGCCGGGGGAACCGGCCCGTTCCGGAGCGGGGCGTGGGGGTGCCGGGCGGGAACGGGCACCCTTCGTTTAGGGCCCCGAGGCTACAAAACCGTGACTGGCAGTGTGGAAAACGTCCGCCCCCTCCGCCCCGCATGACGGGGCACCTCCCCCGCGGGCGGGGGAGGAGAAGAGAGTCAGGCTCCTCCCCCATCATATGAGGGAGGTGGCCGAAGGCCGGAGGGGGTCAGCCCGGCGTTGCGTCCAGAGCGTAGCCGGCGGCGCGGACGGTGCGGATCAGGTCGGCGTTGCTCTCGCCGTTCAGCGCCATGCGCAGGCGGCGGATATGAACGTCGACAGTGCGCGCCTCGACATAGACGTCCTTGCCCCACACCGAGTCGAGCAACTGCTCGCGCGAAAAGACGCGACCGGGGTGCTCCATGAAATGGCGCAGCAACCGGAACTCAGTCGGGCCGAGATGAAGCGGCTTGCCCGCCCGGGTCACGCGATGCGCCACCAGATCCATGACGATGTCGGCGTAGCCCAGCGCCTCGTCGGCCAGCGCCGGACGGATCCGCCGCAACACCGCGCGGATGCGCGCCACCAGCTCGGTGGGTGAAAACGGCTTGGAAACATAGTCGTCGGCGCCGGCGTCGAGCCCGCGTATGCGATCGCCCTCCTCGCCGCGCGCCGTCAGCATGATGATCGGCACGTTGGCGGTCCCGGTCTGGCGGCGGAGCTGGCGGCAAACCTCGATGCCCGACATGAGGGGCAGCATCCAGTCGAGCAGGATCAGGTCGGGCACGTCCTCCTGGACCGAGCGCAGCGCCTCCTCGCCGTCACCGGCGACGCCGACGCGGAAGCCCGACTGCTCGAGATTGTAGCGAAGCAATTCGACCAGCGCCGCCTCGTCCTCGACGATCAGCACGTGCGGTTTCATCGCCGAGGCCTGCGTGTCGCGCCGTGGCGTCGCGATGCCGGCCATGCTCATGGATTATCCCCCGTCGCGTACATCGCGGCGCTGCCCTTGGGCCGCACCTCCTCGAAGCCGTGGCCGGTCGCTCGGAAGCTCACCAGTTCGGCAATGTTGGTGACATGGTCGCCGGCGCGCTCGATGTTCTTGGCCATGAACAGGAGATGCGTGCAGGCCGTGATCGTGCGCGGATCCTCCATCATGTAGGTCAGCAGCTCGCGGAACAGGCCGGTGTAGACCTGGTCGATCTCCTCGTCGCGCTCCCAGACATCGTGCGCCTTGACGACATCGCCATGGGCGAAAGCGTCGAGCACGTCCTTGAGTGCCGTCCGCACCAGCCTGCCGAGACGATCGATGCCGTTCACCGCCGCGACCGGCGGCGTGCCTTGGGCGAGCACGATGCTGCGCTTGGCGGTGTTCTTGGCATAGTCGGCGATGCGCTCCAGGGCGGCCGCGATCTTGATCGACGACAGGATGACCCGGAGGTCGACTGCCATGGGCTGGCGCAGCGCCAGCAGCTTGACCGTCTGTTCCTGGACGGCGATGTCCAACGCATCGATTCGGGCGTCCCCGGCGATCACCCGTTCGGCCGATTCCGTATCGCGTTCGCGCAGCGCGACCAGCGCCTGGGCGAGCTGGCTCTCCGCCAGTCCACCCATTTCGCTGATGGTCGCGCTCAGCCGCTCGAGCTCCTCGTCGAAGCGCTTCAGCGTATGTTCCGCCATGTCGAATTCCTCTCCAGCTTCTCGCGATATCCGCCGATCCGAATCAGCCGAACCGGCCGGTGATGTAGGCTTGGGTCCGCTTGTCGGTCGGGGTGGTGAACACCGTCGCGGTCGCGCCGAACTCGACCAGCTCGCCCAGGTACATGAAGGCGGTGAAGTCGGAGACGCGGGCAGCCTGCTGCATGTTGTGGGTGACGATGACGATCGTGTAGTCCTGCTTCAGCTCGTCGATCAGTTCCTCGATCTTCGCCGTCGAGATCGGATCGAGCGCCGAGCACGGCTCGTCGAACAGGATGACCTCGGGCTTCACCGCCACGGTACGGGCGATGCACAGGCGCTGCTGCTGGCCGCCCGACAGGCTGAGGCCGCTGGCGTTCAGCTTGTCCTTGACCTCCTCCCAGATGGCGCCGCGGCGAAGCGCATGCTCGACCCGGCCGTCGAGTTCCGACTTGGGCAGCTTCTCGTAGAGCCGGATGCCGAAGGCGATGTTCTCGTAGATCGTCATCGGGAACGGCGTCGGCTTCTGGAACACCATGCCGATGCGCGCGCGCAGCAGATTGATGTCCTGGCCTTCGCGCAGGAGGTTGTCGCCGTCGAACATCACGTCGCCGGTGGCGCGCTGGCCCGGATAAAGATCGTACATGCGGTTCAGGATGCGCAGCAGGGTCGACTTGCCGCAGCCCGAGGGCCCGATGAACGCCGTCGCCTTGTTGGCGTAGAGCGACATGGTGATGCCCTTGAGCGCCCGGCTGTCGCCGTAGAAGAACTCGAGGTTCTTGAGCGTGATCTTGGGCGTCAGCTTCGAAACGTCGAGCTTGGCGTGGCTGGCGATCGGAACGGCGACGTTAGGCGTTTCCGTGGATTGCATGGACATCAGGATTTCCTCCCGGAGGTGAGCGAACGGGCCAGGATGCTGAGACCCAGCACGGTGACGGTGATCAGGAGCGCGCCGGTCCAGGCGAGCTTCTGCCATTCGGCGTAGGGCGACAGGGCGAACTGGAAGATGACCACCGGCAGGCTGGGCATCGGCGCACCCATGTTCATGCTGAAGAACTGGTTGTTCAGGGCAGTGAACAGGAGTGGTGCCGTCTCGCCGCTGATGCGGGCGATGGCCAGCAGGATGCCGGTGACGATGCCTGCCTGCGCCGCGCGATAGGCGATGCGCACGATCATGTGGGCACGCGGCAGGCCGATCGAGGCGGCGGCCTCGCGCAGCGTGTCGGGCACCAGGGTCAGCATGTCCTCGGTCGTTCGGACGACGACGGGGATCACGATGACAGCCAGGGCGACGGCGCCGGCCCATCCCGAGAAGTGGCCCATCGGTGCCACGAGGATCTCGTAGACGAACAGGCCGATCACGATCGACGGCGCGCTGAGCAGGATGTCGTTGATGAAGCGCACGACGCTCGAGAGCTTGTCGTGGCGGCCATACTCCGCGAGGTAGGTGCCGGCTAGAATGCCGATCGGCGTGCCGATTATCACCCCCAGGACGGTCATCATGATGCTGCCCATGATCGCATTGAGCAGACCGCCCGCGGCGCCCGGCGGCGGCGTGTTCTCGGTGAACACCGCGAGCGAGAGCCCGCCGATGCCCTTGTAGAGCAGCACACCCAGGATAAGGACCAGCCAGCCCAGTCCGAAAATGGTTGCGGCGTACGCCATGCCTTTGGCGATGGTGTTGCGGCGGCGGCGGCCCGCGTAGAGCGGACTGTCCAGGGCGGCCGTCTTGGACGCGGTGATGGCCATGATGTTACTTCCCTCCCTGCTGCTGCAGGCGGAGCAGCAAGTAGCGCGCGATCGCCAACACACAGAAGGTGATGAAGAAGAGGATGAGGCCGAGCGCGACCAGCGACGATGTGTAGAGGTCGCCCACCGCTTCGGTGAATTCGTTGGCGATCGAGGCCGAGATCGTCGTGCCGGGCGCGAACAGCGAGGCCGAGATGTGATGGGCGTTGCCGATCACGAAGGTGACGGCCATCGTCTCGCCCAGTGCGCGGCCGAGTCCCAGCATGAAGCCGCCGATGACGCCGACCCGCGTGAACGGTAGGACGACGTAGCGGAACACTTCCCAGGTCGTGCAGCCGACGCCGTAGGCCGCCTCCTTGAGCACCGGCGGCACGGCGTCGAACACGTCGCGCGAGATCGAGGTGACGAAGGGTAGCACCATGATCGCGAGGATCAGGCCGGCGGTGAACATGCCGATGCCGTAGGGCGGGCCCGCGAACAGCGTCGACAGAACGGGCACATTGGCGAAGGTATTGATGAACAGCGGCTGCACGTGCTCCTGCATGAACGGCGCAAAGACGAAAAGGCCCCAGATGCCGTAGATGATGCTGGGGATGCCGGCCAGAAGTTCGATGGCGATGCCGATCGGACGGCGCAGCATCTTCGGGCAGAGCTCGGTCAGGAAGAAGGCGACCATCAGGCCGACCGGCACCGCGATCAGCATCGCGATGAAGGACGTCACCAGGGTGCCGAAGATCGGCGCCAGGGCGCCGAACCGCTCAGTCACCGGGTTCCAGGATTCGTCGAACAGGAAGCCGAAGCCGAACGTGCTGAGCGCGGGAGCCGCACCATAGATGAGGGCGATGATAACGCCGCTGAGCAGGGCAAGCACCGCGAGCGATGCGCCGCGCGTCAGACCATGGAATATCGCGTCGGTGAGTCTCAGGCGTCTCAGCACGGCCGCCCGCGAGGCCGCTACGGCCATCGGCGCGCTTGCGCCCTTCAGTGCAACTTCACTCACGTCCTGCTCCCCCGACGCCATATGCCCCCCCCAAAGAATGAAGGGCGGGTGTCGCCACCCGCCCCATCACCGTCTAGTTCGTCGGTGAGTACAGCGGCTTGCCGCTGGCGTCCTTGATTTCCGCCGACCACATTTTCATGATGTCCTTCACCACGTTATCGGGCATCGGCACGTAGTCGAGCGAGTCCGCCATCGCGTCGCCCTTGGTGTAGGCCCAGGCGAAGAACTTCAGCGCCTCGGCCGACTCCGCCATCTTCTCCGGCTTCTTGTACATCAGGATCCAGGTTGCGGCCGCCATCGGCCAGGACTTGTCGCCCGGCTGGTTGGCCAGAATCACGCCGAAGCCCGGCTGGGAGTTCCAGTCGGCGCTCGCGGCGGCAGCCTGCACCGTATCCGAGCCCGGGGCGACGGCCTTGCCTGCCTTGTTGATCAGCTTGGTGAAGGTCATCTTGTTCTCTTTGGCGTAGGCGTACTCGACATAGCCGATCGAGCCCTTGGTCTGCGCCACGTTGCCGGCAACGCCTTCGTTGCCCTTGGCGCCGATGCCCACCGGCCATTGCAGCGCCGTGTTGACGCCGACCTTGGCCTTCCACTCTGGGCTCACCTCGGCCAGGTAGTAGGCGAAGTTGTAGGTCGTGCCCGATCCGTCCGAGCGACGCACCGGCACGATGGCCTGCTTCGGCAGCTTGAGGCTGGGGTTGAGCTTGGCGATCGCCGCATCGTCCCAGCTCTTGATCTGGCCGAGGTAGATGTTTGCAAGCGTCGGCCCGTCGAGCACCATCTCGCCCGGCTTGATACCTTCGAGATTGACGACCGGCGTCACGGAACCCATGACCATCGGAAACTGCACGAGACCCGACTCTTCGAGGTCCTTGCCCGTGAGCGGCGCGTCGCTGGCGCCGAAGGTTACGGTCTTGGCCTTGATCTGCTTGATGCCACCACCCGAACCGATCGACTGGTAGTTCAGGCTATTACCGGTCTCTTTCTTGTAGGCGTCCGCCCACTTGGCATAGATCGGATAAGGGAAGGTGGCGCCGGCGCCGGAAATGTCGATGGCGTGGGCGGTCCATGACGTCAGGGCGAGGGCGCTCGCCGTAAGGGCAATCTTTGCGAATTTCATCGGTCTCTCCATCGATGCAGATACGAAACGCGTGCCTAAGGGCTCGAGGTCACCCTCCTATGAAGGTTAAATGACACTATGATGACGCTCCGCGGCTTCCCGGTGGGGAGACTCCATAACTAATTGATATAACACAATAAAATAAAGGTCAGATGGCGGACGGCAAGGTCACCGTGAAGGTCGACCCCTTGCCGGGGGTGCTCTGGATGTCGAGCCGGCCACGATGGCGGTTCACCACGTGCTTTACGATGGCGAGGCCGAGGCCGGTGCCGCCGAGCTGGCGCGAGCGGGCCGTGTCGACGCGGTAGAAGCGCTCGGTGAGACGCGGCAGGTGGGCGGCCGGAATGCCGTCCCCCTCGTCGCTGACCGCGACCGAAACGGCGCCCGGGCCGGCCGGCCGCGCCACGACACGCACGACGGTCGCGGGCCTGGCGTACTTCAACGCGTTGTCGATCAGGTTCTGGAACACGATGGTGAGTTCATCGTGATCGCCCACGGCGCTCGCCAGCGCCGGCGCGACCTCGAGTTCGATCGTCACGCCGCGTGACGATGCCTTGAGCTGGAGCAGGTCGAGGACGCCGCGCAGCACGCTCTCAAGGTCGATTTCCCGATCGGGCCTGGCGTGCTCGTGCTGTTCGATGCGCGACAGCATCAGCAGATCGTCGACCAGCCGGCGCATGCGATCGGCCTGCTCGGCCATGATGCCGAGAAAGCGCTCGCGCGCCGCGGGATCGTCTCGCGCCGGGCCGCGCAGGGTTTCGATGAAGCCGGCGAGGCCGGCGATCGGCGTCTTGAGTTCGTGGCTGGCGTTGGCCACGAAGTCGGCGCGCATGCGCTCGGCCCGCCGCTGCGCCGTGGTGTCGTGCAGCACGATCAGGGCGAGCGAGCCGTCGGCCGCGGCCCGCGGCAGGCGCCTGAGGTGGGCCACGATGTCGATCTCGGGGGGGCCCGCCAGCACGAGCTCGACCGCGCTCTGATCGGCACCGCTGAAGTTGCCGTCGGCGCCGGTCTCGAGCAGGGCATCGACCGCCGACAGGAGCTGGGGATAGCGCAACGCCGTCGACAGGTCGCGCTCGGCGCCTACGGGACCGAGCAGCGCCGCCGCCGCCATGTTGGCGCGCACGATGCGGCGCTGGCGGTCGACGGCGATCAGCGGATCGGGCAGGCCGTCGACGATAGCCTGCGCCGAGGCTGCGAGATTGTCGATCGAGGCGCGCTGGCGGCGCCAGCCGAGGGAGAGCGTCGCCGCCGCCGTCGCCAGCTCCTCCGTGGCCGGCGCGAACGACAGGCGCGGCATCACCGGCTCGCGCTCCCCGGACAGTTCGCCGACAAAGCGGGCGAAGCGCGCCAGCGATCCAAGGTAGCGCTGGACGAGGAAAGCCGTGACGACGCCGATCCCGGCCATTGCGATCAGGGTCGGCCGGCCCGCCAGGGCGCCCGACCAATAAAGTGTTGCAAGAGCAGCGAACGACGGCGCCAGCGCCACGCTGTTGGCCACGATGACTCGACGCAGAGGGATCGGCTGGTCGGGCATGGCCACCCGCCCTACGAAGGCGGCCGCGGCATGAAGAGACGGATGACGGCCAGGCCATAGACGAAACCGCCGATATGGGCGGTCCAGGCGACCGGATCGCCACCGGCGCCCGGCGTGCCGCCGTACAGCCCGAAGAAGACGTTGAGCGCGATCCACACGCCGGCGATGGGCAGCAGCGACGGCAGGCTGCCGACATAGCGCATCAGCATCAGCACGGCACCAAACACGCCGCTGATGGCGCCGGACGCGCCGACCACCGGATCGGCCGAGTCGGGGAAGAAGAACACATGGACAAAGCCCGCGACGATGCCCGCCGACAGGTAGAACAGCAGGAACCGGCGTGCACCCAGCACGCGCACGACCGGCACGCCGAAGGCCGCCAGGGTTATCATGTTGATGCCGAGATGCATCCAGCCGCCGTGCACGAACTGATAGGTAATCGGCGCCAGCAGCAGCGACAGCATGTCGGGGCCCGCACCGGAGGTGTAGGCCGCGGGCACCAGTCCGAATTGCTGGATCATGTCGAGGTCGAGCTGGTCTGGCAGAAGCTCGCGCACGACCTGGATGGCGACGTTGATGCCGATCAGCCACAGCAGCACGGGCGGCAGGTTGATCGCCCGCTCACCGGCGCCGCGTCGTGGCCCCGGAAGGCGGTTCTCGTCAAAAGGCATCCGATACTCCGTAGACGGGAGAGACTAGCCGTCGCGGCCGGTCATTGCACCGCCCATGTCCGATCAACGCTTGGCGCCGCCCTGCCCGATCGCGCGCAGCCGGAGCCTGAGCGCGTTCAGCTTGATGAAGCCTTCGGCGTCGCGCTGGTTGTAGGCGCCTTGATCGTCCTCGAAAGTGACATGCTGCATCGAGTAGAGCGACTTGGGCGACTTGCGGCCGACCACCGTCGTGTTGCCCTTGTAGAGCTTGAGCCGCACCGTGCCGGTGACGTTCTCCTGGCTCTTGTCGATCAGCGCCTGCAGCATCTCGCGCTCGGGCGAGAACCAGAAGCCGAAATAGACCAGTTCGGCATACTTCGGCATCAGCTCGTCCTTGAGATGGCCGGCGCCGCGGTCGAGCGTGATCTGCTCGATGCCGCGATGGGCGGCATGCAGGATCGTGCCACCCGGCGTCTCGTAGATGCCGCGGCTCTTCATGCCGACGAAGCGGTTCTCGACCAGGTCGAGGCGGCCGATGCCGTTGGCCTTGCCGAGTTCGTTGAGCTTGGTGAGCAGCGTCGCCGGCGACATCTTCACGCCGTCGATGGCCGTGGCATCGCCCTTCTCGAAATCGACCGTGATGTAGGTCGCCTTGTCCGGCGCGGACTCCGGCGAAATCGTGCGCTGATAGACGCTCTCGTCGGCCTCTTCCCAGGGATCTTCCAGGATCTTGCCCTCGCTGGAGGAGTGCAGGAGGTTGGCATCGACCGAGAACGGCGCCTCGCCGCGCTTGTCCTTGGCGATCGGGATCTGATGCTTCTCGGCGAATTCGATCAGCTTGGTGCGCGAGGTGAGTTCCCATTCGCGCCACGGCGCGATCACCTTGATGTCGGGCTTCAGCGCATAGTAGGCGAGCTCGAAGCGGACCTGGTCGTTGCCCTTGCCGGTGGCGCCGTGACAGACGGCATCCGCGCCGGTCTTGATGGCGAGGTCGATCTGGTGCTTGGCGATGAGGGGCCGGGCGATCGAGGTGCCGAGCAGGTACTGGCCCTCGTAGAGCGCGTTGGCGCGGAACATCGGGAAGACGAAGTCCCGCACGAATTCCTCGCGAACATCGTCGATGACGATGTTTTCGGGCTTGATGCCCAGCATCTCGGCCTTCTTGCGTGCCGGGCTCAGTTCCTCGCCCTGGCCGAGATCGGCGGTGAAGGTCACGACCTCGCAGCCATAGGCGGTCTGCAGCCACTTCAGGATGACCGAGGTGTCGAGCCCGCCGGAATAGGCCAGGACGACCTTCTTGATGTCGCCCTTCTTGTGGGGGCCGGTATAAGTAATGCTCATGGCTCGCCTCGCCGCCGTCGATGTCTGTTCCGTGAAAGCGCGCGAATATAGCGACCGACCCCGTCCGGGCAAGCGGCCGCAAAGTTGCTATAGTGTGGCCCTAGATTAGCTCATCATGCCCAGCCCCCTCGACCGCCTGACCTACGCCGCCCGCCAGACTGCGCGGGTCGCCTGGTATGCCGGCCACTACGCGGCGGGCCGGCGCCTGCTGAAGCCGATGCCCAAGCCCGACTTTCCCATCGGGCCCACGCCCGGCCGCGCCGAATTGACCGCCAACATGCGCGCGCTGTTCGAGCGCGAGTGGCGCGATATCGAAGCCGGCCTGTTTCCGGCGCCGCGCGGGCTGGGACCGGAGCCCGCCGAGTTCCTGCGCCGCAGCCTGCTTTACTTCCGAGACCTGCCGCAGGTCGACGCGCGGCGGCACGGCAAGCTCGACGACGAACTGCCGCCCGGTACCCAGGCCGACGGCCTGCCCGACTACTACCGGCAGAACTTCCACTTCCAGAGCGACGGCTGGCTCTCGGACCACTCGGCCGCCCTCTACGACACGCAGGTCGAGGTCCTGTTCACCGGCGCCGCCGACGCCATGCGTCGGCGCGCATTGGCGCCGATCGCAACGTGGCTCCAGGGCCGCAACCAGCGCGACGTGCGTGGCCTCGACGTCGGCTGCGGCACCGGCCGCCTCCTCGCCTCCCTGCACGGCGCCTGGCCCGGAATGAAGCTCACCGGCATCGACCTCAGCGCGCCCTATCTCGGGGAGGCGCGCCGCCTGATCGGCCGCACGGCACGGGTGAAGCTCGAAGAAGCTGCGGCGGAAGCTCTGCCATTCGACGACGCGAGCCTCGATCTCGTCGTCTCCTCGTTCCTGCTGCACGAGTTGCCGCAGGAGATCCGGGGCGCTGCGATCGCAGAAATGGCACGAGTCGCAAAACCAGACGGCCTGGTCGTGATCGTCGACTCGATCCAGAAGGGCGACCGCCCCGAATGGGACGGCCTGCTCGACCTGTTCCCGTACTATTTCCACGAGCCCTACTACGCGGACTACGTGACCGGCAGCCTCGAATCCTGGGGCCCCGCCACAGATCTAGCGCTCGTGAGCTGCGAACACGCGTTCCTGTCGAAGGTCGTCGCCCTTACAAGGGTGTGACGACCTTTTCGCGCCGGCCGCGCAGGCTGGCGCTCTTGAGCTGGCCGCAGGCCGCGAAAATGTCCCGGCCGCGCGGCGTACGCACTGGCGCGCTCAGACCGCCATCGTTCACGATCTCGGCGAAGCGGTGGATGCGGTTGTTGGAGCTGCACTCGTAGGGGGCGCCTGGCCAGGGATTGAACGGGATCAAATTCACCTTGGCGTGGACTGGCTTCAGGAGGCGCACCAGTTCGCGAGCATCGGCGTCGCTGTCGTTGACGCCCTTCAGCATCGCATACTCGAAGGTGATACGCCGGCTGTTCCGGGCACCCGGATAGTCGGCGCAGGCCTTGAGCAGCTCGGCGATGGGCCATTTCTTGTTGATGGGCACCAGCGTGTCGCGCACCTCATCGCTCACGGCATGCAGCGACACCGCGAGATTGACATCGAGCGCCTCGCCCACCTTGGGGATCATCGGCACTACGCCCGAGGTCGAGAGCGTGATGCGGCGCCGGCTGAGCGCAATGCCCTGATCGTCCATGACGATCTTGAGCGCCGTCACGACGTTGTCGAAATTGTAGAGCGGCTCGCCCATGCCCATCATGACGATGTTGCTGAGCATGCGCTGGGCGTCGGCGGTCGGCGTCGGCCATTCGCCGTAGCTGTCGCGCGCCACCATGAACTGGCCGACGATTTCCGCCGGCGACAGGTTGCGCACCAGCGGCTGGGTGCCGGTGTGACAGAAGCTGCAGGTGAGCGTGCAGCCGACCTGGCTCGACACGCAGACCGAGCCGCGGTCTTCCTCCGGGATGTTGACCGTCTCGGCCTCGTTGCCATCGGCGAAGCGCAGCAGCCACTTGCGCGTGCCGTCGACCGAGCGCTGCTCCGTGACGATGCCCGGCCGGTCGACGACGAAAAGCTCGGCCAGCCGCTCGCGCGTCTTCTTGGCGATGTTGGTCATCAGGCCGAAGTCGGTGACGCCGTGCCAGTAGATCCACTGCCACACCTGCCGGGCGCGGAACGGCTCCAGCCCAGCCTCGACCATCGCCTGCTTGAGATCGTCGCGCGACAGGCCGACCAGGCTGCGGCGCAGATCATTGCGGCCGTGCGCCGGCATCGGCTCGACGATCTGAAGCGGTTCGGTGGGCAGGATGGCCATATGGCGGCTGAGATAGGCGTCATGCCCGCCGGGCGCAACCGGGGCCGCCCAATCTACTGTTTTGACAGTGCTTTTTGCCGTATCCGCGCCCGCCGAGCATAGACCGGGTCACCGAACACCGGGAGCGGGACGGTTTCGGTCGGTGCGCCCTCGCCGACGGGTCGCGGCGCATAGCGGCTGAGCGTCAGCAGTCGGTCGTACATGACCAGGGCGCCGGCGACGCCCAGATTGACCGAGAAGCGTGTGGGAATCTTGACCACGTAGTCGCAGCGCGACTGAATTCCGGCCGACAGGCCCTCGCGCTCGGAACCCACGATATAGGCGGCCTGGCGCGGATGGCGGAAACTCGGCAGGTCGATCGCATCGTCTGTGATTTCCACCCCGACCAGCCGGCAGCCGAGCGGCAGGCGGAAGGCTTCCAGGTCGGCGAAATGATAGGTCGGGACCGAACGCGGCGTGTCGGACGTGTCGCTGGCCGAACCCTGGCGCGGGTTGTACTGGGCCCGCACCGTGAAGACGAAGGAAGCACCGAAGGCATGGGCCGTCCGGAACAAGGTGCCGACGTTCACGGCCTTGCTCGCACCTTCGATTCCGATACCGAAATAGCCTTTCATGGCCAGCCGTTTTGTTGCACTAATCCGTTGCGGGCGTTGCTGTCCCCCGGGTAGCGGCCCGCTCGCCGTGAAACAAGGCCATAATGACTGTTCCTCCGCCGTTGGAAGCCGTTCGCGCACAGTACGAGGCACTCCCCTACCCGCCACGCGACCCGCGCGACGAGGCGATCCGGCTGATCACCGGCACGCCCAGCCACGTCCTCGAGATCAACCACTACCTGTTCGCGGGCCGGCTCAATTTCACCCGTCCATTCCGCGCCCTGGTCGCGGGGGGAGGCACGGGCGATGCCTGCATCATGCTGGCCCAGCAGCTTGCCGACCGGCGCTGCCCGGGCGAGGTCGTCTATCTCGACCTGTCGACGGCATCGCGGCAGATCTGCGAAGGCCGCGCCAAGGCGCGTGGCCTGCGCAATATCCAGTTCGTGACCGGCTCGCTGCTCGATCTGCCGCAGATGAACATCGGCCAATTCGATTACATCGACTGCACCGGCGTACTTCACCATTTGCCCGAGCCCGATGTGGGCATGCGCGCGATCGCCAGCGTCCTGCAGCCCGACGGCGGTATCGGCGTGATGCTCTACGGCGAATACGGCCGCAGCGGCGTCTATCCACTGCAGGAGATGCTGCGCACCCTCGCCCCGCCGTCGATGGCGCTTGAAGACCGGCTGGCCATGGCCAAGCGCCTGATCCGCTTCCTGCCCACAACCAACCTTTTCCGCCGCAACCCCTACCTCAACGACCATGTCACCGGCGGCGATGCGGG
The DNA here is from genome assembly GCA_010032545.1 of Alphaproteobacteria bacterium. Classification (GTDB taxonomy): domain Bacteria; phylum Pseudomonadota; class Alphaproteobacteria; order Reyranellales; family Reyranellaceae; genus Reyranella. Next base: position 14,204 of record RGPT01000019.1, read on the forward strand.
TCTGTACGACCTTCTGCTGCACAGTTGCGACCGCGCCTTCACCGTGCCCGACATCGGCAAGATGGCGGCGACGGCCGGGCTGCGGGTGGTGGCCTTCCTTGAGCCGGTGCGCTACGAGCCCGCGACCTACATGAGCGATCCGGTGATCTCCCGGCAGATGAGCTCGCTCCCCCTTCTCGAACGTGCAGCCTTTGCTGAGCGCCTGGCCGGCAACCTGCGCACGCACGTGTTCTATGCCTCGCGCGCGGGCTTCGACACGGTGGCTCGCCCGGAGGACACCTCGGCCATTCCGGTCCTGCGCGACATGGACGCCCAGAAGCTGGCGGCCGGCCTGCAGCCCGGTTCGCCTCTGATCGCCAATCTCGACGGCTTCCCGTGGCGCGCCCAGCTGCCGTCGCTGGCGCCCCGGATCATCGCGCAGATCGATGGCCGCAAGACCGTCGCCGAGATCTATACCTCGCTGGGTGCGCAAGGAGGTCCGGGGGGCGGCCTGCCGCAGTGGGAGGATTTCTACAGCCAGTTCGAGGACCTCTACATCAAGCTGAACGGTGTGAATCACCTGCTGTTGCGTTTCCGCACCTGAGCCGATGAACGGCCGCGTCCTGGCGATCGCGCTGGGCAACTCGCTCCTGTGGTCCGTCTACCTTCTGCTGACCCGTCACGTCGTGAGTGGCGCCCACCTCGACGCCTGGGCCTACACGCTGGTGCAGTTGCTGAGCGCCGGCCTCGCCATGCTGTGGGCGGGACGTAGAGCGCCGGGGAACTGGCGCGACCTGCTGGCGCCGTGGACGATCTGCTACGCTTTCATGCGTGTCGTCATCAACGGCGCGACAGCCGCCGCCATCGTCTGGCTGGCAGTGACCCAGAGCACGCTTCTGTCGACCGTAAGCGTTCTGATCGGTGCCGGCTCGGGGTGGGCCCTGACGCGACGGACGCCCGCGCGGCGCGATTGGCCGGGCCTGATGCTCCTGGCCGCAGGCATCGCGGCATTTGCTGCGGCCATCGCCTCGGAGGCCGCCTGGCGCGGCATGCTCTGGCTGATCCTGTCCGAAGCGGTCGCCGTCGCGGCGTCCTGGATGATCGCCTATCACCCGCGCAACAGCGCGACCGACCTGGCGGCACGCAGCCGCTTCACCGGCGAGATCCTGGTGGCGGCGTCGCTCGCGTTCATTCTCGTTTGGTCTTCGGCCGGATTGCTCGGGCTGATGGCCTCGCCGTGGGCCGGCGCGGGCGATGCCTTCGGGCGGATCGACCTCTGGCTCTATGCCGTACTTGCCGGACTGCTGTTCCGCGCACCGGGGACCTGGCTCGGCTTCTGGACGATCAACACCACCGGCGTGCAAACCTATCTGATCGCCCTGACGGCGATGCCGTTTTTCGCCATCGCCCTCGAAGCTGCGGCCGCACACCTGGGTTGGCTCGCGCCGCCCAGCCTGTCGCTCGCCGAATGGCTCGCCGCCGCGATCATCCTCGCAGGGGCGGCCTGGCTGATCGCAGCCCGGCTGAAAGAGCCTCCAGGCGTCGCTCCATAAGCCGGCGCTCCGGCGTGGTGCGGGCAAGTGCCAAGGCGCGTTCGAGATGGGTTCGAGCCTCGCCCTCGCGCTGCAGGTCGATCAGGAAGCCAGCCGCCGCGGCGTGCCCGTAGGGGCTGGCTGCGAGCGACGGCAGGCAAGCATTCACGGCATCGAGCCCGGCCGCTGCCCCCTCGGCATGGCCGATCGCCACGGCCCGCGCGAGGGCCGCCATCGGCGAGCCGTCGATCGCCACGATCTGGTCGTAGATTTCCACGATCCGCCGCCAGTCGGTCTCCGACGTACTGCGCGCGACGGCGTGAAGCGAGGCGACCTCGGCGCGCAGATGCCAGACGGTCAGCTTTTCGCCGGCGGCGGAGTGTTGCAGATGATCGAGGCCGAGGCCGATCAGGCCGGCGTCCCAGCGCTCGCGCGGCTGGTCTTCCAGGAGCCGGGCGACGCCGTCGGCGTCGACACGCGTGGCCAGCCGGGCGGCGGTGAGCGCCAGAAGTGCCGCCAACGCATCGCTTGCCGGGCCGCGCGTCATGGGATGCACCGCCAAGGCGCGGGCCAGACGAACCGCCTCGACGCAAAGCTCGGGCTGAACCAGCGCGTCGCCTGAAGAAGCCGAATAGCCCTCGCTGAACATGAGATAGAGTGCGGTCCGCACCGACTCGGCACGTTCCGGCAGCGCCTCGGGCGGCGGCGGTTCGATCGGAACGTCCGCCACCTCGAGTTGGCGCCGCGCCCGCACCAGCCGTTGCGCGATCGTCGTCGGCTCGGCCAGCAGCCCCGACGCGATCTGCACCACGGTGAGGCCGCACACGGCCTTGAGCGCCAAAGTCACGCGCAGGTCGGGCGACAGCACGGGATGGCAGACAGCGAACAGCAGCGCCAGTTCGTCGTCGTTCAGTTCACGATCGAAGCGGCCCTCGCGCTCCGCCTGAGGCGGCGTGACCGGTACCAGTTCGTCGGCGACACCGAGGTCGCGTGCTTCATGCCGCAGCAGGTCGAGGGCACGATTGCGTGCCACGACGGCGAGCCACGCTTCGGGCCGCGCCGGAGCCCCGTTGAACGGCCATGACGACAGCGCCTGCAGCAGCGCGTGCTGCACGGCATCCTCGGCGATGGCGATGCGACCCGCGCCCAGCCGCCTCGCCAGCGCGGCGACGAGGCGGTGGGTCGAATCGCGCGCCAGCGCGGCGACGAGATCGTGAACGGGAGCGCTCAGCCTGACGCCTTCGCCTGGTCAACCGACATAGAATCGACCGGCCTAAGCTCGATCCAGTTGGCCGCGCTCCACAGATGCGGACATTCCTTGGCGATCGCCTCGGCCTCGGCAGCATCCATAGCCTCGATCGTGAAGTAGCCGCTGACGACATCCTTCGCCTCGGCATAGGGGCCGTCGCTGGCGACCGGTTTGCCATTGGCGACCCTGACGTGGCGTACGCCGCCGGCAGCCAACTTCTCGCCACCCACCAGCTTGCCCTTCTCGCGCATCGAGCTGGACCAGGTGTAGTAGCGCTTCACCACCTCCATCATCTTCTCACGCGGCAGGTCGGCCATGTTGGCCGGGTCCTGGTGCAAAAGCAGCATGTATTGAGCCATGTCGATCTCCTGGGTTAGGCGGCCGCAAAGCCGGCCGTTACCTAAGGACGTTCGAGGGTGCCTGAAATCGACATCACGCCGGCTTTTTGTTCAGTGCCTCGGGATTGAGGACGTTGATCGGCCGGCCGTCGAGCCAGGCCTCGATGTCCTTGATCGTGCCGTCGTAGAAGAAGCGGTAGCTCTCCTCGACGACGTAACCCAGGTGCGGGATCAGCGTGATGTTGTCGAGCTTGGTAAAGGGATGGTCGGCCGACATCGGCTCCTTGTCGTAAACGTCGAGGCCGGCATGCATGATCGTGCGGTTCCTGAGCGCCGCGATCAGGGCAGCTTCGTCCACGATCGGCCCGCGCGAGGTGTTCACCAGGATCGCGGTCTTCTTCATTTTGGCAAGATCGGCAGCACCAATCAGGCCGCGCGTGCGATCCGACAGAGCCAGGTGAATCGAGACGAAATCCGATGTCGCCAGCAGCTCGTCCTTGCTGACGTACCTAGCGCCGCCTGCTTCCGCCTTCTCCGGCGTGAGGTTCTGGCTCCACGCCACGACGTCCATGCCGAACGCCTTGCCGTAGCGGGCCGCGCGGCTGCCAAGCTTGCCGAGGCCCAAAATGCCCAGCCGCTTGCCCTCGAGCACGACCATCTGGTCGATGCCGTCGTGCCACTTTCCTTGGCGCGCCAGCCGCTCGGCCTTGGCGAGATCGCGCGCGCACATCATCAGCAACGCCCAGCCGAGTTCCGCCGTCGGCGCGTTCGAGCCGCCGCCGGGCGTGGTCGAGATCGGAATGCCGCGGTCGGCCGCCGCCTTGTCGTCGAGGCTGGCCGCGCGGGCGCCGGTCAGTACCATGAACTTGAGGTTGGGCAGCTTCTCGATCAGTGCCCGCGGAAAGGCAGTGCGCTCGCGCAAGAGGCCCAGGATCTGGAACGGCGCCAGCTTGTGGGCTGCATCATCGACCGACGCGAAAGGCTCGTGAAAGACCGTGATCTCGATGCCGCGCTTCTTCAACCGCTCCCAGTCGGCCATCCGCAGGGCGACTTTCTGGTAATCGTCGAGCAGGGCGAGCTTGAGCGTTTGCGGCATGGCGTTTCCTGACACATGATGAACCGGCGAGGACTATAGCCGCAGGAGGCGCTCGTGAGCATCACCGTCAAGCAGCTGCATCCCCTGTTCGTGGGCGAAGTGTCCGGCGTCGACCTCGCCCAGCCGCTTTCCGCCGCCGACCACGACGCCATCGCGGCCGCCATCGACCGCTATGCGGTCGTCGTCTTCCACGACCAGAGACTTACCGACGACCAGCAGATCGACTTCGCCCGCCACTTCGGGCCGATCCATTCCTCGGCGCAGAAGGCCAGGCATCGCGGCATAAGACATCGCCTGGCGCGCGACGAGATCGCCGACATTTCCAATCTCGATGGCGACAGCCAGGTGCTCGACGTCAACCATCGGCGCCGCCTCGACTGGCTCGCCAACCGGCTCTGGCATACCGACGCCTCGTTCCGCGCCGTCCCCGGCGCGCTGTCGATGCTCTATGCCCATGTGGTGCCGCCCGAGGGTGGCAACACCGAATTTGCCGACTTACGCGCGGCCTACGACGATCTGCCCGACGCCACGAAGAAGCTGCTCGACGGCCTGGTCGCCGAGCATTCGATCTGGCATTCGCGCGGCCAGCTCGGCGTCACAGAATACACGCCCGACGAACTTGCCAGCTTGCCGCCGGTGCCGCAGCGGGTGGTGCGTACCCACCCCGGCTCCAAGCGCAAGACGCTCTACCTCGCCGCCCACGCCTCGCACATCCTCGGCATGCCCGTGGCGGACGGCCGCCTGCTGCTGCTCGACCTGGTCGAGCACGCCACCCAGCCGAAGTACGTGCATGCCCACAGCTGGCGGCAGGGCGACCTGGTGATCTGGGACAACCGCTGCACCATGCATCGCGCCCGGCCGTTCGACACCACACAGGTGCGCGACCTGCGCCGCGTCACCACGGCCGACGTCGCCTCGACGCTGGAACAGGCCGCCTGACGGGGGCCAGCACGGAAGACCGGGAAAGTGGACCATTCGGGGCACCCTTCGGTGTCCGTCGGGACCCACGAAAAGCGCCCGTCGGATCGCTCCGCGGGCGTCTTCCATCACGGCAAGAACGACAACGAAACCTGTCGAACCAGCAACTTTTGTTGGCCGTTCTTGGCCGTCAGCCGACGGCGATGTTGTCGATCAGGCGGGTGCGTCCCAGGCGCGCCGCCACGATGACCCGGGCGGGGCCGGCCACCTTCTCGAGCGGCCGAAGGCTCTCCGCGTCGACTACGGTCAGATATTCGACCTTGTCGAATCCCGCGGCCAGCAGCGCCACGGAGGCCGCTGCCGTCGCCTCCGTGCAGGAGGCACCGCCGCCGCGAACGGCCAGCGCCACCGCGGTCATCTCGCGATAGAGCCTCAGCGCCGTCTCGCGCTCGGCGGCGGCGAGGTAGCGGTTGCGCGACGACATCGCGAGTCCGTCGGGCTCGCGCACCGTCGGCATGCCCACGATCTCGACCGGCATGGCGAGGTCGCGCACCATGGTCTTGATGACCTGGAGCTGCTGGAAGTCCTTCTCGCCGAAATAGCCGCGATCGGGCATGGCCATCATCAGGAGCTTGGTGACCACGGTCGCCACGCCCTCGAAATGGCCGGGCCGAAACGGGCCGCAGAGGCCGTCGGTGACGCCCGTCACCTTGACGGTGGTCAGCATCGGGGTGGGATACATCTCGTCCTTGTCCGGCGCGAAGACGATGCGGCAGCCCGCCGCCTCCAGCTTGGCGAAGTCGCCGGCCTCGTCGCGCGGATAGGCGGCGAAGTCCTCGTTCGGCCCGAACTGGGTCGGGTTGACGAAGATCGAGGCGGCCGGCACGTCGCCGCGCGCGAGCGCGCCCGCTACCAGGCTGACATGGCCCTCGTGCAGCGCGCCCATGGTTGGCACCAGGCCGATGGTGCGGCCGGCCGCCCGGAAGGCCGCTACTGCCTTGCGCAATTCGGCGACGGTGCGCACTACCGCGAGGCCGCGTTCTCGCGTTTGGCTGTCTTTGTCATTCAAGCGATACGCTCCGCAAACGGGACTCTCACCGAAGGCATCATAAGTGCTGGATCGTCCATAGTCGCCTCTTCTGCTGCGTTTCGAGTCATAGCCGCGCCTCCCGATGGCTTCACGGGATTCCGGCAGAGTGCTAGAAGCCGGATAGAAGGGCTCGCTGCCTTTGGGACATTTGATGATCGAAACGCCCAAGAATGCACCCGATACCGGCCGTATCGACGCTCTGTTGCCGCCCGAGATGGCGCTGGCCTGCGAGGCGGCGGGGGCCGCGAAGGCCGGACGAGACGGGATCGCTCTCTTCATCCTGGGACTCCTCGCGGGCGCCTTCATCGCGTTCGGCGCGGTGTTCATGACAGTCGTCCTGACCGGCGCCGGCGAGTTGCCGTGGGGCGTCGTGCGCCTTCTGGCCGGGATGGCATTTTCGCTCGGCCTCATCCTGGTGATCGTGGGCGGCGCGGAGCTGTTCACCGGCGATTCGCTGATGATCGTCGCCTGCGCCAGCCGCCGGATCACGCCCGGCGCGCTCCTGCGCGCCTGGTCGTTGGTCTATCTCGGCAATATCTGCGGCGCCGTCGGCACAGCCGCCCTGGTTTTCCTGGCCGGACAGCACGGATTTGCCGGAGGCGCCGTTGGCAAGACGGCGCTCGGCATCGCCGCGGCCAAGGCCGCCCTGCCGACGGTGCAGTTGTTTTTCCTGGCCGTGCTCTGCAACGTGCTGGTCTGCCTTGCGGTTTGGATGTCGTTCGGGGCGCGCAGCGTCTCCGACAAGGTTCTGGTCATCGTTCCGCCCGTGGCGGCCTTCGTCGCCGCCGGGTTCGAGCACTCGATCGCCAACATGTATCTCCTGCCCTATGCGCTGGCGATCAAGGCCTGGGCGGGTCCTGAGTTTTGGGCCGCCATCGGGCAGGATGCTGGCGCATACTCAGGACTGACCATCGCCAGCACGCTCCACAACATCGTCGTCGCGACCATCGGCAACCTGCTCGGCGGTAGCGTCATGGTCGGTGCGATCTACTGGTTCGTGTATTTGCGCCAGCGTAAATAGACCGACGCGAGGCAGCGCATCCATGCCGACGACTTATGGCCGTCGGGAGAAACGGCAAGGCCGGCGTCCGCAAGCGCAAGCGATGCGCCAGCCTGTCGAAGCACCGCTCCACAGCCTGCGGATTCGTCAATGTCGTCAACGAAGCGACGCGGAAAATCTTGAAGTCCCTGTTTCCAGTCCTGAAGCGTGCCGACACGGCACCCATGCCGGCCTTCATGCGGATCGAAGGCCCGATTGTGCGCCCTCTGCCTGCGGAGGCGACGAACGTACCGGTGCGGAAATTCTGGCTGGTGCAGCCCTGGGTGATCGTGAGTCTCGTCATCGGCATCACGCTGGCCCTGATGATTCCGGGCCTCGTCCTGGACCTTACGCGGGGCTTCTGAGGACGTTCGGCACTGCAGCCTTCAGCACCTCAGGGTAATGAAGGCGACCTCGCCGCGGCAGTTGAAGCGTACAGGCGGATGGGAGACGCCGACACCCGAACTCGTGTAGCCGATCATGTCGCCTTCGCGCCAAAGCCCGACGGCGCCGTGGCGGCAGCGACGGAGCGTCGTGACCAGGGGACGCCCACCCGGCAGGCAGATCTGGCCGCCATGGGTGTGTCCCGCGAGATAGAGCGCGTAGCCGGCACGCGCGGCATGGTCCGCCATCTCGGCCGAATGGACCAGGGCGACACGACATTCATCCGCGCCGACCGGCTGGGCATGGGCGTCGAGCGCGTGCCGGGCTGCCTCGGTGTAAAAGCTGTTCACGTCGTCGAGGCCGGTGAACACCAGCCTGCCCGCGCCGCGATGGATCGCCATCGACCGGTTGACCAGCACATCGAAGCCCATGCCCATGAGCTGATCGGCGACATCTTGCGAATCGTGATTGCCGAGGATGGCGAGGCGCGGACCCGCCACCTTCACGCCGCGCAAGGCCTCGCCGAGAAGGCCGGCGGAGCGCGCAACGGGCGTGCCGCGTTCGCCATGCACATCTCCCGTCACCGCCAGCAGATCGACCTCGGCTCCATCGAGCAGGCCGTGCACTACCGGGACCAGTTCGGGCAGCACGTCCAGATGCGTGTCGCTCAGGTGCAACAGCCGATAGCCGTCGAAGGAGGACGGCAAACCCGGAAGGCGAACCTCAAACGCCACGCACCGCAGATCGAGCGCATTGGCGCGCCCGCGTGCGTAGAGCGGCGTCGCGCGCAGGCCGGCGCCGAAGACATCGAGCAGGCGCGTGAAGACGGCGTTGCGCCCGCGCGTCCGGAGCCCGTCCGGACCGCTGAGATGGCCGCTCTGCTCCAGACGCCGCCGTTCGGTCGCCCATTGGTCTTGATACATCGTGGAAGACTAGCGCAAAGGAACCATCCATCGCACCATGACGATCGAACGGCCCCGAGTACGTGCGCCTGAGCACGCGCGCATGGTCTCAGCTTCGACTTCAGTCCAGCCAGCGATTTCGTTCCAGATCCAGGCGGTTCCTACCGTCGAATTCGATGCCTTCCTTTTCCAGCAAGCGTCGCTGGAGAATGTCCCCGCCATTGCGGGAGAGGCTGAACGACACTTCGCCTTTGGCGTTGACGACGCGGTGCCACGGGACGTTCGTTTTCGAGTCGAGGTGCTGAAGGACCCGGCCTACGAGGCGGGCACGCCTCGGCATGCCGGCCATCGTGGCGACCTGGCCATAGGTCGCCACCCAGCCGCGAGGAATGCGGCGCACCACGGCGCAAATCGCCTCGGCGGCCGCATCGCCTCGCAGCGTGACGGCCGGGAGCGGCTTTCGCATCGGAAACCCTGGTGGCTCCCGACGTGCCGTTGCCGAGCCTTCGACGACTCTCGAGGCAAGACCGACACTGACTCGAGGCCATTTGGGAGAACGTTTCACGCCTCTATCTCCATAGCGGAAGCGCTGCCCCTTCAATTAGAAAAGCAAACAGCACGGAACGCTGATGAAGAACATGGACCACGCCTTTTGCCGATCCTTCGAGACGCCGCGCTTCAGGCGCATGTGAATGCGCCGACGCGGCTCCTCAGGGTGAGGTTGGCTGATTATCAATGGTCTGCGGTAGAAATTGGAGCGGGCGAAGGGATTCGAACCCTCGACCCCGACCTTGGCAAGGTCGTGCTCTACCCCTGAGCTACGCCCGCGCTCCGATCCGGCAGGGTAGTTGCCGGAAGGCGGTGGTGATAGGGGGTTTTCCCCGGCTTGGCAAGTGGTGGGGCAAGGGGCGGAACAAGCCCGCCCATAATCATCGCATGGCCAGCAGGCGCTGCAGATATTTGCCGTATTCGCTGCCGCGAATCGGCTCGATCAGCCGTTCGAAGGCGCCGTCGTCGATATAGCCCATGCGCCAGGCGACCTCCTCGGGGCTGCCGATCTGGAGGCCCTGGCGGTCTTCCACCGTCTCGACGAACTGGGCCGCCTTCAGGAGGCTGGAGGGCGTGCCGGTGTCGAGCCAGGCATAGCCGCGGCCGAGCTTCTCGACGGTGAGGCGGCCCGCCTTCAGGTAGTGCGCATTGATGTCGCTGATCTCGAGCTCCCCGCGCGCCGAGCGTGGTATCTGCGTGGCGACGTCGCAAACGTCTGCGTCGTAGAAATAGAGGCCGGTGACCGCCCAGTTCGAGCGTGGGTTCTTGGGCTTCTCGACGATGCTGGCCGGTTGGCCCGCGGCATCGAACTCGACCACGCCATAGGCCTGCGGATCGGAGACCCAGTAGGCATAGACGAAGGCACCGCTGCCGGTGGCGCCGCGCTCGGCCACCGTAGGCAAAGAGTCGCCGTAAAAGAGATTATCGCCCAGGATCAGGCCGACGCGGCTCGTGCCCACGAACTCGCGGCCGATCAGAAAGACCTCTGCGATGCCGCCCGGCTTGGGCTGGGTGGCGTAGGAGATGTTGAGGCCCCACTGGGCGCCGTCGCCGAACAGGCGGCGGTAGGTCTCGAGATCCTGCGGATTGACGACCAACAGGATGTCGCGACAGCCCGCCAGCATCATGGTCGTGAGCGGATAGTAGACCATCGGCTTGTTGTAGACCGGCAGCAGCTGCTTGTTGGCAGCGCGCGTCATGGGGTAGAGCCGCGTACCGCTGCCGCCTGCTAGAACAATGCCCTTCATCCCGCCACTGTAGACCGGTCCCATGCTCAGCCCGCAACAACTATTCGCTAAGCTCGATACGCTTGGAATCCCCCGGCACACCGTCGAACATCCGCCTGTGTTCACAGTGGAGGAAGCCAAGGCGCTGCGCGGCAACCTGCCCGGCCATCACATCAAGAACCTCTTCCTGCGCAACAAGAAGGAGGAGATGTGGCTGGTGGTGGCGCTGGAGGACCGCCCCGTCGACCTCAAGCGGCTGGGCGAGGTGCTGGGCGCGGGCCGCCTGTCGTTCGGCAGCCCCGAGCGGCTGCGCCGCCACCTTGGTGTCGAGCCCGGATCTGTGACGCCGTTCGCGCTGGTCAACGACGAGACGCGTGTCGTGAGGCTGGCGCTCGACCGTGGCCTTGCTGACGGCGGGCCGGTCAATGCCCACCCGCTGGTCAATACCATGACGACGGCCATCGTCCTCGCCGACCTGCTGCGGCTGTTCGAGGCCACGGGGCACACCCCGCTTTGGCTCGACTTTCCAGTTTAATGTTATAATATAACGGTATGCTCCGTCACCTCCTACTCGCCGCGGCGCTTGTGTTTGCCGCCGTTCCCGCCTCGGCCCAATCGAAAATCAAGGTCGTGGCGACCTTCTCGATCCTGGCTGACCTGGTCGGCCAAGTGGGCGGCGACCGCGTCGACCTGTCGGTCCTGGTCGGTGCCGACACGGACGCCCACGCCTACCAACCCAAGCCCGCCGATGCCCGCACGCTGGCCGAGGCCCAGGCGCTGGTGAGCAATGGCCTGGGTTTTGAGGGCTGGATCGACCGCCTGGCCAAGGCCGCGCCCTTCAAGGGCCGGGCGATCGTGGCATCGGCCGGCGTGGCGACGATTGCCGCCGGTCCGTCCCAAGGTCACAGCCATGGCCATAGCCACGGCCATGGCCCCGATCCGCACTGCTGGCAGGACGTGGCCGTCGTGCGCCGCTACGTCGCCAACATCGCCACCGGCCTGGCCGCCGCCGATCCGGCGAACGCGGCTCACTATCGCGACCACGCGGCGGCCTACGACGCGCGGCTGGCCGAACTCGACCGCTGGGTCAGGGCCGAGATCGGCAAGGTCCCGGCCGACCAGCGCAAGGCGATCACCGGGCACGACTCCTTCCGCTACTTCGCGAAGGCCTACGGCGTGCAGTTCCTGTCGCCGCGCGGCTACAACACAAGCACCGAACCGTCGGCCAAGGACGTGGCGGCGCTGATCCGCCAGGTGCGCGAGCAGAAGATCAAGGCGCTGTTCATCGAGAACATGACCAATCCCGGCCTGGTCGAACAGATCGCCCGCGAGTCGGGCGCCGTCGTGGGTGCGCGACTCTACAGCGATGCCCTGTCGAAGCCCGAGGGACCGGCCGCGACCTACGAGGCGATGATGCGCCACAACGTGACGGCGCTGGTCGCTGGGATGCTGAAGAACTGAGAAGCAGCACTAAGCCGCCGTCACGGCCAACCCCGCCGCGCGGCGCGCGGCCTGGAGCGTGTTGAACATCAGGCAAGCCACCGTCATCGGACCGACTCCACCCGGGACCGGTGTGATGTGTCCGGCGACCGGGAGAATCTCGCCGAACGCCGCGTCGCCCACCAGCCGCGTCTTGCCGTCGGCCGCCGGCACGCGGTTGATACCGACGTCGATCACCGCCGCGCCTGGCTTGATCCAGTCGCCCCGGACGAATTCCTGCCTGCCTATGGCCACGACGACGATGTCGGACTGGCGACAAAGGCCGGGCACGTCGCGCGTGCGCGAGTGCGCCATCGTGACCGTGCAATCGAGGCGCAGCAGAAGCTGCGCCACCGGACGGCCGACCAGGGTCGAGCGGCCGATCACGATGGCGTTCAATCCCGCCAGCGAGCCCAGCGCATCCTGCAGCAACATCGACACGCCGAGCGGCGTGCAGGGCACGGGAAAATCCAGCGGCGCGCCGGCCGCGATCGACCCCAGGCGCCCGACGTTGATGGGATGAAAGCCATCGACGTCCTTGGCTGGATCGATGGCCAGCAGCACACGCGCGGTGTCGATATGCCGGGGCAGGGGGAGCTGGACCAGGATGCCGTTGATCGCAGGATCTGCATTGAGCGTCGCGATCAATGCCAGCAACTGGGCCTCGGTCGTCTCGACACCGAGCCTGTGATCGAAACTCGCCATGCCAAGTTCGGCCGCAAGCTTGCCCTTGCTGCGAACATAGACCTGGCTCGCTGGATCCGCGCCGACCAGGACCGTCGCGAGACCAGGCTTCGGCGCGCCGCCCGTCACGAGCTCCATCACGCCCGCTGCCACCCGCCGCTGCAAACTGGCAGCGAAAGCCTTGCCGTCGATCAGCTTCGCATCAGCCATGTTCGCGCATCCATCGGCGACGGCAGGCTAGCGGATGAAGACGGGCCAGACGTATTCCCACAGCAGGCTGCGGATGAAGAACAGGCCGAGCAGCAAGATGACGGGCGAGATATCGACGCCGCCGAGGTTGGGCATAACGCTGCGGATAGGCCGCAGCGCCGGCTCGGTAAGTCGATAAAGCACGTCGACCACCATCCGGATGAATTTGTTGCTGACGTTGACGACGCCGAACGCCACCAGCCAGCTCATGATCGCGCTCGCGATCACGATCCAAGTGTAGATGTCGATCACCTTATCGATCAGCACCGCTAGCGACAGCATCACGTCCCCGCCTCGAAATGCCGGCTGGCTGCCGGCCGCGCGCACCCTACTCGGCGAAGATCGTCGATCACAAGTCTATTTGGGGCCGGGCCCGCTTCAGGTCCGGGAGAGGGCAAGCTCGACGCTGCCGACGCGGATCGCCCGCGCCGCACTGATATCGCGCGGGCCATGCTCGGGCAGCAGGCGGGCGCCATCGATGAGTGTCCCGCCGGGGCTTCCCAAGTCCTCAAGGCCCAATCTTCCGCTCGCTGTCAGAAGTCGCGCATGGGGCGTCCCGACCGACGGATCGGGCACGGAGAGATCCGACGACTGTGCTGCGGGCGCCCCGGTGATCAGGTAGCTCCCCGCAGCGCCGTCGACGGCCAGCGCCACGACGGCACCACCGGCGACCGCTCCGACGAGCTTCCAGCCACGCTTGTCCGGCAGCGCCATCGCGGGCGACGCCAGAGCGCGCGGCGGCGCCACGGGAGGTGATCCGGATGGTCTAGGCCCACTGCTCGCAAAGCCCGAGGCACCACCCGCCGCCGGTTCGTCGCGCGGCCAGCGCATGAAGGCGAACACCCACAACAGGACGAGCGGCACGATGGTGCCGATGCCCGTCAAGGTAAGCAGGATGGCGCCGAGGCCGGTCCAGCCCGGCAGGCCCGCCTTCTCGACGATTCGCCACGCCATCCAGGCCGCCAACACGGTGCCGACGACGGCGAAGGCACCGGTGAGGCCGAAGAAGCCCATCAAGGCCGCGATCTCCGCGCCCATCAAGTCGGCCGCCCCGGCGACGCTTCGCCGTTGGGCCACGTGCTGAAGGCCAGAATAGCCATGACGATGAACGAGCCAATCAGCGGCACGAGATGAAACAGCGACAACGCGCCGGAGAAGCCCGCCCGCGTGCAGATCCGCCAGGTCGGGATGATCAGCACCAGCGCCAGGAGCAAGTGCAGCATCAGCATTCCGAGCAGCAGGAACGAGCCCAATCCGAGGATCCAAGCCATGGGATTCTCCACGACCTAGACCAGCGCCACGACTTCGATCTCGACCATCACGTCGCGCGGCAGGCGCGCCACTTCCACGGTCGAGCGCGCCGGCGGATTCACGCCGAAATACTCCGGCCGGCCGTAGACCTCGTTCATGGCTGTGAAACTATCCATGCTCTTCAGGAAGACCGTGGTCTTGACCGAGCGGTCGAGATCGCTGCCGGCGGCCTTCAGGACAGCCCGCAGATTCTTCAGGACCTGATGTGTCTGCTCGGCGATGCCGCCCGCCACGACGTTGCCGGTGGCCGGATCGAGCGGAATCTGGCCGGCACAGAACACCAGCCCGTTGGCAACGATAGCCTGGGAGTAGGGTCCGAGTGCCTTGGGAGCAGCATCCGTCTGGACCGCCTTCTTGCCGTTTGCCACTGGTTTACGCCTCCATCGAAAAAGCCGGCCGGACGCTAACATAGACCGGTTTGCTTGACAGGTGGTCCGGCAACCATTATCCGCGCGGTTCTCCGGGCCGTATCTCGGTTGCTAGGGGGGGCTGTAGCTCAGCTGGGAGAGCGCCTCGTTCGCAATGAGGAGGTCAGGGGTTCGATCCCCCTCAGCTCCACCAACCACCCCCTACCCGCTTCTCCATCCGCATTTGCTGGCTTGCCGGACGTCCTCACGGCACAATTGCAGTCGATGCGCAGTACCAAACGGCCCACCCCTGCCGAACTCGGCCTCTCCGCGGAAGAAGGCCGCCTTCTCGGCGCGCTGCGAACGCCGCAGCGCGTTCAGGAGTTCGTAGCCGGTCTGCACGCCAACTTCGAGGAGCGAGGCGCCACGCTGCGCTCGGTACGCGGGGTGCTGCGGCACCGGCAAGCCCACTGCATCGAGGCAGCGTTCGTTGCGGCCTGCGCGCTCTGGCTGCACGGCGAGCCGCCCCTGCTCATGGACCTGACCGCCAAGGGCGACTCCGATCATGTCGTCGCCCTCTTCCGCCGCGGCGGCTCTTGGGGAGCGATCTCCAAGAGCAACCACGCTTGGCTGCGTTGGCGCGATCCCGTCTATCGCAGCCTGCGCGAGCTCGCGATGTCGTATTTCCACGAGTACTTCAACAAGGGTCGCAAGACGCTGCGCAGCTACTCGGCCGCGATCGACCTCCGCCGGTTCCCATCCGGCACATGGATCACCAACGAGGACAATTGCTGGGACGTCGGCGCCGCAGTCGACGACGCCCGCCACTATCGGCTGATCACGCCGGCGCAGATGCGCTGGCTGATGCCGCCGGACGCCACAGTGATGCGTGCCGACAACCTCGTCCAATACGAAAGCCGCGATCGCAAGACCGCTCGCAGATATTGAGGAACGCGACCATGAGACGTGCAATTTCGATCCTGCTGCTTCTGGTTTTCGGCGCAGCACCTGCTGCGGCGCAGATCCCTCCGGAGTGGCAGTCGGCCGCCCAGGCGGTCATCGGCGAACTGGAGCGCGACACGCCACAGGCCGCCAAACCGTGGGGAACGGAGATCACGCAGGGCTGGAACCTTGCCCGCGCCTGGCGCCGACACAACAACGGCAATGTCGAGATCATACTTGCCGAGTTTCTGACCTTTACCGCGCTCTGCCGCCGTGGCTGTGCCGGCAGCACCATCGAAGGTCAGGGCTACATCGCGATGGCGCAGCAGGTCAAAGGACTGCTGGCCGAACAGGGCGGCTCCTATGGCCTGGCGGCCAATGCGCATGCCTGGCTCGCGAGCCTGCCAGACCCCAGCGGGGCGGCGCAGAAGAATGCCGCGCTCTGGGCAAAGGATCTCGACGTCGCGGCCGCCGACTTCGCCACCGGCAACATCTATGCGCTCACCTGGCTGCTGGCGCGCAACAGGCCGACGCCGGCCGAACAGGCCGAAACGTTCGCGCGGTTCGCGATCTTCGTGCAAGGCAAGGCGTGGATCGGCGCGCGGTGCCTCGACATCTCGAAGGTGGCAACCGCCCTCGACGCACCACCGCGGATCGACAGCTGCAAATAAAAAAGGGGGCGCCTGGCGCCCCCTTTCCTCTTGGGATCGGCCGCTATTCGGCGGCGATCTGGTCGCGCACGAACTTCTTGGCGTCGAAGTCCTCGGCGACCTTGAGGTCGTTGCCGAGCATCTTCTCGATGTCGATCTTTGCGTACTCCATGACGCCCATGTCGCCCAAGGCCTTCTGCACCTTCGGCCCGAACAGGCCGATCTCCTTGAGAATCGGCACGATTCGGGTGAACAGCCGGGTGCGGAACTGCTGCATGGCGCCCGAGTTGTAGGCGTACTCCATGAGCTTATCGACCGGCAGGCCCGAGCGCATCCAGACCTCGGCCTGGTTGAAGCGGTCGCGCATGAAGTAGAGCGCCTCGACGACGAATTCCTCGCGCTCGGCACGCTCGGCGTCGGAGAGATGCGGGTAGTATTCGCGGAGTGCCATGCGGCCGAACGTGACGTGACGGGCTTCGTCCTGCATCACGTAGGCGTTCACCGCGCCAGCAAGGTTGTTCTTCGCCGTGTCGCGAATGCGCTGGAAGGCGGCGAGTGCCAGGCCTTCGATCAGCACCTGCATGCCGAGATAGGTCATGTCCCAGCGCCGGTCGGTCAGCGTCTGCTCGAGGAGCTGCTTGAGCGACGGCGTGATCGGGTAGGCGCACTTGAACTTCTCGTGGATCAGCCGCTTGTAGCTCTCGACGTGGCGCGCCTCGTCCATCACCTGGGTTGCGGCATAGAACTTGGCGTTCATGTCCGGCACGGTGTTGACGATCTTGGCGGTGGCGATCAGCGCGCCCTGCTCGCCATGCATGAACTGACAGATCGAGTGGCACTGCAGGTTGAAGCGCAGCCACTCCTTTTCCTTCTCGGTCATCTTTTCCCAGAACGGCGAGCCGTAGATGGGGATGGTCTCGTCGGCCATGCCCATCGGGTTGCCTTCGAACAGTTCCTGCGTCCAGTCGATGCGCGTGGACGTGTCCCACTGCTGCTGCTTGCCCTTCTCGTAGAGGTTCAGCAGGTCGGCCGAGCCGTCGTCATATTCCCAGTTGAAGGAAATTTCCGTGGCACCATCGAACTTCCAGCCTGTCGTTTCGACCGGCAGCGCGTAAATCTTCTGTGTGCTCATGTGTCCCTTGCCTCCTGACGCTGAAAGCGCTCCCATCCCGTGAGCCGGAGCGGCGAACATGACGCTCCGTTCATTTTTCTGGGCGGAAACTATCACAGTCTGGTAGAGAGTCCCACCCGGAATCGCACGGTCAATGAACGCGGATTCACCCATGGCCTATCATCAGCTGCGCATCGCCAAAATCGTCCAGGAGACGCCCGATGCGCGCTCCTTCGTCTTCGAGGTCCCGGCCGATCTGGCCGAGAAATTCCGCTACCGGGCCGGGCAATTCCTGACCTTCCGCGTGCCTGCAGCCGAAGGCGCCTTCAACCGCTGCTATTCCCTGTCGAGTGCCCCTGAGTCCGACGGCCTTCCCAAGGTTACGGTCAAGCGGGTGACCGGCGGCAAAGGGTCGAACTGGTTCCACGACGCCC
>RGPT01000181.1 GCA_010032545.1 Alphaproteobacteria bacterium
AGGAGTTTGCGACGGCGGTCCAGCACGGTGCCCACATCGTGTTCATCGTCGTCGACAACGGCATGTACGGCACCATCCGCATGCACCAGGAGCGCGACTATCCGACCCGCGTGCACGGGACCGAGCTCAAGAACCCCGATTTCGCGGCCTACGCGCGTGCCTTCGGCGGTCACGGCGAGACGGTCGGGAAGACCGGGGACTTCGCCGCCGCGTTCGAGCGCTGCCTTTCCATCGGCAAGCCGTCCATCATCCATATCAAGACCGACGCCGAGGCGATCACGTCCCGCATCACGCTCACCAAACTGCGCGAGCAATCCTTGGCCAAGCAGAAGCACTGAGGGTCGCCATGAACATCACGCGCCGCGCTGCACTCAAAGCTGCGGGAGCGGTGCCTCTTGCCGCGTTGGCGTCACAGGCCTCGGCGCAAGCCGAGTGGCCGAAGGCCCAGCCGATCAGGGTGCTCATTCCCTTCGCGCCCGGTGGCGTGCCGGACATCATTTCACGCATCGTCACGCCCAGGATGTCGGAGGCGCTCGGCCAGTCCTTCGTCATCGACAACAGGCCGGGCGCCGGCGGCGGGCTGGCGGGCCAGCTTCTCGCGCAGGCGACGCCCGACGGCTACACGCTGCTGATGGGCACGGTCTCGACCATGTCGATCGTGCCGGCGGTCAATCCGGCGCTGAAATACGACCCGACCAGCTTCGCCGCGATCGGGCTCGCCGCTGTCGTGCCGATGGTGGTCGTGGTACGCGCCGAATCGCCGGCGCAGGACATGGCGGGGCTGGTCGCGCTCATCAAGGGCAAGCCTGACTTCAACTATGGCTCGTCGGGCAACGGCTCGATCCTTCATCTCACCGCCGAGCTCTTCAAGCTGAGGACCGGCCTCAGGATGCAGCACATCCCCTATCGCGGCTCGGCCCCGGCGCTGCAGGCGTTGCTGGCCGGCGAGATCGACGTGGTGTTCGACGCGCTGCCGCCGACGATGGGCCAGATCAAGGCGGGCAAGCTGCGCGCGCTCGGTCTCGCCATGGCCAAGCGCTCGCCGGCGCTGCCCGATCTCAAGACGCTCGGCGAGCAGGGTATCGCGGGCGTCGAGGCCTATACCTGGGCCGGGCTCTATGCGCCGGCCGGGACATCGCCCGCCATCGGCAATCGTCTCAATGCCGAACTGCTGAAGTCGCTCGGCGATCCGGAGAATGCCCGCAAGATCGCCGAACTTGGATACGAGCTCGCACCTTCGACGCCGGCCGAACTCGCGGCCCACACGGTCGCCGAACTGAAGAAGTGGACCGAGGTCGCAAAGGCCGCCGACGTGAAGCCGGACTGAACGCGCTTGCGCAGGCCGGCCCCCGCCTATATAGAAGTGGTCCGTGGAGATTTGAGCCGACCGGCTTGCGACCACGTTAAACATCGCTAAAAGGTCGGAGGTGCTCGCAAAAGCCCCCGTCCTTCCAGGTCGGGGGCTTTTTCGTTGCGCGCTTATCCTCGAGGGGAGGGCGCGGACGCGAGGAGAGTGAGATGGACGGATCGATCCCGAGGAAGAAGACGCAGGCGGACATCAAGAGCTGGCGGCCGCAGACGCGGGCCGTACGCGCCGGCCAGCAGCGCAGCAACTTCGACGAAACCTCGGAGGCGTTGTTCCTGACGTCGGGCTACGTCTATGCAAGCGCCGAGGAGGCCGAGGCCACCTTCAAGGGCGAGGGCAACCACTACCAGTATTCGCGCTTCGGCAATCCCACCGTCAGCATGTTCGAGAACCGCCTCGCCGCGCTCGAAGGCGCGGAGGCCTGTCGCGCCACCTCGACCGGCATGTCGGCGGTGTTCTTCGCCCTGCTCGCCCTGCTCAAGTCCGGCGACCGCATCGTGGCCGCGCGTCAGCTTTTCGGCTCCTGTCATTACATCGTGGCGGAGCTGCTGCCGAAGTACGGCATCCAGGGCGAGTTCGTCGATGGCGGCGATCTTGTGGCCTGGGAAAAGGCGCTGTCGAAGCCTGCCCAGGCGGTGCTGTTCGAATCGCCGTCCAATCCGATGCTCGATATCGTCGATATCAAGGCGGTATGCGACATGGCGCACAAGGCCGGCGCCAAGGTCGTGCTCGATAATGCCTTTGCCACCCCGATGCTGCAGCGGCCGCTCGAGTGGGGCGCCGATATCGTCGTCCACTCCGCCACCAAGTACATCGACGGCCAGGGACGCACACTCGGCGGCGCGGTGCTGGGTTCCAAGGAATTCATCCTCGAGAAGCTGCAGCCGATCATCCGCAACACCGGCCCGTCGCTCAGCCCTTTCAACGCCTGGGTGTTGGTGAAGGGCCTGGAGACTCTGGGCCTCCGGGTCGATCGTCACTGCGCCAACGCCGCGCGCGTCGCCGATGCGCTGGCCGACCACCCCGCCATCTCACGCGTGCTCTATCCCGGGCGCAGCGACCATCCGCAGCACAGGCTCGCGGCCAAGCAGATGTCGAACTTCGGCGGCGTCGTCACCTTCGACCTCAAGGCTGGCAAGTGGGCGGCATTCGAGACGCTGAACCGCCTGCAGCTCGTCGACATCGCGAACAACCTGGGTGACGCCAAGAGCATGGTCACCCATCCGGCGACCACGACGCACATGCGCATCGGCGCCGAGGAGCGCGCCAAGCTCGGCATCAACGACGGCACGGTCCGGCTCTCGGTCGGCCTCGAAGACGCCGACGACGTCATCGCCGACCTGGTACAGGCACTAGGGGGCTGATGAGGGTGGCTGAGCGGCCCGTGTCGCTTTCAGCGGCACTCTGGCAAAACAACACGAGTGAGGCCGAGCGCATCCTGGTGCACGGCTTCGTGCGCGGGCTGGGCGACGGCTCGCTGCCGGTCGACTGCTTCAAGAGCTACGTGGCGCAGGATGCCTATTTTCTCGAGGCCTTTGCACGGGCTTACGCCTTCTGTCTCGCCAACAGCACAACGCGCGAGGACCTGGCCGATTTTGCCGGCCTGATCTCGGGCGTTCTCGACGAACTCAAGCTGCACAGGGTCTACGCCGAACGCTGGCAGGTCGATCTGGCCGGCGTCGTGCCGCTCGCGGCGACGCAGGCCTATATCGATTTCCTGTTGAGCATCGCGCGGCGCGGCGATCTCGGCGAGACGATCGCCGCCATGACGCCGTGCATGAGGCTCTATGCGTTCCTCGGCCGCGCGCTGTCGGCGGGCCGTGTGGCGCCGCTCTATGCCGACTGGGTGAAGACCTACGCCGATCCCGGCTTCGAAGCCCTGGCGGCCCAGCTTGAAACATTGCTCGACCGGCACGCTGAGGACAGCGACGCGGTGCGTGCAAACTATGCCCGAGCGATGGATCTCGAATACGGCTTCTTCAACGCCAACCTCTAGAGCGCTGCGAGTTTTTCCATCGAGCGCTCGAGGGCGCCGTGCAGGTCAGCGGCGAGTTTGGCGCCCATCGCTGCGCGCACTTCCTCTTCCGCCGCCGCCCAGAGCGGCAGGGCGCGCTTGAAGAGCGCCCGGCCGGCCGCCGTCGCAACCAGCTCGTGCCGGCGCTTGTCACCCGCTTCTGCGCGCTCGATGACGCCAGCGAGAATCTGCTGAAACAAGCAATCAGCCGATTGAACCTATCCGCGCGTGCGTATCACCGCATTCTGAAACTGGCACGCACCATTGCAGATTTAGGAAGTGCTGAGAAAATCAGCAACCAGCATATCGCGGAAGCGATTCAGTATCGCCGGTTGGATAAGCAATAACGCGAAGACTACCGCTGTCTCTTGCCGGGGCAAAGCTTCAATGTGTAAATGCACCTAAACAGCCGGAGAATGACGATGACCGCCAATGCAGGCTTTGGCGTGGTGCCGCTGGAACAGGCGCGCACCCTGGATGGAATGACCCTGTTTGCCGAGATGGCGGCGGGCCGGCTGCCGGCGCCACCGATCAGCCGCGCGCTTGGCATGAGGTTGGCGGAGGTCGAGCGCGGACGTGTGGTCTTCGCCTATACGCCGGTCGCCGACCACTACAATCCGCTGGGCAGCGTTCATGGCGGCATCGCCGCCACCCTGCTCGATTCGGTGATGGGCTGCTGCATTCATACCACGCTCAAGGCCGGCACCGGCTACACCACCGTCGAGATCAAGGTGAACTACGTGCGCGCCATGACCGACAAGACCGGCCCGGTCCGCGCCGAGGGCAAGGTGATCAACGTCGGCGCGCGCATCGCCACGTCCGAGGGCCGCTTGGTCGACGCCGCGGGCAAGCTGCTCGCGCATGGCACGACGACCTGCCTGATCTTTCCGATTTAGCCTAGACTGCGGCATGCCCCAGGCCGCCGCCGAACAAGGATTTCTGAAGCTCTCCATCGCCGTGACCGTTGCCGTTGCGTCGGCGGGCGTTGTGTTCGGCCTGCTGTCGGGGTCGATGTCGATCGTGTTCGATGGCGTCTTCTCGGCGATCGATGCGGCGATGTCGGGCCTCGCCCTGTTCGTGTCGCGGCTGGTAAGCCGCGTCGCCGACAATCGGCGCTTCCAGTTCGGCTACTGGCATATCGAACCCATGGTGCTGGCGTTCAACGGCGGTACGCTGATGCTGCTCTGCTTCTATGCCTTCCTGAATGCCGTCGGCAGTTTCTTGGATGGCGGCCGCCGGCTCGATTTCGACTGGGCGATGGCCTATGCCGTGGCGGTCGGTGCCGTCTCGTTCGGCATGTTCTTCTATGCCCGCCACCGCAACCGGCAGATCGGCTCGGACTTCATCCGCCTCGATGCGCAGAGCTGGCTGATGTCGGCCGCCATCACCTCGGCGCTGCTGCTGGCCTTTGCGGTCGCGTGGTCGCTCGACGGCACGCGCTACGCCCATCTCACGCCCTACGCCGATCCGCTTGTCCTGGCGCTGCTGACTCTCGTCCTCGTCTTCGTGCCCATCCGGACGGTGCGCAAGGCGCTGACCGAGGTCCTGCTGATCAAATCCACGTGTCGGTGACGCCCGACACACCACTCGACAGCGTGACGAAGGTCGACGCCATCCGGCGCGAGATTGCCGAGGGGATCGGCGGCGAGGGCCCGCAACGCTGGCTCACCATCGACTTCACCGCCGATCCGCGCTGGCTGTAGGGATATTTGACCTTTTCGTCGGAACGTCCCATGTCAGAAAGCAGAGGGGATCACGCCGACCGATGTACACAGCCACTACCCGTGCCATTCTCGTGACCGTCCGGCCGCAATATCTGCCCGACCAGTCCGATCCGGCCAAGGCGCAGTATGTCTGGGCCTATCAGGTCCGCATTGAAAACAAGGGCGATTTCACGGTGCAGTTGCGCAGCCGCCACTGGAAGATCACCGACGGACTCGGCAGGCTCCAGGAAGTGAAAGGGCCTGGCGTCGTCGGCAAGACGCCGATGCTGCGTCCGGGCGACGTGTTCGAGTACACTTCCGGCACGCCGCTCTCCACGCCATCCGGCATCATGGCCGGAACGTATCAGATGGTGAGCGAGCAGGGAGAGAAGTTCGACATCGAGATTCCGACCTTCTCGCTCGATTTGCCGGCCGAGAGGCGTCACCTCAACTAAAGCGGCTGCGGCGAAGCCAGAAGGAGCGACAATGAACAGGATACTGAAGAAGAGCGACATGGTTTCGCTCGCGACCGGCCTCGCCCGCCCCTCGCGCGAGGACGCCGAGGCCGCCGTCCGCACGCTGATCCGCTGGACCGGCGACGATCCCGACCGCGAGGGGCTGGCCGGTACGCCCGACCGCGTCGTACGCTCCTACGAGGAGTTCTTCGCCGGCTACGACCAGGATCCGCGCGACATGCTGCAGCGGACCTTCGAGGAGGTCGAAGGCTACGACGAGGTCGTGGCGCTGCGCGACATCCGTCTCGAGTCGCACTGCGAGCATCACATGGTGCCGATCATCGGCAAGGTCCACGTCGGCTACCTGCCCGACAAGCGCGTCGTTGGCATCAGCAAGCTCGCCCGCGTGGTCGATGCCTTTGCCCACCGCCTGCAGATCCAGGAGAAGCTGACGGCGCAGATCGCCAACACGCTGCAGGAGGTGCTCCAGCCGCGCGGCGTGGCGGTCGTCATCGAGGCCGCGCACCAGTGCATGACCACGCGCGGCGTCCACAAGTCCGACGTTACCATGGTGACCAGCCGCATGCTGGGCGCCTTCCGCGACAACGGCGAGACGCGCCGCGAATTTTTGGCCATGATCGGTCGAACGTCAGTCTGAACTTGAAAAGGATATCATGGCCGGAGAGATCGTCGATTCTGTCGAAATGCTGCGCAGGCTTGTGGCGTTCGACACCACCTCGCGTAATTCCAACCTGGCCCTGATCGACTACGTACGGGGATACCTTGAGGGACATGGCGTCTCCTCGACGCTGGTGCCGAACGAGGACGGCACCAAGGCCAACATGTTCGCGACCGTGGGTCCAAACGTGAAGGACGGCGTCGTGCTTTCGGGTCACACCGACGTTGTGCCGGTCGACGGCCAGCCCTGGGTCACCGATCCGTGGACGCTGACGCTCAAGGACGGCAAGTACTACGGCCGTGGCACCTGCGACATGAAGGCGTTCTACGCCATTGCGCTCGCGATGGTGCCGGAATTCAAGAAGGCCGGGCTGAAGCGACCGATCCATTTCGCGCTCTCTTACGACGAGGAGATCGGCTGCTTCGGGGCCCATTCGCTGGCCGCCGCCATGGCCACCGAAGTGCCGCGCCCGCGCGCCATCATCATCGGCGAGCCAACGATGATGACGGTGGTGCATGCCCACAAGGGCAGCCAGTCCTACGTCACCAAGTTCACCGGCTTCGAGGCCCATTCCTCGATGACGCATCTCGGCGTCAGCGCCATCCATTTCGCCGGCGAGTTCGTTCACTACCTCAACCAGGTGCAGGAGGAACTCGAGGCGGCGGCGCCCAAGAACAGCGAGTTCATGCCGGCGGCTGCGACCTTCAACGTCGGCACCATCATCGGCGGCACCGCGGGCAACATCCTGGCGCGCGAGTGCGAGGTGCTGTGGGGTTATCGAGAGCTGCCGACGCGGCCGATCGAGGAGTTGGGCGAGCGCGCCAAGAAGTGGCTGAAGGAAGAGCTGCTGCCCAAGATGAAGGCCAAGCATCCAGCCGCCGCCATCGAGACCGAACTGCGCGCCTCGACGCCCGCCTTCTCGCCCGAGGGCAACGACGAGGCCAAGACCCTGGCCGCGAACTGGTCGGGCTCCAATACGGTGGGCAGCGTCGTCTACGCGACCGAAGCCGGCATCTTCCGCAAGACGATGGGCGTGCCGACTGTGTTGTGCGGCCCGGGTGACATCGCCCAGGCCCATCAGCCCAACGAGTTCCTGCTCGTCTCCCAGATCGAAGCCTGCGAAGGCTTTATGCGCCGGATGGTGGAGTGGTGCCGCCGCGACTGACGTTTGATCGCGGCTAACCTACGCGTCGTTCGCCAACAGGTGAAAGCAAGGACGGTGATGAGCAGAACGTGCCGCAACTGATCGCCGTCGACTGGGGGACGAGTTCACTGCGCGGCGCCCGTCTCGACGAGACGTGCCGCGTGCTGGAGGAGCGGAGCGCGCCGCTTGGCATCCTCAACGTCCCCAATGGCGACTTTGCGGGCGTCTTTGCCTCCTTGTTCGCGGACTGGATGAAGCCCACCGGCACCGTCTGCCTGATTTCCGGCATGGCCGGCAGCCGGCAGGGTTGGCATGAGGCCCCTTACGTTGGCTGTCCAGCTGGGCCCGATGAGCTGAGGCAGAACCTGCACTGGATCGAGCCGGGGCGGATCGCCCTCGTGCCCGGCCTCAGCGACGAGCAGCGCGACGTGCCCGACGTGATGCGCGGCGAGGAGGTGCAGATCTTTGGCGCCATGCGGCTGGCCGGCCTCACCGAGGGGTTGTTCGTCCTGCCCGGCACGCACAGCAAATGGGCCACGGTGCAGGGCGGGCGGGTTACCAGCTTTCGGACCTGCATGACCGGCGAGTTCTATGGATTGCTCAGCCAGCATTCCATCCTGGCGCGCACGCTTGAGGCCGACGTGGCCCTCGACGAGGCGGCCTTCCTGCGCGGCGTCGCGCGCGCCGGCAACGGCGAAGGGCTGCTGCACAACGCCTTCGGTGTGCGGGCGCTCGCCCTGTTCGGCCGGCTGTCGCCGGCGGAATCCGCGAGCTATCTGTCGGGCCTGCTGATCGGCGACGAGCTGCGCCTGCAGGCGCAG
>RGPT01000182.1 GCA_010032545.1 Alphaproteobacteria bacterium
CCGGGGAAATTTCCCCGGTGTAACAGGAGTTGAGTCCATGAATCGTGCGTTCCTTACCGTTGCCGTGCTCGGCGCATCCGTCATCGCCGCCGTCGGTGCTCATGCACAGTCCAGCGCACCGTCTGCAGAGACCAATTCCAGGGGCCAGATGGCATCGTGGACGCCGACCGCCGAGGCGAGCTACGCGAAGTCGGCGATGCAGCGTGCCGGCTACAATTCGGTCAGCAACCTCGCGCGCGGTTCGGACGGTTCGTGGCGTGCCATGGCGATGAAGAACAACGCCAAGGTCACCCTCACGCTCGACCGCGCCGGCCAGGTCACGGCGAACTAAGTCAGACCGACCGCTACCGTCCCGCCCCTCGCTCGACGAGGAGCGGGACGTCTACGGCGATGGGCCTGAAGGATTTCCGAACCGAGCCTTCAGGCGAGCGAGAATCAGGTCACGCGCCTGGCGATAGGCCGCGAGCTGCGTCTCGCGCGTTCCTTCGACAGCGCTGGGATCGGGCAGCGGCCAGTATTCCACTTCGGCTGCCGTACCTCGGGTGAATTCCAGTGCCCTGTGATGCGCCTCCGGCGACAGCGTCACGATCAGCTCGAACGATACCGGATCGACATCCTCGAAGGTCTGCGCGTGATGGCGGTGCACGTCGATCCCCAGCTCGTCGAGCGCGGCAATGACGAAGCCATCGACCTCACGCGCCCGCACACCCACTGATTCGACATAGACCGTCTGGCCATAGAGACGCTTGGCCAGCGCCTCGGCCATCGGTGACCGTACGGAATTCTCGCTGCAGGCAAAAAGCAGACTGACGGGCATTTCGTTCGATGCCTGCATGTCGCTCAAGACTTGATGTGAAGCGCGCAGATCAGCGTAAACAGCCGACGGGCGGTGTCGTGATCAACCTCGATCTTGCCGTCCAGCCGTTCACGCAACAGATCGGATCCTTCGTTGTGCAGTCCGCGCCGCCCCATGTCGAGCGCCTCGATCTGCGACGACCCGAGCTTCTTGATCGCGGCATAGTAGCTCTCGCAGACCAGGAAGTAGTCCTTGATGACTTTGCGAAACGGCGTGAGCGA
Source organism: Alphaproteobacteria bacterium (assembly GCA_010032545.1). GTDB lineage: Bacteria > Pseudomonadota > Alphaproteobacteria > Reyranellales > Reyranellaceae > Reyranella. The sequence goes on from RGPT01000182.1 coordinate 1,078, forward strand.
CAGCACGATGTCGCGCAATTTGCGATCCTCTCCGTTGCGAACATCGAAGACGAGCCGCTGCTCGAAAATTCCGACCCGGAGCCTGTAGGGACCCGGTTCGCCTCCGACCAGGCGGAAATCGTTCTCCTCGATGAGGTCGAACAGCGCCACGGCACGCTCGTGCTCGACCTCAGGCGCGCGCCGCGCCACCGACTGTTCGTCCAGCACGATATCGACAATGCGACGCGACTTCGGCATTGGAGATCTCAGTTGCGCCGATTCAGCCGGATCGAAATCGACCGGCCATGGGCTTCAAGCCCTTCCGCCCCGGCGAGCACCAGCGCCGCCGGTCCAAGGGCGGACAGCGCCTCCGGCGTGCAGGCCACGAGGGAGGTACGCTTGAGGAAATCCGCGACGCCGAGGCCACCCGAGAATCGCGCCGCACGCGACGTCGGTAGAACGTGGTTCGTGCCGGCGACGTAGTCGCCGATCGCCTCCGGCGTGTGGCGGCCCAGAAAGATCGCACCGGCGTGACGGATCTTCTGCGACAGCACCTCGGCCGGCGCCATGTCCATCGCGAGCTCGACGTGCTCGGCGGCAACTCGATCGACGATCGGCGCGCACGCGGCAATGTCGGGAACCAGAATGATGGCACCGTTGACACGCCAGCTCTTCGTGGCGATCTCCGCCCGCTTCATCGTTGCGAGTTCGGCCTCGACTGCGCGCGCCACTTCGTCGGCGAAGGCCCGGTCATCGGCGATCAGCACCGACTGCGAAGATGGATCGTGCTCGGCCTGCGACAGCAGGTCTGCCGCGATCCAGGCCGGGTCGTTCTGCTTGTCCGCGACGACCAGGATCTCGGATGGGCCTGCGATCAGGTCAATGCCGACCTGGCCGAAGACCCGGCGCTTGGCGGCAGCGACGTAGGCGTTGCCGGGCCCGGTGATCTTGTCGACGGGCCTGATCGACTGGGTACCGTATGCGAGCGCGGCCACCGCCTGGGCGCCGCCGATGCGCCAGATCTCATCGGCGCCGGCAATGCTGGCCGCCAGCATGACAAGCGGATTGAGTACGCCGTCCGGCGTCGGCACGACCATGACGATGCGGCCGACGCCGGCCACCTTTGCAGGCACGATGTTCATCAGCACCGATGAGGGATATGCCGCCGTGCCGCCCGGAACGTACACACCGGCAGCATCGACCGGCCGATAGCGCGCTCCTAGGCGTGTGCCCGTTGCATCGGTAAAATCGACGTCCTTCGGCAGCAATGTGCGGTGGAATGCCTCTATGCGCCTGGCGGCGAACTCCAGCGCCTCGCGCTCTGCCGCTGGCACCTTGGCGGCTGCGGCCGCGCGTTCGGCGTCGGCCACACGCAGCCCTCGGGCATCAGTCTCGAAACGGTCGAACTTTCTTGTGTAGTCGATCAGCGCCGCATCGCCTCTTGCACGCACGTCGGCCACAATGTCAGCCACGACACGATCGACGTTCTCGTCGGTATCCCGATGGCGCCCGAGAAAAGCTGAAAAATCCTTTTCGAAGCCCGGCGCCGAGGCGTCGAGCCTAAGCGGCAACACGGGCAACCTCTCGGAAGCGATCGACCCAACGGCCGATCCGTTCCGGCTGTGTCTTGAGCGCGGCCCGGTTGACGATGAAGCGCGACGTGATGTCGGCAATGTGCTCGATCTCGACCAGCCCATTTTCCTTGAGAGTGCGGCCGCTATCGACGAGATCGACGATGCGGTGGCTGAGGCCGAGGGAAGGCGCCAGTTCCATCGCACCCGAAAGCTTCACGCACTCGGCCTGCACGCCACGCGCCGCGAAGTGCTTGCGGGTCACCTCGGGATACTTGGTGGCGATGCGAACGTGGCTCCAGCGGCGGGGATCGTCGGTGCCTGCCATTTCGACGGGCTCTGCAACGGCCAGGCGGCACTTGCCGATACCGAGGTCGATCGGCGCGTAGATCTCGGAATAGTCGAACTCCATCAACACGTCGGCACCGGCGATGCCAAGATGGGCGGCGCCGAACGCGACGAACGTCGCGACGTCGAACGAGCGGACGCGAATGATGTCGAGATCGGGGTGATTGGTGGTGAAGCGCAGTTGGCGGGCATCGGGGTCGGCAAAGGCCGCCTCGGGTTCGATGCCGGCTCGTGCAAACACCGGGGCCGCTTCCTTGAGGATGCGGCCCTTGGGAATCGCCAAAATCAGCTTCTCGTTCGCTTCGATCGACACGACCGTTCGCTCCGGTAACGAATGACCGCCCCTCGTCGAGACCCCCTCGAACGACTCAAGGGGGCTATTCGGCCGGATGGGCGGGCTTCCAGGGGGTGGGCCAAGGCTCGCCCACATCCCCCAAATGGCATGCGAGGCGGCCGATTTCCAGCCGAATGGCCCGGCCGGCCGCAAACCGCAAGGCGACTGAATGGTCATTCTCCAGCGAAATGGCCAGCAATTCCAACATCCGGTCAGGCTCGCCCAGCGGGATATCGTGGTGCCGGACCGCCGTCACCTCGTTGAAAACGAGGGCCGAATGAGTGCGCGAATGAGCCGAATCGATGCTCGGATCGGCCTCCCATTGGAAGCGGTTCAGCAACAGCACGAAGCGCTTCTCGTCCTTGAAGTACGCACAGTCGCGGACCGCAACCAGGGCGTCCTGGACGGCCGCCGAGACCACGCCGAGGTCGTCTGCGTCCAACGCCGAGAGTTTCAGTTTCGCCAACATCTCTTCAACCCTTCAGCCGTTCGATGTCGGCGCCGCAGGCCGCGAGCTTCTCCTCGAGGCGTTCAAAGCCGCGATCGAGGTGGTAGACGCGATGCAAGGTCGTGTCACCCTCGGCGACGAGGCCGGCGATGGCAAGCGACACCGAGGCGCGCAGGTCGGTCGCCATCACGTCGGCGCCGCGCAGCCTGGGCACACCGCGCACCAGCGCCGATTCGTGATGAATGGTGACGTTGGCGCCCATGCGCGCCAGTTCAGGCACATGCATGAAGCGGCTCTCGAAGATCGTTTCGGTGATCATCGAGGCGCCCTCGGCGCGGGTCATCAGTGCCATCATCTGCGCCTGCAGATCCGTGGGAAACCCCGGATAGGGCTCCGTCATCACGTCGACGCCGTGCAGGGCACCATTGGTCCGCTGCACGCGCAGGCCTCTCTCGGTGCTCTCGAGCGTGACACCTGCCGCGCGCAAGGTCTGCGCCGCCGTTTCGATCAGGTCCAGACGACCACCCACAAGCTCGACATCTCCCGCCGTCATGGCCACTGCCATGGCGTACGTGCCGGTTTCGATGCGGTCGGGAATGACACTGTGCGTCGCCTCCTTCAGGGCGCTCACGCCTTCGATGGTGAGGGTCTCGGTGCCGATGCCGCTCACCGGCACTCCCATCGCCGCGAGGCACTCGGCAAGGTTGGTGATCTCGGGTTCGCGCGCGGCGTTGTCGAGCACTGTCGTTCCCTTGGCGAGAGCAGCCGCCATCATCAGGTTCTCGGTCGCGCCCACCGAAACCTTTGGGAAGGTATAGCGTGCGCCTTTGAGGCCCTTGGGTGCGCGCGCCACCATGTAACCGCCGTCGATATCGATCTCTGCACCCATGGCCCTGAGACCGGCGATGTGGAGATCCACGGGCCGCGCGCCGATGGCGCAACCGCCGGGCAACGAGACCCTCGCCTGCCCCTCGCGCGCCAGAAGCACGCCGAGAACCAGAACGGACGCACGCATCTTGCGCACGATATCGTAGGGCGCCGTCGTCGACGTGATCTGCCCCGCCTTCAAAACCAGCGTCGTGCCGTGCGCGTGGCCGTTCTCGCCGGGGATTGTCGATACATCGACACCATGCTGCCTCAGAAGCTGGATCATGGTCGTGATGTCGGCGAGCCGCGGCACGTTGTGAAGGGTGAGCGACTTGTCGCTCAGCATGGCCGACACCATCAACGGCAAAGCGGCATTCTTGGCGCCGGAGATGAGGATGTCGCCTTTGAGCTGGCGACCTCCCTTGATGCGGATGCGATCCATGAGAGGGCGACTCCTCAGATCTTGGGCAAGGTGACGCCGCGCTGGCCTTGGTATTTTCCAGCCTTGTCGCGGTAGGAGACCTCGCAGGGTTCGTTGCCCTGGAGGAAGAGAAACTGGCAGGCGCCTTCGTTGGCATAGATGCGGGCGGGCAGTGGCGTGGTGTTGGAGAATTCCAGCGTCACGTGGCCCTCCCACTCCGGTTCCAGCGGCGTCACATTCACGATGATGCCGCAGCGCGCATAGGTCGACTTGCCGACGCAAATCACCAGAACGTCGCGCGGGATTCGAAAGTACTCGACAGTGCGGGCGAGCGCGAAGGAATTGGGGGGAATGACGCAGATGTCGGTATTGCGGTCGACGAAACTGTTCTCGTCGAAGCTCTTGGGATCGACCACGGCCGAGTTCACGTTGGTGAAGATCTTGAAGTCGTTGCCGACACGCGCATCGTAACCGTAGGACGACAGGCCGAAGGAGATGACGCCGTCGCGCTTCTGGGCATCGACGAAGGGCTCGATCATGCCCTTCTCCTGCGCCATGCGGCGGATCCAGCGGTCGGAGAGGATTGTCATTTTCTTGTTTCCGGAGGGTGGAGAGGGCTTCTAGACGAGCCGGCGGGGCCGCTCAACCTTGCTTCTCGGCGGCAGGCTTCCCGGGCTGCTCCTTCGCACGCGACTGCGCCTTGCGCCGCTTGAGGTTTTCCCGCAAAGCGACGGCCAGCCGCTCCGCACGATCGTCGCCGGAGGGGGTCGATTTCGAAGGGGTCTTCATGGCCGGCGAGGATACACCATTGCCCCACGTCCTGCGCACGCCGGATGAGCGGTTCGCGAACCTGCCGGGATGGGCCGGTGAGCCACGCTATTTCCAGCGCCCCGACGGACTTCGGCTGGCCTATCTCGACGATGGGCCCCGCCAGGCCGCCCGCACCTGGCTCTGCCTGCACGGCCAGCCCACCTGGAGCTATCTCTACCGCCGGATGATCCCGGTGTTCGCCGCTGCGGGCGACCGCGTCGTGGCGCCGGACTTCCTGGGTTTTGGCCGCTCCGACAAGCCTTTGGATGAGACCATCTATACCTTCGAACTCCATCGCGACTCGCTCCTGGGCCTGGTCGAGGCGCTCGACCTCAGGAACATCGTGCTGGTGGTCCAGGACTGGGGCGGGTTGATCGGCCTCACCCTGCCGATGGCCGCCCCTGAGCGCTACGCCTCGCTCCTTGTCATGAACACGACGCTCGGCACCGGCGACCAGCCGCTCGGTGAAGGCTTTCTCGCCTGGCGCACCTTCTCCAACAAGAACCCCGACTTGGCCATCGGCAAGCTGATGCAGCGCGCCTGCCCGCACCTTTCGGACGCCGAAGCGGCGGCCTACGACGCCCCCTATCCGGACGCCGCCTACAAGGCGGGCGTGCGGCGCTTCCCCAATCTGGTGCCCGACAGGCCCGACGCCCCCGGCGCCGCGCTGTCGCGACAAGCCCGCGACTTCTGGCGGACAAGGTGGACGGGCCGCAGCCTGATGGCGATCGGCATGAAGGACCCGGTGCTGGGCCCGCCGGTCATGCGCGCCCTGCACGGCCACATCCGCGGCTGCCCGCCGCCGATGGAAATCGCGGACGGCGGCCACTTCCTGCAGGAATGGGGTAGGGAGATTGCCACCGAGGCTGCGCGCGTCCTCTAGGCTGGCCTAGGCCGCCAGCGTCTTTGCCATCTCCGCCGGCACACGCACCGGCATGTCGAGCAGCATCTGGGCGAAGGCCTTGGCCAGCGGATCGGCCTTCAGTGAGGCCATGCCGCCGCCGCCCAGTGCCTGGCGCAGCAGGAAGTTGAAACCGTTGATGCCCGGCAGCCGCCAGCGGCTCACCTTGCCTTCGATCCGGTGCGCGAAGTACCTGGCCACCGCCTCTTCCGTCACCTCGGCGTCCAGGATCGGCTGATATTCGGGCTTCCTGGCGAAGATGCCGATGTTGGCATTGTCGCCCTTGTCGCCCGAGCGGCCGTAGGCCAGCGCCACCAGCGGCACGGCTTCCGTCGGACCCGACGACGGCGATGCCGCGGGCGGCGCCTCGACCGGCAGCGACTTTGCATCGAAGCCTCCACTCCGTGCGCCTTCCTGCAGGGCGATCTGGTGGCCGTCGACATCTATGGTGACGGGAACCGCGCTCTTCGGCACCAGGCAGGAGAACATGCGGATCACCGGCGAGGGCGAGACGCGACCGGCACCGAAGCTGCCTGTCATGCCGACCACGCCGCCGGTCGACATCGGGGCGATCTCCCGCCCGAGCAGCGCCAGCGCCTCCTTCTGCTCGTGCCTGGCCGCGATCTTCACCACCACCTCGCGGCTGTCCCGCGCCCGCGAATGTGGGCCGTAGGTCGCCTCGCTCCCGATGATCTCGATGCTGACGTCGCGGAAGTCGGGCATGCCCTTGTCCCTGAACATGCGGCGTGTCTTCTTGACGATCGATTCGGCGCTGTGCCGGCCCTTCTCCGCCGCCTCGCGGCCGCCCAGCATGAAGATCGAAGAGAACTTGAAGCCATCGGGAAAGGTCGTCGACACCTTGTAGCTGTCGGTCGGCGGGCGGCCCCTGGCACCCGACACACGCACGCGATCCTTGCCGACCTGCTCGTAGCGCGCCTCGGTGAAGTCGCACACGACATCGGGCACGATGTAGGCGCGCGGATCGCCGATCTCGTAGAGCATCTGCTCTGCCACAGTGGCGGTGGAGATGAGACCGCCCGTATTCTCGGGCTTCGAGAGCACGAACGCGCCGTCGCTGGAAACTTCGGCGACCGGGAATCCCATGTTGTCGTAGTCAGGCACCAGACGCCAATCGGTGAAGTTGCCGCCGTTGCACTGGGCGCCGCACTCGATGATATGGCCACACAGCGTACCGGCGGCCAGCCGGTCGAGATCTTCCGGTGTCCACGAGAACGCATGGATCAGCGCACCCAGCGTCACCGCGGAATCGACGCAGCGGCCCGTGATCACCACATCGGCGCCTTCGGCGAGCGCCCGGGCGATCGGGAAGCCGCCGAGATAGGCGTTCATGCTGACGATCTTCGTCGGCAGCTCCGCGTCCGTGTCCATCTC
>RGPT01000183.1 GCA_010032545.1 Alphaproteobacteria bacterium
ACTTGGTCGAGCAGGGAGGCGATGTGTTTCATCTCGCCGTCCAGGCCCTCGACGTCTTCAAACATTATGGATTCCTTCCTGAGTGGCGCGGCAGGCGTGTGAACGCCGTGTGCGGCATCCCGCTATCGTCCCGGCTACGTCCCGCGATGTCCCGGTAACAGGCGGCCCCAGGGGCCGCCCCTTATCCACAGTCCTGCCCAGAAAAAACTGGGGCCAGTCCTTTCGAACTGACCCCCAATAGCTTCGCCAGAGACGGTAAGGTTACCCATAAAGTTACCCAACACGGCCCATAAGTCGGTATTTATTGCTTGTTTTACATCTTGCCTTGGTAGATGCTGATGATCTTGTCGAGCATGTCGAGCGCCTGGTCGCGCGGGCGCTGGAAGGTGTTGCGGCCGATGATCGAGCCGTTGGCGCCGCCGTCGCGCAGACCGCGCACTTCCGAGAACAGCCCTTCGAGGTCCTTCGCTTCGCCGCCGGAGAACACGACGATGCGGCGGCCGTTGAAGGTTGCCTGCATGATGTGCTTGATGCGCGCGGCCAGCGTCGAGGTGTCGACGTTGGCCTTCTCGTAGGCGGCCTTCGCCTCGGGCTGCCACAGCACGTTGGTCGGCGGCTTCACCTTGATGATATGGGCGCCCAGTAGCGCCGCGATGTGGGCAGCGTAGGCGCACACGTCGAGTGCAGTCTCGCCCGCCTTGTCGAGCTTGCCGCCGCGCGGATAGGACCACATGACGACGGCGAGGCCGACCGACTTGGCCTCCTCCGACATCTCGCGGATCTCTTCCATCATCTCGTACTGGTCTTCGGCACCCGGATAGATCGTGAAGCCGATCGCCGAGCAGCCGAGCTTCAGCGCATCCATCACCGAGGCGGTGACGGCCTGGTCCTTGTTGGTCGAAAGCGAGTTGGCGCTGTTGACCTTGAGGATGGTCGGGATGGCGCCGGCGAAAGTGTCGGCACCGGCTTCGAGCGGGCCGAGCGGGGCTGCATAGGCGTTCAGGCCGGCGTCGATCGCGAGCTGATAGTGATAGTGCGGGTCGTAGGCGTCCGGGTTGGGCGCGAAGGAGCGGGCCGGGCCGTGCTCGAAGCCCTGGTCGACGGGCAGGATCACCATCTTGCCCGAACCACCCAGCCGACCGTGCATCAGGATGCGCGCGAGGTTGCCCTTGGTGCCGGGATTGTCACTCTCGTAGTTGTCGAGGATCTTCTTGACGGTGCGGGTGATCTTCACGTCCGGGCTCCCATTTGGTCGATTCTGGCCTGATCGCGCGGTGATAGCTGTGCCGGGGGGCCGGTTCAAGCCCTGGAGGGTCCGATGACCTGCCACGTCGTTGACCACGAGACGGAGCTGTGGACAGTTGACGCCCCCTGCCAGCCACAACGCGGCTGGCGAAACTAAGGAAACGTCGGTGCAGCCTCTGTCGTCGCCAATGTCGTTCGCGGCGCGCCTGCCGTTCTTCTTCGGCTGGGTCATTATCGCGGTCGCCTTCCTGACCGTGGCGGTGAGCGTGACTGCCCGCACGGCCTTCTCGCTGATGTTCCCGCCCATCGTCGACGAGTTCGGCTGGGATCGCGGCCTGGCGGCCGGCGCCTTCTCCTTCGGATTCCTGGTGTCGGCCGTGATCAGCCCGGTCGTCGGCCGCCTCATGGACAAGCGTGGCCCGCGCTTCGTGATCGAGGTCGGCGTCGTGCTGACGGCGGCGGGCTTGCTGGGAGCCACGATGATGGATGCGCCGTGGCAACTCTATGCAACGCTCGGCGTTCTGGTTGGGGCGGGGGCAAACTGCATGAGCTTTTCCGTGCAGTCGCAGTATCTGCCGAACTGGTTCGTGCGCCGCCGCGCGCTTGCCATTGCGCTCGCCTTTTCCGGCGTGGGGGTCGGCGCGATCCTGATTCTGCCATGGCTGCAGACAATCATCCTGACGGAAGGCTGGCGTAGCGCCTGCTGGGCGCTCGGGGTCATGACCCTGGTCGTGCTGCTGCCGATCAACCTGATCGTGACCAAGCGACCGCAGGACTTGGGCCTGCTGCCAGATGGTGCGAAGGAAGCGAGCGCCGCTGCCGCGCGACGGGCTGCGGCCATCGTCGATCCAAACTGGACGGCGATCGAGTGGACGGTCGCCAAGGCGGTCCGAACCTACCGGTTCTGGTGGCTCTGCATCGGCTTCTTCAGCGGCGGCTATGCCTGGTATGCCGTGCAGGTGCATCAGACGAAGTATCTGGTCGAAATCGGTTTCACGCCGATGCAGGCAGCCTGGTCGCTGGGCCTCGTGGCGATGGTCGGCATTCCGGGGCAGATTCTGCTCGGCGCGCTATCGGACCGCATCGGCCGCGAGATCGTTTGGACCATCGGCGCGGCAGGCTTCGCGATCTGCTATGCGGCGCTTCTTGCGCTCGCTGCCGGACCGTCGGAGTCGCTGCTCTATCTGATGGTCCTGTCCCAAGGCGTGCTGGGCTATTCCTTCACCAGCCTCATGGGGCCGGTTGTGGCCGAAATCTTCGAGGGCCCGCACTTCGGCTCGATCTTCAGCCTGATCATGGTCTCGCTGCTGGCCGGCGGCGCGATGGGACCGTGGGTCACCGGCGTGCTGTACGACATCGAAGGCGCCTATACCGCGGCATTCGCGGTGGCGCTGGGTTTCAGCGTGCTGGGCGCCGCCTCGATCTGGTTCGCCGCCCCCGGCAAGGTCCGCATGGTCGCCGGGCGCGTGCCCAAGTCGTGAACGAGGGCCTGAACGCTACTCGTTCAGGCCCTTGCCCGGGTAGGGGTGTGTTGCCTTCCAGTGATGGGCGATGTCGATGCGGCGGGTCACCCACACACCGTGGTGCTTCTGGACGTGATCGAGGAACCGCCAAAGTCCCGCGATGCGGCCCGGATGGCCGATCAGCCGCATGTGCAGGCCCACCGACATCATCTTCGGCGCGGTGGCGCCCTCCTGGTAGAGGACGTCGAAGGCGTCGCGGACGAGGCCGAACCACTGGTCGGAATGGACCATGCCGGCGGCATACTTCCCGTCATTGTTGGTGAGCGAGTAGGGCACGATCAGGTGCGGCTTGCCCTCGACGGTCTGCCAGAACGGCAGCTCCTCGCCATAGTAGTCCGAGTCGTAGGTAAAGCCGCCTTCCTCGACCAGCAGGCGGCGCGTGTTGACGCTGGGTCCATAGCGGCAATACCAGCCGGCCGGACGGTCCCCGACCGTCTGCTTCAGGGATTTGATCGCCTTCTGGATATGCTCGCGTTCCTCGGCTTCGCTGAGCTGGAAGTGCCGCACCCAGCGCCAGCCGTGGCAGCAGACATCGAAGTCCGCTTTCCGGATCGCTTCTGCCGCCAGCTTGTTGCGTTCCAGCGCGAGGGCACAGCCGAACACGGTGAGCGGCATGCCGCGCTCCTGGAAGGCACGCATGATGCGCCAGAAGCCGACGCGGCTGCCGAACTCGAACATGCTCTCGCCGGCGAGATCGCGGCCCTTCATGCCGACCGACGACGTCGAGGACTCGGTGAGGCCGGTTTCGGTATAGCCCTCGCCGTCTTGCATGGATGGCTCCGAGCCCTCCTCGTAGTTCATGACGAAATTGATCGCGACCCGGGCGCCACCGGGCCATTTCGGATCGGGTGGGTTCGGGCCGTAGCCCACGAGGTCGCGCGTCGGCTGCCAGCTCATGTCGGTCTCCTTACCAGTTCAGCATTCATCTGGCGCGCGATGTCGGCGATCTTCTCGTTGTGCTCGGCCATCGAGATCCTGGCGATCCCGGCGCGCAGGCAGGCGAGCGCATAGCCCGGCGTGTCACCGCAATCGACGACCAGCGTAAAGGCGACGTCCGGGAATTCCGCGCGTCCCCGATTCTGAAGAGCCGCGAGGTAGCCGGCACCATAGGTCGCAGCGGCATTCTCCGGCGTCAAAAGCAGGGGGACGTTTCCGCTATCGCGCGCAGCCATCAACACGGCTTGCATCTGTCGCCAGTCCCGTACCACCGTTGGTTCGCCCGCTGTCATGGCGGACGATACTACTCATTCAGGCCCTTGCCCGCATAGGGATGGGTCTTGATCCAGTGGCGGGCGATGTCGACGCGTCGCGTGACCCAGACGCCGGAATGCTTCTGGATGTGGTCGAGCAGGCGCGCCAGACCGACGGCACGCGCCGGATGGCCGATCAGCCGCATGTGCAGGCCGACCGACATCATCTTCGGTGCGGTGGCGCCTTCGCGATAGAGCATGTCGAACGCGTCGCGCACGAAGGAGAACCACTGGTCCGACGTGCCGATGGCGGCACCGAACTGGCCGTCGTTGTTGGTGACGGAGTAAGGCACCACGAGCTGCGGCTTGCCGTCGACCGTAACCCAGAACGGCAGCTCGTCGCCGTAGTAGTCGGAATCGTAGAGGAAGCCGCCTTCCTCGACGACGAGGCGGCGGGTGTTCACGCTGGGCCCATAGCGGCAGTACCAACCCTGGGGACGCTCGCCTGTCATCTTCTGGATGGCGGCGATGCCCTTGCGGATATGGTCGCGCTCGGTCGCCTCGTCGAGTTCGTAGTGCTTGATCCAGCGCCAGCCGTGCGAGCAGACGTCGAAGCCCGACTTGGCGATGGCCGCGGAGGCTTCGGGGTTGCGCTCCATGGCGAGTCCGCAGCCGAAGATCGTCATCGGCAGGCCGCGCTCCTGGAAAAGCCGCATCAGCCGCCAGAAGCCGACGCGGCTGCCGTACTCGAACAGGCCTTCGGCGGCGAGGTCGCGGCCCTGGATGGATTGGCCCATGCGCGCGGCATCGCTGAGGCCGATCTCGGTGTGGCCTTCGCCGTCCTGCATGGAAGGCTCCGAGCCCTCCTCGTAGTTCATCACGAAGTTCACGGCGATGCGCGCGCCGTTCGGCCATTTCGGATCCGGTGGGTTGGCGCCGTAGCCGATGAAGTCGCGGCGGACATCGTAGGACATCGCAGGCTCTCCGGTCAGGGAATGCGAATGGTGAAGGGAGCGACGGGCACGAATTCCTCGTCGCCCTTGCCGCCGTCGCGCCACATGAAGACAGCGAAGCGGCCGGGCCGGTCGAGCACGGTGAGGCCGTGGTGCCAGGTGTTGGGCCGATAAGTGACGCCCTGCTTGCCGGTGGCGATGAACGCGCGAACGCCGGCGAGGTCGGGGCCGCCCGCCTTGGCGTGCGGCGCCACCACGATCAGCCAACGGCTGACGTCGAGCGGCACGAAGGTCTGGGACGAGAATTCGTGGCGTTCCAGCAGGTCGGCCTTCAACGGCCGGTCCGGCGTCTCGGGCTTCAGGCTGACAGAGAGACTGGCATGCGCGGTCGGGCGCAGGTTGCCCAGCGCATCTTCGTAATAGGTACGGCCCGCAACCTCGGGCACGGCGATGACATCGCCGAACGGGGCGAACGCTTCCTGGGTCAGGGGCTGTGGGACGATTTCCATGATGACTCCCTATTCGCGCATGCGGCGGGTGAGCCCCACCGTCCATTCCATGATCAGCATCAGCAGGAAGGCGGAGGTGATCAATACGCCCGACACGGCGGCAATCCGCGGATCGAGCGTCGATTCCATCATGCCCCACATGCGGATCGGCAGCATGTCGGTCCGCGCGGTCGAGAGGAAGAGCGAGACCGGCACGTTGTCGATCGAGGCCATGAAGGCCAGGAACGCGCCGGCGAAGATGCCCGGCGCGATCAGCGGCAGGGTCACGCGGCGGAGCGTGTAGAGCCAGCTCGCGCCAAGGCTTTGCGAGCAGTCGTTCAGAGCCGGATCGAGCTGGGAGAGGCTGGCCGTCGTGGTGCGCAGGATGAAGGGGATGGTCACAATCATATGGCCGGCGATGATGAGGTTCAGAGAGGGCCGGAACCCGATCAGCGTGAAGTACATGAGCGCGGCCAGGCCAAAGGTGAGGCCGGGCAGGACCAGTGGCGAGAGGAAGAAGCCGTCGGCGATCCGGGCCAGCCGGTGCCGGTTGCGGGCGATGCCGAGGGCCGCCATCGACCCGAGCAACATGCCGAAGGCGGTCGACCAGGCCGCGACCTCGAGCGAGTTCGACGCCGCGCGATGGATCTGCCGCGACTTCGACGGATCGAACAGGGCTTCGTACCATTGCAGCGAGAAGCCGGTTGGCGGAAACTTGATCGACCGGCCCTCGGTGAACGACGTCGTGAGCACGATGACGACCGGCGCCACGATGATCAGCAGTGCGAGCGTGGCCAGCGTGCCAATCACCAGCCCATAGGAAAGGTCGCCGAAACTGCGTCGCCTACCCATGGACATATCCTCCGGAACGGCGGCCGAGCCAGGACAGTGCACTGACGACGGTGAGGACCGAGATCAGCAGCGTGATCGAGACCACGGCGGCGAACGGCCAGTTGAAGACGACCAGCGACTGCTGCCAGATCAGGAGCGGCAAATAGATGAGCCGCACGCCGCCGATCACGGTCTGCGAGATGAAGGCGGTGGTCGAGCTGGCGAACACCAGCAGGCAGCCTGCGACAAGCCCTGGCATGCTGAGCGGCACGATCACGGTGAAGAGCGTGCGCCAGCGCGAGGCGCCGAGGGCTGCCGAGGCGTCGCGCAGGTTGGGATCGAGCCGCGACATCACGCTGATCAGCGGCAGCAGCATCAGCGGCATTTCGATCTGGGTCAGGGAAATCACGAGGCCGAGCTCGGTTTGCAGCAGGCGCAATGGCTCGGAGATGATCCCGAGTTGCATCAGCAGGGTGTTCACGACGCCCTCGCGGCCCAGCACCACGATCCAGGCGAAGGTGCGAACGACCACCGACAACAGCAGCGGCATCACGATGATGAAGATCAGTACCTTCTGCACGCGCGGTGAGGCGTCGAGATAGATCAGCGCCAGCGGGTAGCCGATCAGGATGGTGGCGCAGACCGTCTTCACGCCGAGCATCATGGTGTCGAAGATCACCTTGTAGCTGAACGGGTCGCCCAGGAACTTCGCCCACTGGCCGAACCCCGGCTGGGTGATCTTGTCGTCGTTGAAGAAGCTGACGCCGATCAGCATGAGGAGCGGCGCCAGGAAGATCGAGGCGAAAGCCAGCGCGAGCGGCAGCGCGAGCTGCCACTCCGCCAGCTTCTTCACTTCGCCATTTCCTTGTTGAACTTCTCGATCCAGCTGGCGCGCAGCGGATTGATCTTCGCCCAGTCGTGCCGGATGAAGCTCGACATCTCGTCGAGGCTCTTCATCGGCAGGTAGTCGGGCAGGGGAACGTCCTTGTTCACCGGAATGAAGTTGTACGGCGGCTTGGTGAGCGCCTCCTGCACCTCCCTGCCGGCAACGATATCGATGTACTTGTAGGCGTTCTCGACGTCGGTCGCGCCCTTGGCGAGATGCAGCGTCGTGAGGAAGGTGATCGCGCCGGTCTCGGGCTTGACGAACTCGATGTCGACGCCGCGGCCCTTCAGCGTCGCGACGGTCTGGGTGTTGGTATAGATCACGTCGCACTGGCCTTGCTGGAACAGGCTGGGCATGGCGGCCGGCTGGCCAACCGCGGCGATCTTCGGCAGCACCTTCTTGAGCTCCGCGAGTGCCGGTTCGATGTTGGTTTCGGAACCGCCGAACACCTTGGCGATCTCGATCAGCGACACGGTTCCGAACGTGGTCTGGAAGCCCGTGATACCGAGGCGCGACACCCACGGATCGGTGAAGAGATCCTTCCAGCCCTTGGGCGCGGGAACCTTCTTCGGATTGTAGGCAATGCCCACCACCTGAGCGTTGACGCCGATTCCCCACTCGTCGACCAGACCGGCCGGCAGCTTGGAGGCATTGGAGAGTTTCTTGGCATCCAGCTTGTCGAAGAGGCCGTCCTGGATCGCGGTGATGCGCGGACCCGGATCGAGCACGAACGCGTCGAACGGAGGCGCGCCACGCGCCGCCTTTGCTTTCGCGACCTGGTCGACGGCGAAGAGGGGCTGCAACTCGAGGTCGACCGCGTCCTTCTTTTTCAACGCCGGCGCCACGATGGCGCGAAAAGCCTCCTCCCAGGTGCCGGGATAGATGGCGGCGGCGACGCTCCCCTTTGCGTAGGCGAGGGTGGGGAGGAGGGAGGCGCCGCCCAGGGCGGTGGCGCCGGCCAGCAGGCTTCTGCGATTGAACATGAAATACTCTCCGTGGCTTTCAGGTGGAACGCGGGAAC
>RGPT01000184.1 GCA_010032545.1 Alphaproteobacteria bacterium
GGAGGCGCTGGCCGACTACGAGCTGCTGGAACTGCTGCTGTTCTATTCGATCGAGCGCGTCGACACCAAGCCGCTGGCCAAGGCGCTGCTCGAGAGGTTCGGCACGCTGGGCGACGTGTTCGCGGCCGAGCCTGCTGAACTGCGCGAGTTCGAGATCGACCAGAGGACGCTGGTGCATTTCAAGGCACTGCGCGAGAGCGGGCGCCGGCTGGCCGAGCGCAAGGTCAAGGACATGCCGGTGCTGACCAACTGGCAACAGCTCATCGACTATTGCCACGCCGCACTCGCGCACGAGAAGACCGAGCAGTTTCGCATCCTGTTCCTCGATCGCAAGAACGTGCTGATCGCCGACGAGGTGCAGCAGCGCGGCACCATCGACCACACGCCGGTCTATCCGCGCGAGGTGGTGAAGCGGGCGCTGGCGCTCAACGCCGCGGCGCTGATCCTGGTCCACAATCACCCCAGCGGCGACCCCAAGCCGTCGCGCGACGACATCGAGATGACACGCGAAATCAAGGCAGCGGCCGGGGCGCTCGGCATTTCCATCCACGACCACCTGGTGATCGGCCGCAAGGGTCACGCGAGCTTCAGGAGCCTGGGGTTGCTCGCTTAGGGCGCGCCGTCTTGACCCTCTTCGCCGCGACCCGCCGCGCCGCCGCCAGCGCGAGGCGTGCCCATTCGACAAGGTCGTCGGGCTCGTCGAACAGACGCTCGGGCGCGCGCCAGAAGGAGAGGTCGATGAGGCTACCCTTCTTCGCGTAGTTGAGCGGCGGCGTGGACGCTGCTTCCGCGAAGGCCTCCCGGTTGCGATCGTCGACCCGCAGATAGAGCGTGTTGTCGGTCACCACCCCGAACATCACGCCGTCGCAGAACACGCCTGTCTTGCCGAACATGCGCCGCAGCGTGACGTGGCCGAGCGGCTCCAGCTGTTCGCGCAGGAATTCGGCGAAGCTGTCGCTGGCAACCATCGTCCCTCCCCTGTCGCAGCCTGCCCACCTCTTGTTGCGCCCGGCAGACGACCGTCGAATACTGCTTCCTCCACGGAGGAGGAAGAGCGATGTCATTCTACCGAGGCATGAGCTGCGAGAACGTGACCCTCACCGGCGACAAGGGAACGCCGATCACCGCCTACGTGGCAAAGCCCGAGGGCAAAGGCCCCTTTCCCGGCGTCGTGCTGATCCATCACCTGCCAGGCTGGAGTGAGCTCTACATCGAGACGACGCGGCGCTTTGCGCATCACGGCTACATGGCGATCTGCGCCAACCTCTACCAGCGCGAGGGTGGCGGCAGCGACGGCAACCCCGACGATGTGGCGGCCAAGGTGCGCGCCGACGGCGGCATCGCCGACGCCCAGATGGTGGGCGACACCGCGGCCGCGGTGAAGTGGATGCGCGTCCAGCCCGGGCACAACGGCAAGGTGGGCCTGTTCGGTTCCTGCTCCGGCGGCCGGCACGCCTTCATCTATGCCTGCCAGAAGAAGGACGTCGATGCCTGCGTCGATCTGTGGGGCGGCCGCGTGGTGATGGGCAAGGAGGAGCTCAACGCCAAGACGCCGGTGGCGCCGATCGACATGACCAGGGACCTCGCCTGCCCGCTGCTCGGCCTGTTCGGCAACGACGACCGCGCGCCCAGCCCCGAGCAGGTGAACCAGCACGAAGCCGAGCTGAAGAAGCACGGCAAGGCGCACGAGTTCCACCGCTACGACGGCGCCGGCCACGGCTTCTTCTACTGGCACCGGCCGCTCTATCGGCCCGAGCAGGCGATGGATGGCTGGAGCAAGGTGTTCGCCTTCTTCGGCAAGCATCTGGCAAAGTAGGAGGCCGGCCATGTGCACGTCCATCGTCGAGATCGCCCGCGCCGAAGGCATGGCCAAGCGCGGGAACGAGTGGTTCCCGCTCGCGCAGGCGGTGGTGGCCTACGACCACGCGCGCCATGCGCCGCTGGGCGACGTGATCACGCTCGACTTCCTCAACACGGCACTCGGCGCCGACGCCCGCGCCGGGGTCGAGCTCACGCTCGAGACGGCGAAGGAGTTGCGCGCCGCCCTCGACCGCGCGATCGCCGCGGCCGAGTTCGAGGAGGCGGAAGTGCGCGGCCAGGGCGTGCGCTACGGAGGCGCAGCGCCCGGCCGCTCAACGCCCCTTGAAATCGGGCTTTCGCTTGTTGAGAAATGATTCGATGCCGTGCGGGCCGTCGTGGGTCTTCTGCATGCCGGCGATGGCGCGCGTTTCCTTGTCGAGCTGGGTCTCGAAGCTCTCGGCATAGGCCGTCAACAGCAGCCCCTTCAGCTCGCCATAGGCCCGGGTCGGACCGGCGGCAAAGCTCGCGGCCGTCTTCCGCGCCTCGTCCATCAACTTTTCCCCGGCCACGACCCGGTTGACGATGCCCCAGGCGCAGGCCTCGTCGGCCGACAGCACGCGATTGGTGAACATCAGCTCCTTGGCGCGCAGCAGCCCGACGTGCTTGGCGAGATAGTAGGTCGAGGAACCATCGGGGGTGAGCCCCGCGGCCGTATAGGCGGAAACGAACTTCGCCTGGTCGGTCGCGATCACATAGTCACCCGCCAGCGCCAGCGAGAAGCCGGCGCCGGCTGCCGTGCCGTTGACCGCCATGACGACCGGTGCATCCATATGGGTGAAGCGCGCCAGGGCATTGTGCAGGTCGGTCGCCATGCGCGTGATGTAGGCATGCCTGCCGTCGCCCTGGGCATGCATGTCCTTGAGATCGCCGCCGGCGCAGAACATGCGGCCGTTGCCGGTGACGATGACGGCCCGCACGCCTGCGTCGTCGGCACAGCGCAGGGCGACATCGTGCAGCTCCGCCGCCATGCGCGCGTTGAGCGCATTGGCGTCGTCGGGCCGATCGATGGTGATGGTCGCGATGCTGTCGGCGACCTCGAAGCGCAGCGTCTGGTACGACATCGTCTCAGACGACATTGGTTGGGACGACGTGGGTTGGGACGACATGGGCTGACACTCCATCGCTCGGCCAAGCCGGTTCGTGATCTCAGGCGGCCCGTCTGCCGCCCAGCATGCCCTCGAGCCGCTGGCGGATCAGGGCATCGGCCTCGCTCATGATGCGGTCGATCAGTTCCTTGCAGGTCGGGATGTCGTGGATCAATCCCGCCACCATACCGCACGACCAGACGCCCGCATCCATCTCGCCGTCCAGCATGATCTTGGGATAGACGCCGGCCACTTCGGCGATGATGTCCTGGAACTTCAACGCGCTCCCCAGCGCCTTCTCCTTTTCCAGGAGACGCTCGGTCGCCGCATTCTTGAGCACGCGTTCGGTGTTGCGCAGCGGCCGCATCACGAGGCGCGTGTCGAGCTCGCTCGCGGCCACGATGGCGCGCTTCACGTTCTCGTGGATCGGCGCTTCCTTGGTCGCCATGAAGCGCGTTCCCATGTTCATGCCCTCCGCGCCCATGGCCAGCGAGGCGACCAGGCTGCGCGCATCGGCCATGCCGCCGGAGGCGACGAAGGGGATCTTCAGCTCGTCGGCTGCGCGCGGCAGCAGGATCATGTTGGGGACATCGTCCTCGCCGGGATGACCGCCGCATTCGAAGCCGTCGACGCTGACGGCATCGCAACCGATCGCCTCGGCCTTGAGCGAATGGCGCACCGAGGTGCATTTGTGGATCACCTTGATGCCGGCTTCCTTCAGCCGCGGCAGGTGCTGCTCCGGATTGCGGCCGGCGGTCTCGACGACCTTCACGCCGCCGTCGATGATGGCGCTGATGTAGCCGGGATAGTCGGGCGCATTGACGGTCGGCAGGAACGTGAGATTCACGCCGAACGGCTTGGAGGTCATCTTGCGGCACCTGGCGATCTCGTTGGCGAGATCCTTGGCCGATTTCTGCGTGAGCCCGGTGATGACTCCGAGGCCGCCGGCGTTCGACACCGCGGCGGCCAGCTCGGCGAAGCCGACGAAATGCATGCCGCCCTGGATGATGGGATGTTCGATGCCGAAGAGTTCGGTGATGCGCGTCTTCATGTTTGCCTCCCAGCGGCGTTGCGTTCCAGTTCGAAGTCGGGCGACAGCCGGGCAAGCGCGTCGTGCGCCTGCATCGGCTTGCCGCAATCCGGGCATGTCACATGAGGGATCACGGTCCGCCCGCATTCCTTGTGGACGATCTCCACCGGCGTGCCGTCATTGTCGAGCCACCTGTCGCCCCAGACCTTCAGGGCAATGACGACAGGCCACAGGCCGCGCCCCTTCGCGGTCAGGCGATACTCGTAGCGAGGCGGGTGTGCGCTGTACATGCAGCGTCGCAGGACACCCACCGTCTCAAGGCGCTTGAGACGGCGGCTGAGGACGTGCGGCGCAGCGCCGGTCTGGCGCTCAAGGTCGTCGAACCGCCGGCCGCCGAGGAACATCTCGCGCAGGAGCATGAGCGTCCACTCGTCGCCAACGATCTCGATGGCGCGGGCGACGGTGCAGGCTTTCCTGGCGAGATCGGCGCGGCTCATTCGGGGTCAGACCGACAATGGATTTGACTGACTTCTATTTTTGAAGCTACTCGTTGTCAACGCACGCGCCCGCAGCGAGGCAGCGCACAAGGAGGAAACGCGATGAAGGTCTACTACGCCCCCAACACCCGCGCGGTGCGCACGGTCTGGCTGCTGAACGAACTGGGCCTCGCCCACGAACTCGTGCGCTTCAAGCTCGGCGACAAGGCGATGCGGGCGCCGGAGTATCTGGCGGTCAATCCGAACGGCCGCGTTCCGACCCTGGAAGACGGCGACGTGCGGATCTCCGAAAGTACCGCGATCGCCCAGTACCTCGTGGCACGTCATGGTCAGGGCCGGTTGGCGCCGGCCGTCGCCTCGCCTGACTTCCCGGTCTACCTGCAGTGGCTGCATTACGCCGAGGGCATGATCATGCCGCCGGTCAACACGCTTGTCGTCGAGACCATCCTGCTGCCGCCGGAGCGGCGCAGCGAAGCCAACGTCGAGAGGGCCTCTAAGCTGCTCAATCGCACGCTGGCCGCGGTCGAGGCGCACCTGAAAGGGCGCGACTATCTGGCCGGTGCGTTCAGCGCCGCCGATACCATCACCGGCCATGCCTGCATCGTGGCGGCGAGGCTCGGCGCGGACATGTCGGCCCTGCCCAACACCGCGGCCTACAACCAGCGCCTGCTGGCCCGCCCGGCCCTGCAGGCCGCGTGGGACGCCTGACGGCGCGCGGCATCGCGCTCCGCCGCCGGTCCCGGCATCATCGTCGACCACCGGCCTGTAACCGGACGCGCGCGATCTGCGGCTGTCGTACGTCGTGCAGCAGGCGTCCGACGCTGTAGCCGTCGATATCGCCGGCCGTCACTTCCATCACGAGGCGGGTACGCCTGGGCGTCGTCCACATCGTGAGATAGTGAATCGGCGCTCCGTCCCGATTGTAGACAAGGCGATCGATCTTGAGCGTCGCGGCGTTGACGTCGATGTTCAATGCCTGTGCCACGATCGGGTCGGCGAGGGTTGCGTTGACCTCCTGGGCGATACGCCCCAGCTGCTCGAAGCTGCCGGCAATGAGTTCGTGCAGCGAGCTCGTCTCGAGCGCCTGGGCGGTGACGGCCCTCGCAAAGCGGCTGGGGATCCATCCATCGAGCAGCGCCACCGGCTCGTCGCGGCGTGATCGCGTCCGGACGACATGGAGAGCCTGCTCGTTGTCCGCGAGACCCAGCGCGGCGGCGACCGTGGCGGGGCATCTGCGGGTTTCCAGCAGGAGAATTTTCATGGTCGTCTCCTTCAGCGCCCGGCGCATCTCGCCGATGAAACCGAAGTCGGGTCCATGCTTTCTGTTTTCGCTGTCGGCGGTAACAAAGGCTCCCACGCCCTGCCGATTCAGGATCAAGCCTTCCGCGCCGAGATCGGCCAGCGCGCGCCGCACCGTGATGCGGGAGATCGAGAACTGCCGGCAGAGCGCCTCCTGCGTCGGCAGTACGTCGCCCGCCCGGTAGCGGCCGGTGACGATCTGCTCCTTCAGCAGGACGTAAAGCTGGCGATGCAGAAGCGCGCCCCTGGCGCTCAATTTCATACGGGGCTGTAATGTTTTGCTCATTGGAACGGAGGTCTTGCGGCTCCTTGTGCCGGCCCGATCTGGCATGTTGTGATATGGATATACCAATAAGGGAGGAGGAATAAGAAATGAGAATACTCATAGCTGCCTTCGCGGCCCTGTCAGCAGCCCTCGCCCTCGCCAGCCCGGTGGCGAGCCAGACCAAGCCCACCCAGAAGTCTGCGTTTCAGCCGACCAAGACCGTCACCATCATCGTGCCCTATAGCCCCGGCGGCGGGACCGATGCCGTCGGCCGCCTGATGGCACGGGCGCTGGAAGAGATGTGGGGCCAGACCGTCATCGTCGACAACAAGACCGGCGGCAGCGGATCGGTCGGCGCCGCCATCGTCGCGCGGGCCGCCCCCGACGGGCATACAATGGTCCTCGCGGTGTCGGGCATTGCCATCAATGCCCACCTCATGAAGCTGCCCTACGACACGGCGACGGCCTTCGCGCCGGTGACGGCGATCGCCTATCCCGTCAGCACCCTGATCGCATCGCCGACGCTGCCCGCGAACGATCTCCGGGGGCTTGTCGAACTCGTCCGGAAGGAAGGTCCGGACAAGCGGACCTTCGCCAGCCCCGATCCCGGCAGCCGGCTGACCGCCGAGCGCATCTTCGAGGTCGCCGGCATCAAGCTCACCAACATTCCCTACAAGGGCGCCGCTTCCTTCGTAGGCGACATCTCCGCCGGCCGGGTCGATGTCGGCATCTCGAGCATCACCTCGGGCCTGTCGCTGCTCCGCAGCGGCGGCCTGAAGTCGCTGGGCATCATGGGAACCCGACGCGTCAGCATACTGCCGCAGATCGCGACCTTCAAGGAACAGGGCTTTGCCGGCCTGGAGGACAACTCCTGGTACGGATTGTTCGCGCCGGCCGCCACGCCTCCGGCCGTCGTCAAGGCCATCCAGACCGATATCGCCACGGTCCTGGCGACGCCCGAGTTTCTGGCCAAGCTGACCGACGTGGGCGCGTTGCCGGGTGGCGACACGCCGGCCGAGTTCAACGAGCGCTTCCAGCGTGACATCAAGGAGTCGGGTGAAGCGATTCGCCGGCTCGGCATGACGGTCGACTGCGACTACGGGCTGCTCACCATGACGGAGATGGCCGACAATGCCGGCCGCATCGCCGCCTCGGTCAAGCTGCCGGTGATCGCCGACGCCGACACCGGCTACGGCAACGAGCTGAACGCCATCCGCACCGTACGCGAGTACGAACGCCGCGGCGTGGCCGGCCTGCACATCGAGGACCAGGGCTTCCCCAAGAAGTGCGGCCACCTGGAAGACAAGGTCATCGTGCCGCTCGAGGACTACGTCGCCAAGATCCGCGCGGCGGTAAGCGCCAAGACCGACCCGAACTTCATGGTGATCGCCCGCACCGATGCACGGGCGCCGCTGGGCTTCGAGGAGGCGATCCGGCGCGCCAACGCCGCGATCGAGGCCGGTGCCGACATGGCCTTCGTCGAGGCGCCGCAGACGCTCGACGAGGTCAAGGCGGTGCCGCGCCTGATCAAAGGGCCATGCATGCTGAACATGGTGTGGCGCGGCAAGACTCCCGATGTCGCCCTGCTGGATGCCGAGGGCATGGGCTACAAGCTCTCCATCCTGCCCGGCATGCTGTTCCAGGAGGCGCTGGGCGTCTGCGACAGCATCCTTGCCGAGGTGCGTGCCACCGGGCGGCATCCCCCGCCGAAACTCGACATCACGCCGCATCAGGCCTTCCAGCGTGCCGGCGCCGACGAATGGGATCGTTACCGGACGCAGTTCCGGACCACCGCGAAGCAGGCCGCCGAATAGCGGCGATCGACCGGACACATACGTTTCAGGAGCAACCCAATGACCGTGACGAAAGCCTTTCGCGACGCGATGAAGACCGGGATGGTCGTGGCCCCGGGCGCCTACGACTGCATCACCGCACGCTCGATTGAGCGCGCGGGCTTCTCCGCCCTCTACATGACCGGCGGCGGCACCGCAGCCAGCCTGGGCTATCCCGACTACGGGCTGCTCACCATGACGGAGATGGCCGACAATGCCGGCCGCATCGCCGCCTCGGTCAAGCTGCCGGTGATCGCCGACGC
>RGPT01000185.1 GCA_010032545.1 Alphaproteobacteria bacterium
GACGAAACCTGCTTGCTGAACGGCAGCAGCCACATGAACAACAGGGACAGGACGGCATAGAGGAGTGTGTTGCCGCCGCCGACGATGAGAAAGCGCAGGACCGGCGATGCCAGGGCCAAGCGCGCCACGCCGACCCATGCAAGGTACAACGGGACCGGCGTTTCATCCGTCTTCAAGACCAGACCTTCCACGGCGCCTTGCCCGAAGCCCACAGATCCTCCAGCTCCCGCTTGTCGCGCAGCGTGTCCATCGGCCTCCAGAATCCGGTGTGCCGGAAGGCGCGCAACTCTCCGTCGGACGCCAGCCGCTCGAGGGGCTGGCGCTCCCAGATCGTCCTGTCGCCATCGACATACTGAAGCGCCTTGCGATTGAGCACGAAGAAGCCACCGTTGATCCAACCCATCTCGTTGTCCGGCTTCTCGTGGAACCGGGAGACGCTCTGGTTCCCGTCGATGTCGAGAATGCCAAACCGTCCCGGCGAGGGAACGGCGGTGACTGTGGCGGTCCTACCATGTGCCGCATGAAACGCCAGCGAAGCTGTGATATCCACATCCGACACGCCATCGCCATAGGTCAGGCAGAATGTATCGCTGTCGATGTAATCCGCGACGCGACGCAAACGGCCACCAGTCATCGTCTCAAGCCCCGTGTCGACCAACGTCACCCTCCAGTCGATGTCGCTCGATGACAAATACGACGTCGAATTGGACTTGAAATCGAACACGACGTTGGAGCTTTCGAGCAGGTAGTTCGCGAAGTACGACTTGATCGATGCACCCTTGTAGCCGCAGCAGACGATGAAATCCTTGAGCCCATGCTGGGCATAGACGTCGTTTATCGTGCGTTCGATCACGACGAAAGGATGACCGCGCACGTTCTCGGTCACGCGCGCGAGGTATTCCCCCAGCACGCCGAGGAACGCCGCATTGAGGCCGATCGTGAGGAGCTGCAGCAGCACCATCGTCGTGAAACCGGCTGCAATGCTCTGCCAGTTCATCGCCCAGTAGATGATGTAGGCGACCGAGACGATTCCCGACAAGCCGCACAAGGCAAAACCGAACAGCGTGATGTAATGCAGGGGCGCAGTCGACTGGCTGACCACACCGTCAATGCCGAGGCGCATGAGCCGCATGAAATTGAACTTGGTCGAGCCCGCCGTGCGTGGCGCGCGATCGTACGCGATGCCGATCTGGCGATGGCCAAGCCCGGCGATCAGGCCGCGCAGGTAGGGATTCTTGTCCTGGATCGTGCGCAAATGCTCGATGATGGTTCGATCGATCAGGCGAAAATCGCCGGCATCCTTGGGGAGGTTCACTTCGCTTATGATTCGGATGAACCGGTAGTAGAGCTTGCGAACGGCCTCCATCAGCCTCGCCTCTTCGCGCCGACGGCGCACCCCGTAGACGACTTTATAGCCCTGCTCCCAGAAGTGAATGAACTGGGCAATCATTTCAGGGGGATCCTGGAGGTCTGCATCGACCTGCACGGCAGCGTCGCCCCGCGCCAGAAGGAAGTTGGTCAGAATGGACCGCTGATAGCCGAAATTCCGCGAGAAGCGGACGACCCTGACGCGAGGATCCACCTTCGCCTCCTCCGCCAGACGCTCGTAGGTCGCATCCTGACTGGCGTTGTCGGTGAACATAAACTCAAAGTCATAGTCCGGCTGTGACACGGAGAACGCTCTCAACCGCTTCATCAAAGAAACGATATTGTCCTCTTCATTGTAGACGGGCACCGATATCGTAATCAGCTTCCGCCGCTTCTCGCGCAATTCCATGACCTAGCCCACGTTCCGCGTTTTGGCCGACAGGTCGGCAACGGCCATCGATATGCCGTGCTCCAGAGTATAGGTTGGACGCCAGTGCGTCAGCGAATTCAGACGGCCCACATCGCCGACCAGGTAGGCGATTTCCCGGGGACGCATCGGGAGGGCGCCGAACTGCAAGAGGCCACGGGGGGCACCCAGCATATCGGCCACGGTCTCGGCGAACTTCCTGACGGTAACCTCGATGCCTGAACAGAGATTTACGATGGATGAGGTCTGCGAGCCGCTCGACATTGCAGCCGCCAGCGCGGTCAAGCCGTCTACCGCATCCTCTATAAAGAGATAATCCCGAACCTGCGAGCCTTCCGACAGCGGCACCGGCCGACCTGCGGCCAGACTGCCATGGAGGGAAGGCAGCAGCCGCCAGGGCCGTTCGCCCGCGCCGTACACGCCAAACAGGCGGGCCACGACGGCGTTGACACCGAGCCGGTTCGCCGCCTCGATCACTGCCAGCGACCCCGCGACCTTGCTGGCATTATAGGTTTTGACGGTCTCCAGCGGGTCTGCTTCGCGCAGCGGGCGGCGGACGGCAGGCTCGGCATACTCGAAGCAACTCCCGACATGGACCAGGGCCTGCGCGCCGGCACGGCGCGCGAGATCGACGAAGGCCAGCGGCAGCTCAGCATTGGCGAGGCGCGCAGCAGCGGCATCGACCTGGCTGGGATCGACACCATAGGCGGCCGCGTTGAAAATCCAGTCGTATCGAGAGGCCGCGTCGACCTCGAGAACGCAACCGGGATGCCAGCGGGCAAGCCGGAGGACGCGGACAGACGATGGAAAGGCCCGCTCGCCGGTGGTCATGACCGATACATCGTGACCGCCGGCGGCAAGCGCGGCGACGAGAGCCGATCCCACGAATCCCCCTCCGCCAGCCACGAGCGCCTTCACGATCTGCACCCTTCAGGCCGATGCTGAAAACAAGACAAGGCCAATCCGCAGGTGGCTATGCCACCTCCTAGTGATCCGCCGCCGAGAAACGTCCGACATCGTCGCGCTCTTCGCGTGTGGCTTGCACATAAGACCGAATAACCCTATGCGGCTCACCCTGCTCACGAATTCGACCATTGTCGATCCAGATTGTGTGATCGCAGAGTCGGCGCACTTGATCCAGGGAATGGCTGACGAAGAGGAGCGTGCCTTGTTTCTTGAAACTATCGATCCAGTCCAGGCACTTCCGCTGGAAGGCCGCATCTCCAACAGACAGCGCCTCGTCGACGATCAGAACATCCGCTTCGACATGGGCACAAATAGCGAATGCAAGTCGGGTCCGCATGCCCGTCGAATAGTGCTTGAGCTGCTGATCCATGAACGCGCCAATGCCCGCAAACTCCGCAATCGAATCGAACTTTTCAACAACTTCGGCGCGCTTCAGTCCCATCACCGCCCCGGCGATCAGGACATTCTGCCGGCCGGTGGAATCCTGGTCGAAAGTCGCCCCCAGGGCCAGAACCGGCGCAACGCGCCCCCTGACCCAGATCTCTCCTTTTGTCGGGCGGGTCATACCGCAAATTATCTGCAGCAGAGTCGACTTTCCGCACCCATTCCTTCCCAGGATTCCGACGCTATCCCCTCGGTGCACCTCAAGATCGATATCGCGCAGTGCCCAGAACGGCTTCGAGTAAGACTTGAATCTGCCAAACAACGCCTGCTTCACCCAGGCGCCCTGATCCTTGTAGAGCGGATAGGCCTTGGCCAGATGACGTGCATGAATGACGACAGGAGCCTCAGAGGACATCGGCGATATTGGCCCTATTCTGATTGAAGAACCAATAGCCGAACCAGAACATCGACATCGACACAAAGAACGTCCATGCCGTCACTTCGATTCCCGGCAACCGGCCAAAGAACACTAGATCTCTTACGATCTCGACGAAGCCTGTCAGGACGTTTGCGTAGATCAATACGTTCAGCGGCGCCGGCAACACCTCCTGGGAGAAAAAAACCGGCGTTGCAAACAGGAGCAAGGGCGCAATCGTCATCATCAAATACGAGACGTCACGCGTGAACGCACCCAATGCCGACAGAAACCAGGTCAGTCCGATCAGGAAGGCCATGAACGAGATCGCCCAAAGAGGCAGAAGAACGACGGTCCAGCTCAGGGAGCCTGTGAAGGCGAGCTGAGCAACAAGCATCAACGCCAGACCGATCCCGGCATAGGCGGAGGCCCGCAGGGTCGAAATGACGGCGAGCATTTCTGCCGGGAACAGGGTCTGCTTTATGAAATGCGCGTATTCCTGAAGCAGCGACGGCGCCCTGTAGGCCATCTCGGCAAAGAAATTGAAGGCGATCAGGCCGCCGAACACGAAAAGCGAGTAGTCATAGGCCGACTTGGCAGCGGTCTTGTTCGGCAACACAGCCGAACCGCCGAATGCAATAGTATATGTCAGCAAGGCCAGCAGCGGTGCCGTAAGCGCCCAGACCCAGCCAGCCTGAGAGCCTTTGAAGCGTTCGTCGAGTTCGCGCTTGAGGATCACCCGGATCAGGTCGCGGTGACGGTACGCCGACACAAACGGCGCGCGCAAAAATCGGATGAAAAGGCCCCACGGGCCAAGGTTTCCGTCGATGACCGATTCGCCGTCGACGACATGCAGCAACAGCGCGTCGCTGTGACCGGTCTGGTGTTCTGGTTTCTCGGTCATGGATTATGCGACAATATCCTTGGCGTCATCCGGCACTGCAACCCAACTGTCGCAAATGATTCGATTGCGGCGTCATCCAGCAAATACTCATATCAAGACTTTCCTGCGCCGTGGAGCCGCAAGAGGTTTTAGCCGATATCGAGCCCGCCTGCGTACGGGATAATCGGCGTGTCGAGGCGATCTTCTACTGGAGAATCCCTAGATATCCAACCTTTGGCGCTCTCGGAGTGTTGGCAAGATTCGCTCATTGGTGGTTAGAATCGCGCAATTTCAGGAGTCATTGGAGCGTGGAAAGTCCGGAATACGAATTGATGCATGCGGTCGAGGATCGCATGTGGTGGTACCGAGGCCTGCGGACGCTGGTGGCGGGGCAGCTTGCCCGCGCCCTTGCCGGCGCCCCGGCCCGCGGACCGGTGCTCGATGCCGGATGCGGTACCGGCGGTATGCTGCGCGTGCTGGGCGCCAACGTGGCGGGCCGGCCCACCCTGGGGCTCGACTTCAACCCCGTGGCCGCCGGCATGGCACTGGCCAAGGCCGGCCGGCCGGTCATGTCGGGCTCGGTCAACGAAATGCCGGTCGGCGACGGCACGCTAGGCGGCTACGTGTCGCTCGATGTCCTCTGCCATGCCGGCGTCGAACCGGAACGCGCGCTGAGCGAGGCCTATCGCTGCTTGCAGCCCGGGGCGGTCGCGGTTCTCAACCTACCAGCCTATGCCTGGATGTTCTCGGCGCACGACAAGCGCACGCAAAATGCCCGGCGTTTCACGCGCGGCGAAGCACGCGCCCTGATGGCCCGGCACGGTTTCCACATCCTGCGCGCGAGCTACTGGAACATGTTCCTGTTCCCCCTGATGCTGCTCCATCGCCTGATCGAGCGCGACGACGCGAAAAGCGATGTACGCGAGTATCCGCGCTGGCAGGATGCCATTTTCTCGACGGTCCTGGCCGTCGAACGCGCCATCATCGCAACCGGCATCAGCCTGCCATTCGGCGGTTCCCTCCTCGTCGTGGCGATACGCGAGGACTGAGGCTCAGGCCTGGCCGATAGCCTGGCGGTATTCGGCGATCTGGCGGTCGAGCAGTACACGGGCATTCGTGTGGCCGTCGTGGAAATCGCGGTACCACTCGGCCGTACGCGCCAGAACCGTGTCCAGCGACCAGGGCGGATGCCATCCGAGTGTGGTTCGCGCCTTGGTACTGTCGAGCGCGAGAAGTTGCGCTTCCGCGAGGTTGGACGGCTCGACCCTGATCTCAGCAGCCCGCCACTTGCGGGAAAGCATCTCGACAACGCGAGCGACCGGCACGATCTCTTCCGACGTCGGCCCGAGGTTCCAGCCACCGACATGCTCGGCCGGTCCGTCCAGGAGTGCAGCTGCCAGCATCAGGTAGCCGTGGCAAAGCGACAGGACGTGCTGCCACGGGCGCGTTGCCCCCGGGTTACGCAAGACGATCGGCTTGCCCGCCAGAATGGCGCGGACGAAATCCGGGATCAGCCGGTCTTCCGACCAATCACCTCCACCGATGATGTTGCCTCCCCGCGCCGTCGCGATGGCCGGCCCACCCGCGCCAAAGCTTGCCTGGTAGGAGGCGGCGACCAGCTCCGCACACGCTTTCGATGCGCTGTAGGGATCCTTGCCGCCCAGTTCATCGACCTCGCTGTAGGGCCGGTCCCATTCCCGGTTGCGATAGACCTTGTCCGTGGTGATGGCCACGGCCGCGCGCACCCCGCAGGCCCGCGCCGCCTCGAGCACGTGGGCGGTACCGATCACGTTGGTGGCGAACGTCTCCACCGGCGCGCGATAGGAGCGCCGGACCAGCGGCTGGGCCGCGAGGTGTATGAGCACAGAGGGCCGGACCTCGTCCATGCAGTGCATGACGTCAGGCACCGAGCGGATGTCGAGCAGCCTGTGTCGAACGATCTCGCCGATGCGCGCCGCGTCGAACAGGTTGGGACTCGTCTCAGGCGCCAGGGCGAGCCCGTGGACCTCCGCTCCGATGCCGGCAAGCCAGGCCGTCAGCCAGCCACCGGTGAATCCCGTATGGCCTGTGACAAGGATGCGCTCGCCCGCCAGGCGCCGCTCGAAGGGCAGAAGGTCGACAGCCACCCGCCTGCCCTCACCCGCGGCTCTTGCAGAATGCCCGAATCACATCGAGCACGTAGGAAAGCTGGGCCTGGCCCAGGCCGGGATAGACGCCGATCCAGAAGGTGTTGGTCACGACGAGGTTGGCGTTCGGCAGGTCGCCGATGGTGCGGAATTCGCGCCCGATCATGTAGGGCTGGCGGATGAGATTGCCGCCGAACAGCAGCCGCGTGGCGATCTTCTTGTCGTTGAGGTGCAGCACGAGTTCGTCGCGCATAAAGGGCGCCCCCGGCTGCACCGTGATCGGGAAGCCGAACCAGGAGGGCTCCGAGCGTGCCGTCGCTTCGGGGAGGATCAGATACTCTTCGAGCTCCTGTAGGCCCGCCTTCAGCGTCGCGAAGTTGCGCTTGCGGTCGGCGATGAATCCCTCGAGCCGGTCCATCTGGGCCAGCCCCACGGCCGCCTGCATGTCGGTGATCTTCAGGTTGAAGCCGAGATGGGAGTAGATGTACTTGTGGTCGTAGCCGTGCGGCAGGTCGCCCAGCTTCCACTTGAAGCGCTTCAGACAGGTGTTGTCCTTGCCCGGCTCGCAGTAGCAATCGCGGCCCCAGTCGCGGAACGACTCCGCAATCTTCTTGAAGTTGGTGTTGTTCATGAACACCGCCCCGCCCTCGCCCATCGTGATGTGATGCGCGGGATAGAAGCTGCAGGTGCCGACGTCACCGAATGTGCCGACATGCTTGCCGTCATAGGTGGCGCCCAGCGCGTCGCAGCAATCCTCGACCAGGAACAGACCATGCTTGTCGCAGAGCGCCTTGATGGGCGCGATGTCGAAGGGGTTACCCAGCGTGTGCGCGACCATGATGGCGCGCGTCTTGGGCGTGATCGCCGCCTCGATCTGGTCGGGATCGATGTTGTAGGTCTTGAGCTTCACATCGACGAATACCGGCACGAGCCCCCAATGCAGGGTGGGATTGACTGTGGTGGGAAAGCCGGTAGCCGCGGTGATCACCTCGTGACCGGGCTTCAACTGACGGTCGCGCAGCCGGGGCGACGTGAGGGCGGAGAAAGCGACCAGATTGGCGCTGGAACCGGAATTGACCGTGATGACGTGCTTGGCGCCGACCCGTTCGGCAAAGCGCTTCTCGAAGGCGTCGTTGAAGCGACCAGTCGTCAGCCAGAAATCCAGCATGGAATCGGCCAGCATCTGCATGTCGGACGCGCCATAGACCCGGCCGGATACCGGGACTGCCGACACGCCTGGCTCGAAGGCCGGCGTCGCGTGCTTCAGCGTATGATACTGGGCCACCAGATCGTGGATCTGCCGCCGGATTTCCTCGGCCCGGTCTCCAGCAGAGGTCTGTGTCGTGCTTCCGGCCACCATTTTTTGATCCTACCCTTTTCGCCTGTGACGGCCGGTGACCTAGCATAATTCGCGGCGAAAAGCGGCTAGGATCGATCAACTCCAGGAAGGGGTGGCCTGTTCCAGCAACGGGCGCCGCTACAGAAACGACGCGCCGATAATGGAATTGACTATTTCACGGCCCCCTATGATTTGGAATTCATCCCACATTTTGCTGGGAAG
>RGPT01000186.1 GCA_010032545.1 Alphaproteobacteria bacterium
CCGGTCTGGTACAGGGCGGGCGCGGCGCCTCGGGCGGCTACCGCTTCACCGGCAACCGCCGCCGCATCACCCTGATGGACATCGTGGCGCTTTTCGAACCCGTGCCCGGAAGCCGAGCCGCCGAGCCGGGCGAGGACACGGAGATCGGCGCCGCTCTGCAAAGAGTCCTGACCGAGATAAACGAAATCGCCGAGGCGACGCTGCGTTCGGTTAGCTTGGAGACTATGCTGAGGCGACCCACCTGAGGTCCCGCATGCTTGCGCGTCTGGTCTGCCTCGTCGTCCTGCTGCTCCCCGGAATCGCGCTCGCGCAGAATGCAGGCGTGGAGGCAAAGGCCTGCGCGCCGAGCGGCGCGCTTGCCCGCGGTTACGAGCGCGAGAGCCTGGCGATTGAATGGCCGCAGGAGGCGCAGCGGCTCAGGGCCGACGTGCCGAACGTTTCACGGCAGGGCGACCGGCTTCGTCTCGCGATCGACGGCGGCAAGTCGGTCGACCTGCAGGACTGTCCCTACGGCGACAGCGCCTACCAGTTTCTTTACGAAAGATTCGACGATCCCGGTCGCTTCTATGTCGTTCGCACGCCGGCCCACGAAGACTTCTCTTACACGCTGGTGATGAAGCGGACGGGCCGGTTGTTCACGGTCTATGGCGCGCCGGTTTGGGCCCAGGACAAGTCGAGATTCTTGACAGTCGCCTGCTCTTTGCTGCCGGCGCGCGGTGCCGTCACGATACAGGCGCCGTCGGGAGAGGGCTTGGTCACGGAAGCGGAGATCCCGCTGCCGTGCGCCTTGGAAAGCTGCTCGGCGCGCTGGGACTTCCAGTCGTGGATATCTGTGTCGTGCATGCCGCGCGACGAGCGTGACAAGAAGGGCGCCGAGTTTGTCCTGATGCGCGGCAACGACGGCAAGTGGAACCGGTTCGGTCGTTAGCCCTTGGCCCACCCGTCCCGCGTCTGCGGCAGCTTCTTCTTGAGGAGCGCGCCGGCCACGACGTTGCGCAGCACTTCCGCCGTGCCGCCGCCGATCGTGAACATGCGGACGTCGCGGGCCATGCGTTCGAGCGGCAACTCGCGGGAGTAGCCGCGGGCGCCGAAGAACTGCAGCGCCTCGTTCACCACCTGGATGGCGCTTTCCGAGGTGAACACCTTGGCCTGGGCCGCCATCAGCATGTCGGGGAAGCCGCCTTCGCCGGAGCGCGCGGCGTTGTGGACCAGCGCGCGTGACGCCGCGAGTTTGATCGACATGTCGGCCAGTTTCCATTGCAGGCCCTGGAACTCGTTGATCGGCCGGCCGAACTGGTGGCGCTTCTCCGACCAGTCGAGCGCCAGCCGATACGCGCCCTCGGCGATGCCGAGCGCCACAGTGGCGGCGCCGACGCGCTGGCTGTTGTAGGCGGTCATCAGGTCGGCGAAACCCTTCTTGAGACCACGCGGCGGGATCACCAGCGCCGAGGGCGGCACGTCCATGTCCTCGAAATCGACCACGGCCTCTGGAATGCCACGCAGGCCCATGGTCGGCTCGCGCTTGGTGATCTTGAGCCCCTTGGTCTCGTCGCGGATGGCGAGGAAGCCGCCGATGCCCTCGAACGTGCCTTTCTCGTCGTAGACCTTGGCGAAGATCAGGTGCAGGCGCGAGACGCCGCCGCCGGTGATCCAGTGCTTGCGGCCGTTGATGACGTAGCGGTTGCCCTTCTTGTCGGCGCGCGTGGTCATGCCGTTGGCGTCGGAGCCGGCGTCGGGCTCGGTGATGCAGATCGCGGGCTTGTCGCCGGCCAGCACCATGTCGGCGCACATCTTCTTCTGCTCTTCGGAACCGTAGGCCATCACCGCGCTGATCGCGCCCATGTTGGTCTCGACGGCGATGCGGCCGGTGACGGCACAGGCCGCCGACAGCGCCTCGATGGCGAGCACGGCGTCCAGCCAGCCCTTGCCCTGGCCGCCGTACTGCGTCGGGATCGTCATGCCGATCAGCCTGGCATCCTTCAGCAGCTCGACATTGTCCCAGGGATACTGCTCGGTGCGGTCGACCTCGGCGGCGCGTTTGGCGATCGGGCCCGCCGCGAGTTCGCGGGCATGGGCCTGCAGCTTCACCTGATCGGGCGACAAACCGGACGTGTTCATGAAGGCTTTTCCTGGTTGAGGGGATCGATGCTGAAGATGGCAACGGCGTCGCTGCGGCCGCGCACCGTCACGCTGCCTAGCGCGGCGAAGCGGAACTGCGGGCCGCACGCCTCGCGCGTGCTGTCAGAAACGAGAATGCGCGTGCCGTGCTGCTTGTTCAACTCCTCCAGCCGCGAGGCGAGATTTACCGTGTCGCCCAGCAGCGTGAAGCTCATGCGCTGGCCGGCGCCCACCGAGCCGCCGATGACGGGGCCGGTGCTGATCCCGATGCGGGTCGCGAGGGCGATGCCCTGGTCGCCAAAGGTACGGCTGCCGACGGCGCGCTGGATGTCGATGGCGGCCCGCACCGCGGCGACAGCGTGGTGCTCGCAGGCGAGCGGCATGTTGAAGCTGGCGAACAGGCCGTCGCCGATGAAGGTATTCACGACGCCGCCGTGCGCGCGGATCGGTTCGAGGACGGTTTCGAGATATTCGTTGAGGGCCGCCACGAGCTGGTCGGGGGCGAGATACTCGGCGATGGTGGTGAAGCCTGCAATATCTGTGAACAGCACCGTGGCATCGCGTGTCTCGCCGGCCAGCACGCCCGTGCCTTCGCGGTGCAGGATGGTGGAGGCGACGCTCTCGTCCACGTAACGCCCGAACGTCTCGCGGATACGCTCGCGCTCGCGCAGGCCCTCGACCATGGCATTGAACCGGCCGGTAAGTTCGCCGACCTCGTCGTTCGACGTCACCGGAATGCGCAAGGTGAAGTCGCCGTCGGCGACCTTCGACATGGCGCGCGAAAGAATGCGGACTGGCCGCAATAGAGAGCGGCCGATGAAGTAGGCGACGACGATGACGCCGACCACCGCTACGCCGACATCGTTGGCGATCTCCATCATGAGGCGTTCGCCGTCGTAAGAGAAGAGATCGACGATGATCGCGGCGAGCGGCCCGATCGAGATCACGATGAGGGCAACGCCGAGTTTCAGGGCATAGCTGCCGAAGAACAGGCTGAGGTTCTCACCGTAGTGGCCGAAGATGAAGGCGCAGAGCTTGGAGAGATAGTCGCTGGTGGCGAAGTAAGTATAGGTGAACATGAAGACCGGCAGGACCACGCACAACGCGATGAAGTCGGCGAGCGTGATCACCGGGACCTTGAACGCGGGGTTCGTCCACAGGAAGGCGCCGGACAGACGGAAAACGACCAGGATCAACGACAGGATCGCGACGTTGCGCGCGGTCAGAAGCGGCAACTGGGTGATCCGCCGCTGCGCCAGGTCGAACGATCCACGGCCCTCGAGAAACCGCCGGATGGGCTCGAACAGCCACATCGCCAGCAGAAGGTTCGCCACGACCAGTGTTGCGATGCCTGCGCCCAGCGTGATGGGCGCGTAGCCCCAGGCGCCCGTCACGCTCAGGAACACCAGCGTCGAGAACAGATCGATGCCGGCGACCGACACCGCCGTCCACAGATAGCGGCGACGGATCGAGGCGATGTCGGCCTTGGATGCTGGCTCCATGGCGCGGGTATAGAGCGGAACGGGGCTGGGCGAAACGCCCCGCCCGGCGCTTCAGGACGTCAGTTCGCGCGCCGTGAGGCGATACCTGAACTTGTCCGGATCGAGCGGGTCGAGGAATCCGGCCTTGTTCTCTGCCTGCGGGTACATGAAGAACGGAATGGCCGCCTCCTTCGAGCCCGGCAGCTTGAGGTCGTGGGCGACGTTGAAGGCGACCCAGTTGCCTTCCCAGGCGCCGAACAGCGCGCCGCGCGCGGCCGTCACCTTGGGATCGCTCATGGCGAGGTTGGTCGGCGGTTCCTCGAGCACGACCTTGCGCACATCGGCGGGATCGACCGGTGTCCAGCCGGTGCCCGCCAGCCAGACCTCGGCGCGGCAATGCTGCGCCTTGGTGACGTTCTCCGATCCGGCGCCCAATGACTTGAAGCCGAACTCGGACGGCGCCACCCGAATGCCATAGACGTCGCGTGCCGGCAGGCCGACGGAGCGTGCCAGCCCGACGAACAGGGCGTTGAGGTCGGCGCACTTGCCGCTGAGATTCCCGGTCTTGATCATGGCGGTGATGTCACCGACGCCACAGCCCAAGGTCTTGGGATTACGGAACGTGTTGTCCACCACCCACTCGTAGAGCGCGCGTGCCTTGGCGGCATCGTCGCGCTTGCCGCGCACGATGCCTTCGGCGGTTTCCTTCACCAGCCCGTCGGTCGGCAGAAGTTCGGTGGCAGCCAGGTTGAGCTGGCGCTCCGCGTCGCCGAGCGGCGGCACGCTCATGGCCTGCCCCACGCGTACGGCGCGATTCTGCGTCTGGACCTGTGCCGTGACCTCGATCACCGGAGAGAGTTGGTCGCTCGCCCATTCGACGCGCAGCATCTCGGCGCCATACCGTGGATCGCGCACCCGCTCGGCCGTGCGGGCATTTCCCGTCCAGGTGACGCTGCCGGGCCGTTGCCAGTCGGCGGCCTCGAAGGTCGGCAGCGGAATCCATGCCTTGTTGGCGCCGTCGGTCGGCTCCAGCCGCGCGGTCAGCATGAAGTTGCGCCAGCCCTTGGGCACGGGCGCGAAGGTCGCCTGTGCCGATGCCAGGCGCGGCACGAAGCCAGCGGCGCCGGCGGCGATGCCGGCCTTGAACATGTCGCGACGATTGATCATTTGCTGTTCTCCCCAAGGCGTTGCGTGCCGGGGAGAGTGCGCGTTCCCGTCGTCGGGAAACCTGCAACCATCCCGGATCAAACCCGCACCGCACGCGGCAGCGGTCTGTACCGGAAGCGGAGAGAATTGCAGGGTGATGGTGCAGGCGTCAACCGGCCGTGCTAGGTCGGCCGGCATGACGAACACGCTGGCCGACCTCAATCGGATGTCTTCCACGAGCTTTGCCGGGGCGATCTCGGACACGTTCGAACTGGCCCCCTGGGTCGCGGAGGCAGCCGCGGCCAAACGGCCTTTCGCCACCGTCACGTCCCTGCATGAGGCGATGATGGGCGCGGTTCGTGCCGCGCCGCGCGAGCGTCAGCTCGAATTCCTGTGCGGCCATCCCGATCTCGCCGGCAAGGCGGCCCGCGCGGGTGCGATCACCGATGACTCGAAGCATGAGCAGTCGAGCGTGGGCCTCGACTCGCTGAGCGAAGCCGATTTCGCGCGCTTCCACAGTCTGAACGACGCCTACAAGGCGAAGTTCGGATTTCCGTTCATCGTTTGCGTGCGGCGTCACACACGCGACTCGATTCTGGTGCAGTTCGAGCGCCGGCTCGCCCACGACGCCGCCACCGAATTCGCCGCCGCCTTGCAGGAAATCTTCTACATCACCCGTCTGCGCATCGCCGCCAGGGTGACGGGCGAGGGCATGCCCAAGGTGAACGGCCGGCTCAGCACCCATGTGCTCGACACCCATGTCGGGCGGCCGGCCGTCGGCGTGCCGATCGACCTCTATGAGTTTGCGGGTGAAGCGGCGCATCGCATCGCAAGTGCCGTCACCAATTCCGACGGCCGCACCGACCGGCCACTGATCGGAGACCGTCCGCTGCCGATCGGGCGCTACGAGTTGCGCTTTAGCATCGGTGACCATTTTCGCAGCAGGGGCATCGAGCAGGGCGACCCGCCGTTTCTCGACATCGTGCCTCTGCGCTTTTCCATTGCGGAGCCGGAGGGGCACTACCACGTACCGTTGCTTTGCACGCCATGGAGCTATTCGACCTATCGCGGATCCTGAGAACCGGAGGAAATGATGACTGCCTATACCGATGTCTCCCTGATGATCGATGGCGCCTGGACCAAGGGTGCCCAGGGCCGGACAATCCCCATCGTCAATCCGGCGACCGAGGAAGTGATCGGCCACGTCGCTCACGCCGAGACCGCCGACCTCGACCGAGCGCTCGCCGCCGCCGACAAGGGCTTCAAGATCTGGAAGAAGGTTTCGGCCTACGAGCGCTACAAGATCATGCGCAAGGCCGCCGACCTGATGCGCCAGCGCCTCGACGAGATCGCCACGATCATGACCATGGAGCAGGGCAAGCCGCTGTTCGAGGCCAAGGTCGAGACCAACCTCGCCGCCGACATCATCGACTGGATGGCCGAGGAAGGCCGCCGCACCTACGGCCGCGTCGTGCCGGCGCGCGCCGAGAACGTCTACCAGCTCGTGCTCAAGGAGCCGGTCGGCCCGGTCGCGGCCTTCACGCCGTGGAACTTCCCGATCAACCAGGTCGTGCGCAAGGCCTCGGCGGCGCTCGCCACCGGCTGCTCGATCATCATCAAGGGGCCGGAAGACACGCCGGCGTCGTGTGCCCAGCTGATCAAGGCGTTCGTCGACGCGGGTGTGCCGGCGGGCGTGATCCAACTCGTCTACGGCGTGCCGTCGGAGATCAGCCAGTATCTGATCCCGCATCCCGTCATCAAGAAGGTGACGTTCACCGGCTCGACACCTGTCGGCAAGCAGCTCGCGGCCCTGGCCGGCGCTCACATGAAGCGCGTCACCATGGAACTGGGCGGCCACGCACCTGCCATCGTGTTCGAGGATGCCGATCTCGAGCAGGCGGTGAACGTGCTGGGCGCCAACAAGTTCAGGAACGCGGGCCAGGTCTGCGTGGCGCCGACGCGCTTCCTGGTGCACGAGAAGGTCTACCCCGAGTTTGTCGAACGCTTCACCGCCTATGCCAAGAACATGAAGGTTGGCAACGGCCTCGAGGCCGACACCAAGATGGGGCCGCTGGTCGCCGAACGCCGCCTGCACGCCATGGACACCTTCATGAACGATGCGTTGGCCAAGGGCGCCAAGGTCCAGACCGGCGGCAAGCGCCTGGGCAACAAGGGCTACTTCTACGAGCCCACCGTGCTCACCAACGTCTCGCCCGACTCCAAGATCATGAATGAGGAGCCGTTCGGCCCACTGGCGCCGATCACCCCGTTCAAGGACTTCGACGGCGTGATGAAGGAAGCGAACCGCCTCGCCTGGGGCCTGGCCGCCTATGCCTACACCAAGAACACCAAGACCGCGGCTGCAGTCGGTGCCGCCTTCGAGAGCGGCATGGTGTCGATCAACCATCACGGGCTTGCGCTGCCCGAGGTGCCGTTCGGCGGCATTAAGGACTCGGGCTACGGTTCCGAAGGCGGCCTCGAGGCGCTCGAGGCCTATCTCAACACCAAGTTCGTGAGCCAGCTCAACATGTGACGGACGCACCCCTTTTCCGCTTCGCCGGAGAAGGGGATCTCTCGGTCCGGAATGCAAGACATGAACGGTCTTCCTCGAAGAGCGGCGCTTGGCGGTCTCCTGGCTTTGTCAGCCGGGGCCGCCGCGCGCGCGAGCGAATGGCCGGCGCGCTCGGTGACCTGGATCGTGCCGTTTCCCGCCGGTGGCGGATCGGACATGTTCGCCCGCCCGATCGCGGCCCGTGTCGCCGACCGCCTGGGCCAGGCGATGGTGATCGACAACAGGAGCGGTGCCGGTGGCACCCTTGGGACGGCGGTTGCCGCCCGCGCGCCGGCCGACGGTTATACGGTGCTGGTGGGCGACACCGGCCTCACCTTTGCGCCCACGATCTATCCCAGGGCGGGCTTCGATTTCGACCGTGACTTCGCGCCGGTCAGCGCCTTCGCCCGCGTGCCCTATGTGCTGGTGATCAATCCGGGTCGCCTCGACGTTCCGGCCCTCGCGGCGTTCATCGAAGCGGCGAAGAAGAAGCCCGGCGAGATCACCATCGGATCGGCGGGCCTCGGCACCGTGACGCATCTCGCCATCGGCCTGTTCGAGGAACGTGCGGGCGTGGATCTCAATCACGTGCCCTATCGCGGTGGCGCGCCGATGCTGCAGGATCTTCTGGCCGGCCAGATCGCCGCCGCCTTCGTCCTCGTCAGTGCGGTCGCGGGCCACATCAGATCGGGCAAGCTGCGGGCGCTTGCGGTGGCCAGCCGCCGCCGCGAGCCGCTGATCCCCGACGTGCCGACGG
>RGPT01000187.1 GCA_010032545.1 Alphaproteobacteria bacterium
GACCGGCGGCGGCGGCGGCGGCACGGCGACGACAACCGGCGGCGCAAGTGGTGCCGGTTGAGCGACGGCTTCGGTGCGCGGCGCGGGCCAGACTTCGGCGGGCAATCCACCGGACGTGCTCCGGCTATCCTGGGTCGACGGAGTACCGGCCGTGGAGCCGGTCGCTGCCGCGTCCGTCGCGGTGGATGGCGACGCGAGCAGGCGGTCTGGCACCGGCGGCACCTTCTCGGCAACCACCGTTTGCTCGCGCGGCAGATAGTTCCAGACCGCATAGCCAACGCCGACGACAAGCAGCACGGTCAACACGGCGAGGCCCACCGGCGCGCGCTTCACCACGATCGGGAAGTCTGCGGGCAGCGACAGCGGACGCTTGATCGGAACCGGACCGGACAGGTGATAGGCCGTCAGCACCTTCTCGGGGTCGAGACCGACGTGCGTCGAGTAAGCGCGCAGGAATGCCGGAATGTATGCGGCTCCCGGCAGCTTGTCGAAGCGGCCGTCCTCAATCGCCTCGAGATGACTGCGGCGGATTCGCAAGCTCTTTTCGACATCCGACAGGCTAAGGTTGTGTGCCTCGCGCTGATCGCGCAGCAACCGACCAACAGCGCGGCCTGGAGTGGCCTCGCGTTCGACCGCTCGCCAATCGACCTGATCCGGCATGAGTTACCCTACTTTCCCCTTGGCGCGACTCTTAGCAGAGGCGCCAAGGCAGGGCAAAAGCGATTCGACTTCTTGCCGTTAAATTTCGATCGCGTGATCTGCTGCGAAGAGACGCAGCGTCTCGCGCATGGGTCGATCCGGTTGGGAAAGCGCAGAGACCATGAAGCCAGTTGCCTCGGCGAGATCGAGCGATCTGATCATCGCCTTGACCGGCCCGATGGAGCCCGGCGACATCGACAGCGAACGTACCCCGACCGCGAGAAGGGCCAGAGCCTCGACAGGCCGCCCCGCCATCTCGCCGCAAACGGCGAGATCGACGCCGGCCGGCCGCACCTTTTCCACCACAAAATGTAGTAGCCGCAAAAGCGCCGGCGACAAGCTGTCGTAACGGCCGGCCAGCCGGCTGTTCCCACGGTCGGCGGCATAGAGGAACTGAAGAAGATCGTTCGTTCCCACTGAAAGGAAATCCACATGCGGCAGCAGACTATCGAGCTGCCAGGCCAGCGCCGGTACCTCGAACATGACTCCGACCCGTACCCGCTCCGGAACGGCCAGCCCACGCCGTCCGGCCCGGTCGAGTTCCAGGTCCAACAACCGCCGGGCACTCAGGAGTTCGGCCACCTCGGCGATCATCGGGAACATGACCGACAGCGGCCGGCCGTTGGCGGCCTGGATCAGGGCCCGAAGCTGCCGGCGCAGCATGGCCGGGCGGTCGAGGCCGATCCGGATGGCTCGCCAGCCCATCGCGGGATTGTCGTCGCCAAAGGCCCCGACATAGGGAAGAACCTTGTCGCCGCCAACGTCGAGGGTGCGGAACGTCACCGGCCGGCCGTCGGCAAGGTCGAGGACGCGGCCGTAGAGCCAGGCCTGCGCGTCGACGTCGGGAAACTCCGAACGCACCATGAACGGAATCTCGGTCCGGTAGAGGCCGACGCCGTCGGCGCCGGTGTCGTCGAGATGCTGCATGTCGATCAGCAGACCGGCATTCATGTGCAGCGATATCCGGGCCTGGTCGCGCGTTGCCGAGGGCAGGTCGCGCAGTGCCGCGTACTTGCGCCGCCGCTCGACCCGCGCCTCGATCG
This sequence comes from Alphaproteobacteria bacterium, assembly GCA_010032545.1. Classification (GTDB taxonomy): domain Bacteria; phylum Pseudomonadota; class Alphaproteobacteria; order Reyranellales; family Reyranellaceae; genus Reyranella. The sequence continues at coordinate 1,743 of RGPT01000187.1, forward strand.
CGGAATGAACCGTCGCCAGCACATCCTCGGCCGGCCGCACGAGGACCTGCGCATTGTCGCCGTCGACAACGATGGAATCGCCAGGCTCGACCCGCGACAGCACGTGGGCTGCGCGGCCGACGACGGGAATGTCGAGCGCGCGCGCCACGATCGCGACGTGGCTCAGGGCTGAGCCCTCCTCCAGCACCACGCCGCGCAGGCGCGTGCGGTCATAGTCGAGCAGCTCCGCCGGACCCATGTCGCGTGCAATGACGATCATGTCGTCGGGCAGAGAGGCGGGATCGGCGGCGACCCGACCGGTCAGCCGCAGCAGCAAACGGTTGCAGAGATCCTGCAGGTCGCTCAGGCGCTCCCGGATGTAGGGATCGGTCGACTGGCCGAGCCTGGTGCGCACGTCGTCGAAAGCGCGCTGCACGCCCGCTTCGGCGGTGAGGCCGGATGCGACGGCCTCGCGCACCCGCTCCGTCCAGCCGCGATCGTCGACGAACATGCGGAAGGTCTCGAGGATCTCGCGCTGCTCGCCCGACTGCATGTCGTGCGCCTCGAGCATGCGGTCGACGTCGGCCCGCACGCCGCGCAGGGCCTCCTCGAAGCGCTCCTCTTCCAGGCCGATGTCCTCGGCGACCACCTTCGAGATCGCAATACGCGGCTCATGCAGGACGGCACGGCCGATCGCGACGCCTGGCGTCAGCTGCACGCCGTCGACACGCAACGGCAGAAGCCCGATACCGTCGACCTGCTGCATCTCGTTGGGACTGACGATGTGACCGGCCGCGATCAGTTCGGCCAGCACCATCGCGATGGTCTGCAGGGTCTCGATTTCCTCCTCGTCGTACTGGCGGCGTATGCGGTTCTGCACCACCAGCACGCCGAGCACCCGGCTCGCGCGCACGATCGGCACGCCGGCGAGCGAGTGATAGATTTCCTCACCCGTTTCGGGGCGGTAGGCGAACTGCGGATGGGTCTGCGCATCGTCGAGCGCCAGTGGCCGGCCATGGGCCGCGATGTCGCCAACGAGACCTTCACCGACCCTGAGCCGGGTGCTGTGCACCGCCGAGGGATTGAGGCCCTGGGTGGCGAACAGTTCCAGCACCTCGCCGGCACGCAGCAGGTAGATGGAACAGACCTCGGCCACCATCTCGTTGGCAACCAGACGCACGACTTCGGCCAGCGTATCCTCGACGGAACCGGCACGCGCCATCGTGTCCCGGAGCCGCTTGAGGAGCATTCGCGGTCCGGCCGGTGGAGTTGATCTCTCCATGGTCAGACCGCGGGATACTTGAGTCGGATGACGACGAAGCTGCGGTCGATAGCGCAGGCGCAAGCTCGCCATGCCGCCAACGGACGGGCGTTGACGGGGCGGGCGTCGGGGCGAGTCCCGGAGGTGACTTGCGCGCGCATGACCTGCTTATAGCAAGACCCGCGCCGAGATGCCTACCCGCTTATTCGCGCCAGCAAGAGAGAAACTAATGTGTTCAGGCGGCGTCGAGATCGTAGGCCGTGTGCAACGCCCGGACTGCGAGTTCGGTGTATTCGGCGGCGACCAGGACGCTGATCTTGATCTCCGACGTCGAGATCACCTGGATGTTTATGCCCTTGGCGGCAAGCGTCTCGAACATCTTGAGCGCCACACCGGCATGGCTGCGCATGCCGACGCCGATCACCGAAACCTTGGCGACATTGATGTCGGACTTGACCTCCGCGAACTTGAGGTCGGCCTTGGCTTCCTCCAGCCGATGAACGGCGCGGGCGAGGTCGGCCCTCGGCACGGTGAAGGTGATATCGGTCGAACTGCCGTCGAGCGAGACGTTCTGCACGATCATGTCGACGTTGATGTTGGCGGCGGCCAACGGCCCGAAGATCGCCGCCGCCACACCCGGCCGGTCGGGCACGTGGGTGACCGTGACCTTGGCTTCGTCCTTTGAAAAAGCGATGCCGCTCACGACGGATTTCTCGAGTCCCTGGGCCATGATTTCGTCCTCGTCCACAACCAGAGTGCCGGGCAGGTCGCTGCCGAGTGCCGCGTCGAATGACGACAGCACCTGAACGCGCACATGATGATTCATCGCCAGCTCGACCGAGCGCGTCTGCAGCACCTTCGACCCCTGCGACGCCATTTCGAGCATTTCCTCATAGGTCACGCGGTCGATCTTCTGCGCTTTCTCGACGATCCGCGGGTCGGTCGTGTAGACGCCGTCGACGTCGGTGTAGATGTCGCATCGGTCGGCCTTGAGGGCGGCCGCGAGGGCCACCGCCGAAGTGTCCGAGCCGCCGCGGCCGAGCGTCGTCACACGGCCCTCGGGCGACACGCCCTGGAAGCCCGGCACGATCGGTACTTCGCCCGCCACCAGGCTCTCGATCATCGCGGCAGTGTCGATGTCGACGATCCGGGCCTTGCTGTAGGCGTCGTCGGTCCGGATCGGGATCTGCCAGGAACCCCAGGAGCGGGCGTTGACGCCTTCCTGCTGCAGGGCCAGCGCCAGCAAGCCGATCGTCACCTGCTCGCCGGTTGCCACGACGACGTCGTACTCGCGCGGATCGGGCAGCGGCGCGATCTCGTTGACCCACTTCACCAGCTGATTGGTGGCGCCGGACATCGCCGAGACCACGACGGCGACCTGGTTGCCGCGGGCGACCTCGCCCTTGACCTTGCGCGCGGCATTCTTGATCCGCTCGATGTCGCCCACCGAAGTGCCGCCGAATTTGAGAACGATGCGCGCCATGGTCTCGCTCGAAGATCCTGCTCGAAGGGGAAGCCCCCGCCCGGAAAGCGCGGTATAGACACCGGCGACGCCATATGGGTCAAGCACAGCCATGAACCAACCTTCGCACAGTCCGCCCTCTCCAGCGCCCTCCTCGACCGTCGATCCGGCCGAGATCGAGCGCTTTTCGCGCATCGCCGACGAGTGGTGGGACCCCACCGGCAAGTTCGCGCCGCTGCACCGCCTCGGCCCTGTTCGTATCGGCTATATCCGCGACCGCGCGGCCACCCATTGGGGCCGCGAGGCGCTGTCCGGCCGTGCGCTGGAGGGCCTTTCCGTCCTCGACATCGGCTGCGGCGGCGGCCTGCTCAGCGAACCCATGGCCCGGCTCGGCGCCGCCGTTACCGGCATCGACGCCGGCGCCCGCAACGTCGCCGTCGCCGCCCTGCATGCCGGGAAGCAGGGCCTCGCCATCGACTATCGCCAGGACACCGCCGAGGCCCTGGCGACAAGCGGCGGGCAATACGACATCGTGCTGGCGCTGGAGATCGTCGAGCACGTGGCCGACGTCGACCTGTTCCTGAAATCCTGCGGCCGGCTGGTGAAGCCCGGCGGCCTCCTATTCCTGTCGACCCTCAACCGCACCGCCAAGGCCTGGGTGCTGGCCATCGCCGGCGCCGAATACATCCTGGGCTGGCTGCCGCGCGGCACGCACGACTGGAAGAAATTCCTGAAGCCGTCCGAGGTCGTGCGCGGCCTCGCGGCCGGCGGCATCGACACGAAGGAGATCGTGGGCGTGGTTTATAGCCCCCTCAGCCGCGCCTGGCGCCTGAACGGGACCGACCTCGACGTGAATTACATGCTGTTCGGTGTCGCCCAGAAGGCGACGAAATAAAAAACCGTAACGCGCGCCCGCCAGATCGCCTTTCGAGCCGCCAAACGATTGAATCACCTCGATAATTCGCCGATGTCGCGGGTCTGTCGATGTCGCGCAAAACGCGACATTTTCAAAATCCGGATAGGGCGTTTTTCCGAGGACGTCCTGCAGGCCTCCTGTATGGGCGATAGGATTGCATTCCTCGCATCCTACCTCATCCTGCTGCCGGGTTCAACCGGGTCCGGCCCCGGCCATGCCTAGTTTCCGCGCGGGATCCAGGGCAGCCGGCCAAACTCGATGCCTTCCTCTGCCAGTGCTTCGGCTTCCTCGTCGGTGGTCTGACCATAGATGCCGCGCTTGTCGCTCTCGCCGTAGTGAATCTTGCGCGCTTCTTCGGCGAACTTCTCGCCGACCGGCTCGAGATTCTTCTCGACCTGCTCGCGCAACTTGACGAGTGCCTCGCGCATTTCCTTGGGCATCGCCCGGGCGAGGGCCGCGATCTGCGGATCGGGTGCAGGGACCGCTTCGGCCGGAGCCTCGACCGGTGCCTCCCCGCCCTTGCCACCCTTGCCGATGCGCGGCGCCATCAGGGCCCGCGTGATCTTCGCGTTACCGCACGTTGGACAGCCGATCAGGGAACGCTTCTCCTGTCGCTCGTAGGTCTTGCCGTCCTTGAACCAACTGTCGAACTCGTGGCCCTTGGCGCAGCGCAGGCGATACAAAATCATGACGTCGCAAAAATGGTGGCTTGTCGTGCCGGACGCAAGGCCCGAATGTCGCGCCCCACCCCGCAAGCCCCCCCGGAACCCCGATCATCCGCCGATGGACCACCAACCTTCCAATGCCAAAGCCGCCTTCTGGATGGCGGGCTGGCTTCTGGCGATGCTGCTGATGGCGATCGCCGGCCGCGAGACGACGCGCGAGCTCGACGTCTTCCAGATCCTGGAGATGCGCTCGCTGATCGGCCTCGTCATGCTCTATCCGCTGATCCGCCTCGCCGGGGGCTTTGCCGCGCTGAAGACCCAGCGGCCCTGGCAGCATGTCGCACGCAACGTCGCGCACTACGGTGCCCAGTTCGCCTGGTTCCTGGCGCTCACGCTGATTCCGCTCGCCCAGGTCATCTCGATCGAGTTCACCATGCCGATCTGGACGGCGATCCTGGCCGTCGCCTTCCTCGGCGAGCGCATGGGCCTGTGGAAGAACCTGGCGGTCGTGCTGGGCGTCGTCGGCGTCGTCCTCATCGTGCGGCCCGGGACGAACGAGATCGTGCCCGGCCAGCTGGTTGCGCTGGCCGCGGCCATAGGCTTCGCCCTCTCCGTTACCATGGTGAAGTCGCTCACCCGCACCGACAGCGTGGTGACCATCCTGTTCTGGATGCTGGCCATCCAGTCCGTGATCGGGCTCGTGCCGGCACTGGCCGTCTGGCAGTGGCCCTCGACCTACGTCTGGGGCTGGATCATCGTCATCGCGTTCCTGGGCACCTACTCGCACTACTGCCTGACGCGGGCGATGCTGCATGCCGACGCGACCATCGTCGTTCCCATGGACTTCCTCCGCGTGCCGCTCACGGCGCTCGCCGGCTGGCTGATCTATGGCGAGCGGCTCGACACCTTCACGGTGGCCGGCGCGATCCTGATCCTGGGCGGCAACCTGTTGAACCTGAAAGGCGCGGGAGGGCGCAAGCCATGACGGCGTCGTCCTGGATCACGACCTGGGCCGGTCTGGTGCCGGCCGGCGTCCGGGTGCTCGACCTCGCCGCCGGCAACGGCCGGCACACGCGTTTCTTCGCCGGACGCGGCCACCCGGTGACGGCGGTCGATCGCGACGTGAGCGGCCTCGCCGCCACCGACATTGTCGAGGTGATCCAGGCCGACCTCGAGGATGGCTCGCCCTGGCCGCTGGCGGGTCGCACATTCGGCGCGGTGGTCGTCACCAACTATCTGCACCGGCCGCTTTTTCCCGTGCTCCTCGACAGCATCAGGCCGGGCGGCGTGCTGCTCTACGAGACCTTCATGATCGGCAACGAACGCTTCGGAAAGCCGAGCCGGCCCGAGTTCCTGCTGAGGGACGGCGAGCTGCTGGACCTGGTGCGCGACCGTCTCTCCGTGACCGCCTACGAGGCGCGTCTGATCAGCGAGCCGAAGATGGCGATGGTGCAGCGGATCGCGGCGCGTCTTCTGTGAAAATTGCAGTATTGCCGGTTCGATTCCATCTCGGGGCACCACTACATTTTTTCCACTCGTTGCATCAAAGACTTGGCGTCTGGTGCGACACCCTTGGCAAAATTGGAATCACACCCGGGAGGGATGGCGGCCGATTCGCCTCTGCCTTTGGCGCGCCACTCGTGTGCGGAAAACCTGACGATCAAGGTCCGCTTAGTGCCAAAAGCAGAAGCGGCCGATCCGTTTCCAGATCGCCCCCGCTGTCTCCCGGTCCCCCGGAGAATCAGATCGTCGCGTTCGAAACGTTGGTCAGCATGTTGCTAATCTTGCCGCCGAGTTGCCCATGGCGGTGATCGCAGCGACGGCGATCAGCGAGGCAACCGTCACCGACGGCGACACGATCAAGCTCGACGGCGCGACCTATCGAGGCCGTCTCGGCTCGGCGTCTGGCGGATGGACGTAGGATGAAAGTTCAGCCGCGCAGCGTCGCGCGCACCCCTTCCCACAGGGCAAAGGTGTCGGCATTGCCGCGGTC
>RGPT01000188.1 GCA_010032545.1 Alphaproteobacteria bacterium
TTGGCGAGTTCGAGCTTCTTGAGGCCAGCGTCGATGGCCTGGGCGCCGCCGGCCTCAAGAAGCTCGAACTCGCCAAGGCGATCGCCACCGGCCCGAAGCTCCTGCTGGCCGACGAGAGCCTGGGTGGCCTCGACGAGGCCGAGATGGAACAGGCGGCCGACATGCTGCGCAAGATTCGCGATGAGCTCGGCATCACCATCATCTGGGTCGAGCACATCATGGGTGTTCTGATGCGCGTGGTCGACCGCGTCATGGTGCTCGATCACGGCGAGAAGATCTCCGAGGGACTGCCGAGCGCCGTGTCGAGCGATCCGCGGGTCGTCGAGGTCTATCTCGGCACCGATGCCCATGCGACGCAGGCCGCCGCGGCCGAAGCGCGTCGCTGAGGAACCCGTGAGCGAAACATGAGCAAGACAGGGCACATGCTCGAACTCAAGTCGATCGACGCGGGCTACGGCGCCTTCCAGGCGCTGTTCGGGGTCAGTCTTGACGTGCGCCCTGGCGAGGCGGTGGGCGTGATCGGCCCCAATGGCGCGGGCAAGACGACGCTGATGCGTGTGATCTCCGGCCTGATCCGCCCGACCAGAGGGTCGATTGCGATGGAGGGCACCGACGTGCTCACCACGCCGCCGCACCGGATCGTCAGCCTCGGAATCGCCCACGTGCCGGAAAACCGCCGACTCTTCCCGCGACTCACGGTGGAAGACAATCTCAAGATGGGTGCTTTCATGCCCGAGGCGCGGGCCAAGTATGCCGAGCGCCTGGCGTTTGTGTTCGACCTGTTTCCGCGCATGAAGGAGCGCCGCGGTCAACTCGCCGGCACGATGTCGGGCGGCGAGCAGCAGATGTGCGCTATCGGCCGCGCGCTGATGTCCGATCCTAAACTGCTGCTGCTCGACGAGCCGTCGGCCGGCCTGGCGCCGGTCGTGGTCCAGCAGGTCTTCGAACTGGTGAAGCGCATTCGGACCGGAGGGCTCACGGTGCTGATTGTCGAGCAGAACGTCCAGCAGGTGCTGCGCGTTGTCGATCGTGCCTACCTGCTCGAGGCCGGTACCATCCGCGCCTCGGGCAGCTCGGCCGAGATGCTGGCGAACGACACGATCAAACAGGCCTACCTCGGTGTTTAGGGCAGTGTGGGGGAGACTTTAGCGATGGGGTCATTCCTCGAGATTTTCGACATCTACCTGCTCGAGGCCATGGTCAACGGCATCCTGCTGGGCGGCGTGCTGGCCTTGCTGGCGCTCGGCCTCAACCTGATCTTCGGCGTCATCGATGTGACGTGGATCTGCTACGCCGAGCTGGTGATGATCGGCATGTACGGCATGTATTACCTCGTGCAGTACTATGGCCTGTCGTATTACCTGGCCGCCCCGATGACCATCCTGCTGGTGGCGGCGATGGGTGCGCTGCTGCACTATCTGGTGATCGAGCCGCTGCTGGGCGCGGCGCCGATCAACCAGCTGCTGGCGACCGGCGGCGTGCTGTTTGTGCTGCAGAGCTTCGCCACCGTGGCCTTCGGGATCGACTTCCGAAATCTCGGCATCCGCCTGCCGGTTCTGCAGTTCGCCGACATGCATTTCAGCTACTCGCGGCTGCTCTCGTTCATCGCCGCCCTGGTCGGCATGGTGGTGATCTACCTCTTCATGACTCGGACCTACACCGGGACCGCGATCCGCGCGATCGCCCAGGACCGCCAGATCATGGCGCTGATGGGTGTCGATACCAAGCGTATCTACCTCATCACCTCGGCGCTGGGTGGGGCGCTCGCCGGGCTCGCCGCCTGCCTGCTGGTCCTGCAGTACGACGTCCATCCCTTCGTCGGCCTGTCGTTCGGCCCGATCACCTTCCTGATCTGCGTGCTGGGCGGGCTGGGCAACTTCGTCGGCGGGTTCGTGGCGGCTTTCCTGTTCGCCGAGATCATCTCGCTCGGTGGCCTGTTCTCCGACCTCGAGTGGGGCTACGTCCTGGCCTTCGCTTTCTTCATCGTCATGATGTTCATCCGGCCCGCCGGACTGCTGGCGAGGCGGCAATGACGTTGTTCGGGACGTCCGCCATAGCTCTTCGCCAGACCGTTCCCTGGATCGTCGGCGCGGCGCTGATCGCGCTGCCGTTCGTCTATCGAGATCCCTATCACCTGCACATCCTCGTGCTGATCCTGATCTGGTCGTTCGCCTACACCTCATGGTCGATGATGGGCAGGTTTGGCCTGGTGTCTCTGGGCCACGGTGGCTTCATGGGCGTTGGCGCCTACGTGACTGCGCTCCTGTGGAACCACCTCGGCGTGTCGCCGTGGATCGGCATCCCCATTGCCATGGTCTGCGCCGGCGCACTGGCGTTGATCGTGGCCTACCCGTGCTTCCGCTTCCGCATCACCGGGCACTATTTTGCCCTGGTGACGCTCGCCCTGTCGGGCATCGTGCTGCAGATCATCACCGCGACCCGCGACTACACCGGCGGGTCGCTCGGCTATACGCCGGCACGGACCAAGGGCAGCCACCTGGCGGCACTCCAGTTCGACGACAAGACAACCTGGTACCTGATCGCTTTGGGAGTGTGGGCCGCCGGGCTGCTGGTCTGGCGCTGGGTCGACCGCAGCATGGACCGCTATGCACTGGAGGCGATCTCGGAGGACGAGGACGCCGCCGCCGCGGCGGGCGTCAACGTCACCTTCGAGAAGCTCAAGATAACGGTGATCAGCGCGCTCATGACGGCGCTCGCCGGCGCGCTCTACTGTCAGTACCAGATGTTCATCTCGCCCGACACGGTGAGCGGAATTGCGGTGTCGCTGCAGATGGTGTTCGCCGTCGTGGTCGGCGGCATTTATGTGGCCCTCGGGCCGACCGTCGGCGCCATCATCACCATCATGCTGGCCGAAGGCCTGCGGATCGGCTTCGGCACCAACACCAAGACCGTCCGCGACCCCCAGCTGAACTGGAGTTTCGTCACCGAGCCTGAAGCCCAGCTCGATGGGCGCCGGGTCGACTGGCCGAGCGGCAAGGTCATCGGCGGCTCCAGCGCCATCAACGGCATGGTCTACGTCAGAGGGATGTCGTCTGACTACGATGGCTGGCGTCAGCTAGGTAACGAGGGCTGGTCGTTCGACGACTGCCTGCCGTACTTCAAGCGCCTGGAGGCGTATTCCGGCGGGGATTCCGACCTTCACGGCAGAGACGGCCCGGTCGCGGTCACTCAGGGCGAATACTACAATGAAATGAGCATATCCTTCCTGGATGCCTGTGCCGAACTCGGGTTGCCGCTGGTCGCCAACCTCAACGGCCATGCCCGCGAGGGGGCGGGCCTCTATCATGCGACCATAAGCAAAGGCCGGCGCGTGTCGACGGGCCAAGCCTACATCGCTCCGGCCCGACGCCGTGCCAACTGCCGCGTCGAGACAGGGGCAATGGTCGAGCGCATCGACGTCGTGGACGGACGCGCAACGGGCGTCACCTACCGCAAGGATGGCAAGTCCACAGGCGTGCGGGCGCGGTGCGAAGTGGTGGTTTGCGCAGGTGCCATCGGCTCGCCGAAGTTGCTGCAGCTGTCGGGTATCGGTCCGGCGGCGCTGCTGGGTGGCTACGGCGTTCCGCTCGTTCGCGATCTGCCGGGCGTTGGCGAGAACCTGCAGGATCACTTGGGGGTACGCTCGGTCTACCAGACATGGTGGCGTCTCACACTGAACGACGACACCAATCTGCCGCAGCGCGACTGGGGTGCTCGGCTCGGGTATATGTTTCGGCGTACCGGTCCGTTGACGGCCAGTTCCGCCCTCGCTGGCGCCTTCGTCCGGCTGCTGCCGCAATCGACCGAGCCCGATACCCAGTTCCATTTCTTGCCTTGGTCGACCTGCGGCATCGACCAAGGCTTTCACACATTCTCGGGCATCACGATCCTCTCCAGCCAGCTGCGTCCCGAAAGCCGAGGGCATGTGCGGATCGCGTCGCCGGATCCCGACGTCCATCCAGCGATCGTGGCCAACTACCTGTCAACCGATCAGGACCGAACGGCGACGGTGGCGGCCCTCAAGTTTGCGCGCCTGTTGGCCCGCACGGCCGCGTTCAGCCGTATCCTCGTGGGAGAGCTCCTGCCCGGCGTCGAGGTCGCCGGGGATCCCGGTTTCCTCGACCATGCCCGCAACGAGGGCCAGTCTGCCTGCGACCCCGTCGGCACCTGCCGCATGGGCAACGACCCGGGCGCCGTGGTCGATGCCCGGCTGCGAGTCCATGGCGTTGCCGGCCTGCGCGTCGCCGACGCCTCGATCATGCCGACCCTGATATCCGGAAGCACCAACGCCGCCTGCATGATGATCGGCGAGAAGGCGGCCGACCTGATCCTGGCCGACGCGCGATAGCGATCTCTCTTGTCCTCTCTCGCGGATCGGGAGGGGGCTAGGAGCTGCGCTCCAGAGCGAAGATCTCCAACGGGGCGCGGCCGGCTGTCTTCGCGGCGTCGAGCAGCCGGGCTGCCACGTTGAGCGTGTCGCCGACGTAGGCGATCTCGCGCCTGAGGTCGCCGATTTCGCCGGCGACGATCTCGCCGCAATGCAGCGCCGCGCGGAAGTCAGGCGCGATGCCGAAGCGCGTACGATAGCGTTCGCCATTGGCGGCGATGACATCGCGCGCGATGAAAGGGCAGGCAAGGCAATCGGCGTTGGCAAGTGCCGGGCCGGCGGGCCAGGTCAGGATCGCCTCATCGCCGACGTACTTGTGAATTTCCGCGTCGCACTCGAGCGCGGCGTCGGCGATGTCGGCAAAAAAGGTATTGAGCAGTTCGTGGAAGCGGATCGGCCCCAGTCGTTCCGCCAGCCCGGTCGAATCCTTCATATCGATCAACAGAAAGACCTTCTGCTCGCGCCTGGGCTGGGCATACCGGCCGGTCAGCAGGTTCTTGAGCGTGCCGAAGCCCAGCAGGCGGCCCATCTCGAACGTGAAGGTGCCGATGATCACCATGGCCGACCCGAAGATGAAGGAGTTGGCCAGGATGCTGTCGAACTCGAGGGGCCGGCCCATGAGGCCCTCGAAGATCAGCCTCACGAGGACCGTGCCGCCCACGATGCAGGCCAGGTAATAGGTGACCTTGACCGCAAGGTAGGCGAGGAGCGGCAGGTGTCGCAGGCGTCGCGTGACCGCCCAGCGTGCGCGATAGAGTTCGAACAGCACGATCGGCGTCGCCACCGCGACGGCGTTCGCGACCCCCAGCAGCGCTGACAAGATCGGCGGAGAGCCGGGCGGCGCGACCCTGTAGCCGAATACGGCGCTGACGGCCGCGCTCACCGCGAGGACGATGATGACGACTCGTCGATTCCGTCGCGCGCGATGGCTTACCCTCATTGCGCGCGCCGCGCCAACGCCCGCATGAAGGTCGCGTGGTCGACGTTACCGCCGGAGCAGACCACAGCCACGGCACGGCCTTTTACCGGCAGCTTGCCTGTGAGGGCGGCCGCCAGCGCCACCGCGCCGCCCGGCTCGACCACAAGTTTGAACTCGCGAAAGGCCAGCTCCATGGCGTCGAGCACCTCGTCGTCAGTGACCACCAGTCCCGGCCCCAGCACTTTCAGCGCCAATGGAAAGGTGACGTCGCCCGGCGTTGGTGCCAGCAGAGCATCGCAGATCGATCCCGACAGCTTGGCGTTCGTCTGCTTCGTGCCGCTCGCAAGCGAGCGCGCGAGGTCGTCGAAGCCCGCGGGCTCGCCGGCATGAACCGTGGTCGACGGGCTTAGGCCTTTTACAGCGAGCGCGATGCCTGTCGACAGCCCGCCGCCCGAGCAGGGCGCGGCGACCGCATCGAGCGTGACGCCCAGGGTCTTCGCCTGCTCGACGATCTCGAGGCCGGCGGTACCCTGACCGGTCAGGATCCAGGCATGATCGTAGGGCGGCACGATGGTGGCCCCGGTCCTCTGCGCAATCTCCTGGCCGATCGCCTCGCGGCTGTCCTTGACGCGATCGTAAAGCACGATCTCGGCGCCGCTCGCGCGCGTGTTGGCGACCTTGAGCACCGGCGCATCGGCCGGCATCACGAGGGTGGTCTTCACGCCCAGCAGCCGCCCGGCTTCGGCGAGCCCTTGCGCATGGTTGCCGGAGGACCAGCCGACGACGCCCTTCTTCCGCTCGGCCTCGCTCATGGAAGCAAGGAAATTGTAGGCGCCGCGCAGCTTGAACGAGCCGGTGCGCTGCAGGCACTCGGCCTTCAGGAACAGACGTCCGCCCAGGGCTGCGTTGACGCGCGCATTCTCGAGCAGCGGGGTGCGCAGCACGATTCCTTCGAGGCGGCGGGCGGCGGTCTGGACGTCGGCGAAGGTCGGAAGCAAGGACATCAGGAAACACCAAGTAGGGATGGAAGTTGCGAGAGATCGCGGAGCTGGGCCACGGGTGCGCCAGGCAAGTTGTCGTCGGCAGCGCCGGCGCGGTTCACCCACACCGTGCGGAAGCCGAAATGCGCTGCACCGTGCGCGTCCCAGCAGTTGGAGGACAGGAAGCAGACCTTGTCCGGCGTCACGCCGCAGCGCGCCTCGACCAGGCGATAGACCTCGGGGGCCACCTTGTAGACCCCGACCTGATCGACGCTCAGCACCGCCTCGAAATGGTCGGCCAGACCCGACGCAGCCACCATGGGATCCAGCATCCCGGGATTGCCGTTGGACAGGATCGCCCGCCGCACGCCGGCCTGCTGCAGCCGGTCGAGCATCGCCGGCACCTCGGGGAAGGGATCGAGTGCCAGATAGGCATCCATTAGTTTTTCGCGGACCGCCGGGTCGGCGATACCGTGGGCGGCGAGGCAATGGTCGAGCGCTTCGCCCGTCACCTGCCAGAATGGGGCGTAGACCCCCATGCTGTTGCGCAACCAAGTGTACTGGATCTGCTTCAGGCGCCAGAGGTCGGCCAGCGCATCGGCCTTCGGCCCGATCGCATCGCGATGGCGGGCGACCGCCGAATTGAAGTCGAATAGCGTGCCGTAGGCGTCGAACACGCACATCGCGGTCCCCGCCAGGATACCAGACATGAATTGCTCCGCTTGGTCCAAGACCGTAGGCTAACACGCATGTTCATCGCCATTGTTCAAATTCCCATGGCCAAACGTCCACGCGACGCCGCGGTCGCTGCCGCCGCCAAGTCGGCGCCGACCTACACCGCACTCGGCGCAAAAGGCCTGGTGCGCAAGTACTACCTCAACGGCGAGGCCGGCGGCGGCGGGGTCTATCTCTGGACCTCGGAAGCCGAGGCGCGGGCCTGGTACACACCGGAGTGGGAAAATCGGATGGAGACGGCGTTCGGCGCCAAGCCCACCGTCACCTACTACGACAACCACGTCGTCGTGGACAACGAGGCGGGCAAGGTCCAGATCGAGGGAACGAACTGACATGCAGAAGCGCGCACTCGGCCGGACCGGCCTCGAAGTCTCGGTGCTGGGCTACGGCGCCGGCGCGGTCGGCGGGCTGTTCACCAAGGGAACGGCAGCCGAGCAGTCGCGCGCGGCAGGGCGCGCCATCGACGCCGGCATCAACTATTTCGACACCGCGTCGATCTACGGCAATGGCGAATCGGAGCGCAACCTCGGCCGTGCACTCGCCGGCCTGAAGGCCAAGGTGATCGTCGGCACCAAATTCCGGCTGGCTGCATCGCACCGCGCCGATGTCGCGGCCTTCGTGACGCAATCTCTGGAAGAGAGCCTAAAGCGCCTGGGGCGCGACCACGTCGATCTCCTGCAACTGCACAATCCACTGGTCGCCAACGATTCAGGCGACAGGCTCGCCATCGAGATCGCGCTTGCCGAAGTGGCGCCCGCGCTGGAGAAGCTCCGGACGGCGGGCAAGACGCGCTTCATCGGCTTCAGCGGCGTTGGTGAGCCGCCGGCGCTGCACCAGGCCGTCGAGTCGAAGCTCTTCGACACGGTCCAGGTCGTCTACAACGCGCTCAACCCCAGTGCCGGCGGCCCGGCCCCCAAGGGCATGCCCGGCCTCGACTATGGCCGGCTGCTGGACAAGGCGAAGGCGGCCGACATGGGCACCATCATTATCCG
>RGPT01000189.1 GCA_010032545.1 Alphaproteobacteria bacterium
GCCGGCATCGATGCCGGCGGCATAGGCCGCCCAGCGTTCCTTGATGCGCGCCACCGGCAGTCGCGCCGTCAGGATCGGCACGCCGAGTCGGCCGCAGTCGGTGAAGGACCCGGGCGAGATCACGCTGCGCCACAGCGGCGGGCCGGGCTGTTGCACGGGCTTCGGCCGTATCGCCGGGATGTTCACCTTGTGGAACCTGCCATCATAGCTGAGTGGTCCGCCGCGCCAGGCAAGGTCGAGGATCTCGACCGTCTCCTCCATGCGCTCCCGGCTGTCTGTGCTGCGCAGGCCGTGGCCCACGAACTCGTACTCATTGTACGCAGTGCCCTTGCCGATGCCGACGTCGATGCGCCCCTTGCTGAGATTGTCGAGCAGGGCGAGCTGGACGGCGAGCCGCACCGGGTGATGGAACGGCGTCTGGACCACGGCGAAGCCGATGCGGATGCGCTCGGTCTTGACGGCCAGCGCGGCGGCAAACATCAGTGAATCGTTGTAGACGCTCTCGCCGGTGAAATAATGCTCGGTCAGCCAGACGTCGGCGAAGCCGAGCTGCTCGGCGAGGCAGGCCTGGGCGAGGACCTGGTCGATGCGTGCGCCGTCCTCGTCGGGCGAAGGCGACATTGCAAGCGTGAGCCAACCGAACTGCATCCACTTCTCCCTGGCGCCCGAACGTACTAACACCTTATCCAGACCAACTCATTTCGGCGAACGTCTTTGCGCGATTTTCTCAAGAACGGTCTTCTGATGCTGGCGACGGTCGCGGCCTGCACGGCCGTGGCCGAAGGCATCGCGCGCTGGGCCGATGCCGGCGGCGGCGAGGACGTGGCGCGTCGGCTCGACGAGGTCCCGCGTGCTCCGGGCGTCGAGCGCGCCTGGTACTTCAGCAATCCGCCGTCGCTCTCCAATCGCGGTCCGGTCCCGGCCGCCTGGGACGAACTGGTGCGCCGCGTCGAGAGGAGCGGCATCACCGAAGGCACGAGACGCGCCGACATGTTCAAGGCCTGGAACACGGCGCTCGTCGGCGATCCTTGCCAGCATCCCTATCTGCGCGACGCGCCGGGGCACCTGTTCGTCTACGATCCGCCGTCCGACGGTTTGACGGGTGGCCGCCCGCATCCGCC
Source organism: Alphaproteobacteria bacterium (assembly GCA_010032545.1). Lineage (GTDB taxonomy): Bacteria > Pseudomonadota > Alphaproteobacteria > Reyranellales > Reyranellaceae > Reyranella. The sequence continues at coordinate 1,122 of RGPT01000189.1, forward strand.
ATATCGGTTCCTGCCCAATGCCACGACGCCGATCGGGCTGGTGACCAACGCCTACGGCTTTCGTGGGCCGCCGGTGCCGTTCGTGCGCACGCCGAAGACGATCCGCATCGCCTTCGTCGGCGCCTCGACGACGGTCGACGATCATCATCTCGCCTATTCCTATCCCGAGTTCGTCGGCCATTGGCTCAATCTGTGGGCCGCGTCGAAGCGCCTGGACATCCGTTTCGAGGTGCTGAACGCCGGCCGCGAGAGCATCAACTCGGTCGACATCGAGGAGATCGTTCGCCAGGAGGTGCTGCCGCTCCGGCCCGACCTCATCATCTACTATGAAGGCGCCAACCAGTTCGACCTTCGCACCGTGGTGCCGTCGGTGCCCAAGCCGGACCCTTTCGCCCGGCCTGCGACGTCGCCGCCTCAGTCGTTCGTGTCGCGCTGGCTGGGCGAGTTTGCTCTGGTGCGGCGCGTGCGGGCGCTGTTGCGCTCGATCGATGGGCCGGCAGACCGCGCCGCCGGCGGCGGCGAATGGCCCAAGCCCGACTACGACATCGTCTGGCCGGCCGGTCTCGACGAGACCGATCCCGACATCGGCCGAGCCGACCTGCCGATCAACCTCTCAACCATCCTGGGCAATCTCGACCGCATCCGCGCTGCCGCCCAGGCCGAGGGCGGCGAACTGGCGCTGGCCTCTTTCGTCTGGCTGGTAAAGGACGGCATGATGCTGGACCCGATCCGCCACCGGTCGATTCTGGAGTACCTCAACCGGGGCTATGCGCCGTTTCGTTATCGTGACCTCGAGCGGATGGCTGCGTTCGAGAACCGCGTCTTCGCGAAGTACGCCCGGGCACACCGCCTGGCGTTCCTCGACGTTGCACGCCTGATGCCGCGTGATCCCGATCTGTTCGTCGACGCCATCCACAACACCCAGACCGGGGTACGCCTCAAGGCATGGGTGGTACTGCAGGAACTTATGCCGCTGGTGGAAAGGAACCTCGCAAACGGGACCTGGCCGAAGGCCGACCCGGGCACCGGCATGCCCGCTCGGCATCCGGCGTTCGCGGTGCCGCCGCGGCCGCTCGAGTTTGCCTGCAAAAAGACCTGACGCGGGAAAGGGTGAGATACCGGGCGCTGTACAGGCGCGCCGGCACTCCCACACCATGGTCGACGACCGCACCCGGACCGACCTTCCCCAAGTTTGGGGTCGTTCCCGGACGACCGCGCGACGGCGTCCTTCTAGGTAACTGCAGCGAGTCCGCAAAATCACGATTTCTTGAGGCAGGGCTCCAGGTCGCTGGCGTTCCCCCCAGGTTTCCGGCAGTTTTCCGCAGTGCCAGTGAAAGGAGCCGCTGCCTCCATGTCTTTACCTAGGATTGCCCTTGCCACGGGCGCGCTTGTCCTCGGCCTCGGCATTTCGGGCGCCCACGCCCAGAACACCACGCACGGCTGCGCCTGCATTCACAACAAGACCAAAGCCACCATCAGCTATCGCTACAAGTGGGGCGAACAGCAATGGCAGAACTTCAAGCTGCAGCCGGCCTACCAGAACTGGCTCTGCTGGAAGTACACCGACGCGAACAAGAGCTCGCCGGCACTCACTTTTCAACTCGACGTCGACATGACCAGTGGCAGTGCCTGGACGACCTTCAACCTGCCGCGCCTACAGGCGACGGCAGCGTCGTGCGAGGCGACCCCGAAGGCCGCGCATTATGACATCAGCTACAAGCCCAACACCAACAACCAGTACATTCAGGTCACGCACCGCTAGTCACTGGAGCTGGATTGTCAGCGTGTAGCTGGCCGCGCCGCCCTTGCTGTCGACGGCGATCAGACAGAGACCCGACTGCGGCACCACGCCCATCCACGCCATCGAGGCATCCTTCGCGCCGGCATCGGTCAGGGTTGTGCCGGCGATCGCGGGCTTGCCGTCGCTGCCCTGCGTCACCTGCGCGCCGGGGCCGTAGACCTGGAACACCGCGTTGTTGCCGGGCGAGGCGATGCTCACGGCGAGCGCCTGCAGGCTCTGGGCGGCGACGTAATAGAGGGCGCGTCCGCCCGGGCCGACCTGGCCGGTGACGTTGGCACCACTTGCCGGCACCGCGACGGTCTGGATCTCGGGCAGCGGTTGGCCCCGTGCCGGCAGGACGGCCAGCGGCAGCAAGGCAACGACGAGGAGGATCGCCCTCAATTTCATGTCAGGTCGCCTCCCGGGTTTCGAAGTCGGCCGGCATGGTGATCTCGAGCACCTCGAAATCGTCAGAGTGGGCGATCTCCTTGTGTTTGATTCCAGGCGGCTGGTAGACGGTCGAGCCGGCCACGAGCTTGTGCTCGCCATGGCCCTCGTACTCGAAGATCGCCCAACCCTTCAGCACATAGACGAACTGGAACGAGAGCGCGTGGGTGTGGCGCGGTGCGTCGGCGTGCTTGCCGGGCTTGGCCCGGATCACATGCGCGCCGACTTTGCCGCCGGTCAGTTCCTTGAGGCCGAGCGGCCGGTATTCGAAGAACGGCCGGAGCCCGTCGGCTTCGAAAGAGTCTGGGCCGAGATGATTGACGATGCCGGGCTTGGCTGTGGTCGCGTGCGAGTCGGGCATGACTTACTCCTTCTCTTCATGTGGATCGGGTCAGCCGCCGCAGCGTACGGCGGTTTCTTCGCAGGTCGAGCCGGCGGCACCCTGCTGGCAAAAGCGCAGCGCATGGGCTTTGGCCGTCTGGGCGTCGTTGGCATAGCCGAAACCCGGCGGCTTCTGCGTGCCCGTGGCGACGGCAACGCAGCGGGCGAGGATGACGTTGCCCACCTTGCAGCCGGGCTTGGCGCAGCGCGACAGCGCCTCGTTGATCGTGGTCTGACGGTCGGTCCGACCCCAGCCCAGTCCCCAGGCGCCGGTCGAGGCATCGTAGGCATATGTCACCCAGTATTGCGGCGCCTGAGTCTGGGCATGGGCGGCACCGATGCCGCTGACCAGCGAGATGAAAAGAGCGGCAAGAATTGAAAGGCGAAACATTGGTCCTCCAACTTCAGACTGCGCAATCTTGAACGGCCGCCGCCGGTTGGCAACCGCAGATGGCGATGGCAGATCCCGCCCGTCGGATGTACGGCCGCCCGGCGCCGCGGTCTTGATTTCGCAGCCGGCGGCGATCAGGCCGGCCACGCCCGTTGCGGCCCCGGTTGCGATGGGTCCAAATGACGGGCCGAGCCTGTCGGCGGAACGAAAGGGAATGTCGACGATGACCGCCGCTGCCCGTTTTGCCGACCATGTGCTCGGCACGCGCTTCACAGACCTGCCGGCTGCCGTGGTCGAGCGCGCCAAGGTCTTCGTGCTCGACAGTCTGGGCGTCGGCATCGCCGGCTCTTCGGTCGAGGGCGGCGAGGGGCTGCTCCGGGTGGCGTCCGGCTGGGGCATTGGGCCCGGAGACAGCGCCGTGCCGGTGTGGGGGCGCCGTGCGCGGCTCGCCGCACCCGCCGCCGCCTTTCTCAATGCCTGGCAGATGCACAACCAGGAATACGACTGCCTGCACGAGGGCGCGGTGGTGCATGCCATGGCGGCCGTCCTGCCGGCCTCGTTGGCGGCGGCCGAACTGCGGGGCGGCGCGAGCGGCGCCGAGCTGATCGCAGCGCTTGCGGTCGGCGTCGATGTCGCCGCCGGCCTCGGCCTTGCCTCGCGCTCGGGCTTTCGTTTCTTCCGCCCCGGCACCGCCGGCGGATTCGGCGCGGTGGCGGCGGCAGGTCGCCTGCTCGGACTCGACCGCCCGGCGCTGGAAGCGGCCTTCGCCTGGCAACTCGCTCAGGCCAGCGGCACCATGCAAGCGCACACCGAGGGCAGCCCGATCCTGCCGGTGCAGATCGCCTTCAACACCCGCGCCGCGCTGCAGTCCTGCGAGCTGGCGCCGCTCGGCTTCGCGGCGGCGCATGGGGTGTTCGAGGGGCCCTACGGCTACCTGCCGCTGTTCGAGGGCACCTACGACCTCGAGCCGGTGCTCGCGAGCCTCGGCCGCCAGTGGCGCCTGGCCGAGTTCAGCCACAAGCCATTTCCCGCTGGACGCGCCACCCACGGCGGCATCGAAGGCGTGCGGGTGCTGCGCGCAGAACACGGCTTTGGTGCCGCCGATGTCGCCCGCGTCGAAGTGATCGCCCCGCCGCTGATCGTGCGCCTGGTTGGCCGGCCACCGAGGCCCGACGCTGGCGCCAGCTATGCCCGCCTCTGCATGGCCTACGCCATCGCCAAGACCCTGCAGCATGGCGCGCTCGATCTCGCGCATTTCCGCGACGAGGCGCTGGCCGATCCGGCGACCTATGAACTGGCGGCGCGTGTCGAGACGCGTGACGACGGCACGACCGATCCCAACGCGCTGGCGCCGCAGACCGTGGTCGTGCATCTGAAGGATGGCCGCGCGCTCCGCTGGCGGGGCGAGACGATGCTCGCCCATCCGGCGCGCCCGCTCACGCGCCAGCAGCATCTGGAAAAATTCCATCGTTGCCTCGCCTTCAGCGCCGAGCCTCTGGCGCCTGGAACGGCCGCAGCGTTGGTCGAGGCCGTGGACGCGCTGGAGCAGATGGCGGATGTCCGTGGGCTGGCCGGGCTGGCGGCGCGCCCAGTCCGGTAGCGCCGAAATCGCTCTAAGCCGCGAGCGGCACGGTGTGCTCCGGTGGCACCACGAGAAAGGGCAGGCGGACGCGGATGGTCGTTCCGCTCTCGGTCGCAGGTGCCGGGACGATCGTGCCGCCGAGCTGGCGCACGAAGATCGCCACGTAGTCCGAGCCGCGCTTCTCCGGGCTCTTTGCCGCTTCGCCCGCCTTGATGCCGACGCCGTCATCGGCAACCGAAAGCTCGATTTCCTCACCCACGCGCTTGACGCTCAGCACGATCTTCCCGCTGCCGCCGGGGAAGGCATGCTTGATGGCGTTGGTCGCCAGCTCGTTCACCAGCAGGCCGAAGGGCACGGCGCGCTCGGGGTCGATGTCGAGCGCCTCGGCCACTACGTCGATGACGATGCCCGAGGTGTCTCCCAGCAGGCTCGCCCTCATGGTCCTGGCGATCTCCCGCAGATAGTCGCCGAGGTCGATGGCGCGGCCGTGGCTCGAGTGCGAGATCAGGTCGTAGAGCTGGGCGATGGCGCCGATGCGGGCCTGCATGGCGCGATAGCCCGGCACGCAAGGCGCGGCCGTGAAGTTGACCTCATAGGCGATCAGCCCGACCACGATCTGCAGGTTGTTCTTGATCCGGTGCGAGATCTCGTTGGCGAGGCCGAGCGCGTCGCGCTCGCGCTGCTTGCGGTCGGTGATGTCCTCGAACACCAGCAGCATGCGATGGGCATGGTTGCCAGGTTGCGAGATTTTCCGGGCATTGAGGTTGAAGACACGCCGGCCGAGGCCGGGGAAGTCGTCCTCGATCTCGAAACTCTCGATCGGTTTGTTTTCCGGCAGCACCTTTTCCATCAGATGGCGCAGGGCCGGCACGTCCCACTGGTGCTGGCCGAGGTCGGCCAGGCGCCGGCCGCGGGTTGCCGCCGCGGTGATGCCGAACATCGTGAGGAACGCCTTGCTGGCGGTCACGATCGTCATGTTGTCCTCGAGTACCACCAGCGGGTCGCGGATCGTGTCGACGATGCTTTGAGTCAGACGCCAGGTGGCGTTGCTCTCGACCCGGGCGGCCCGTTCCTCGCTCACATCCTCGATGGCGAGCAGGATCGACCCGTCATGGGCGCCGGGGCTGAAGATCTTGCGCGCGTTGACCAGCATGGTGCGCCGGCCGATCGTCGGGAAATCGTGCTCGACCTCGAAGCCTTCGACCGAGGTGCGATGGGGGATCACGCTCTCGAGGAGTGTGCGCAACGCCGGAATGTCCCACTGCCGGTTGCCCAGCTCGTAGATCTGGCTGCCCTCGGTCTCGCCGGGGCTGGTGCGGAAGGTCTGGTAGAAGGCGCGGTTGGCCGAGGTGATGACGAGATGCCGGTCGAGGATGATCAGCGCGCTCGGGATGGTCTCGACGATCTCGCTGGCGGCAATCTCGGAGACGGGCCTCTGGGCTGAAAGATCATCCGCCATCGCCGTCGCTGCCTCCAGGGTGCACGGCAAAAAGCATCACGCGGCCAACAGACCGTGCATCGAAACGCGGAGCTGCTCGTCAGAATAGGGTTTGGGCAGGAAGTGGGCGCTCTGGACGAACAGGGATTTCATGTGGTCGGTTGGCAGGTTGCCGGTCGTGTAAAGCACCCGCAGATCGGGCCGCAGAGTGAGCGCCTGACGCGCGAGCGAACAGCCGCCGAGCGGCGCCGTCTTGAGATAAATGTCGGTGAAAAGCGCGTCGATGCGCTGGGGTGTCTGCAGGATGGTGAGCGCCTCATCGACGTCGCCCGCCGACAGAGTCTTGTAGCCCTGGCCGCGAAGAGTCATTTCCGCCACCAATCGAACCAGCGCCTCGTCTTCAACAACAAGAATCACGCGCACCACCACTCTTTTTCCAGTTCTTCTTCTCTGCCGGCACTGAGGTAAACGCCGCCCAGCCGAAATGTTCCGGCCACCGGGAGCTTTATTTTACAAATTGTAGTTGGTTGTTATGCGCCGTGATATCAGGGACTTGGGGCGGGGAGACTTCAGGTATTTAGGGCGACCGCGACGGGACCCCTGCCGTTGAAGGCCGCGGCCGCGCCCGGTAGCGTCGGCACGGGGGCGCCGCGCGCCGTCACATACGACCGCGAAAGGACAGCAGACTGATGGCGACGGCTTCCGGCAATTTGGCAGGCATGCGCAAGCCCGTCATGCCCGTGGCGGCCTACGGCGTGGTGCTGACGTTGCTGGTGGTGGCGGGCGTCATCGTATTCATGGCCGGCAGTGGCAGCGGCCTCAATACCGGCGAGTCGGCGGCGGACATCGCGTC
>RGPT01000190.1 GCA_010032545.1 Alphaproteobacteria bacterium
CGATCCTCCGACGCTGGTGGCCGCTGGCCATCGAACGCGCGGCGGAGTGCCATCGCCTCGGGCTCGGGTATATCGTCGCCGAACATGATCCTGAGCGACTTCATCGCCAGGGCCGTCACTTCCGCGTCGGGGGCGTCGCGGTCGAGGTGGATCGCCGTCTGCCCGTTGGCGAAGCTCAGCAGGATGGGCAGTCCGGTCTCCTGCTGGTGGCTCACCCAGGTATTGAAGGTGCCCCGATGCTCGGGCGCATCGGGCAGGCGGCCGAACCATTTCGGCTGCTCGGGCCAGAAGCGCCGCGGAAAGCGCAGGTAGATCTTGCCGAGGATGCCGCCGCCATACCCCAGACGGCCAAGCGCTTCCTGCTGCGCCTGCGGCGGCATCGGATCGAGAATCGGCAGGCCGGCGCGCAGCAGGCCGACCGGCACGGCGATCACCGCCCGCTCCGCTTCGATGCGCTCGCCGCCTTGAAGGACCGCGGTCACACCGGCGCCGGTCCAGACGACGCGCTCGACCGCCACGCCGTGGCGGACATTCACCCCCCGCGCGGCATCGTCGATCAAGGACCGGAAACCGCCCCTGGGCTGGGCGTTGCGGTCGAGTCCCTCGGTTGGGAACCATTCCTCCGCCGCCACCTTGTCCCAGGGCGCACTCTGCACGCCTTCGCTCATCTCGACGAAGGTGGCGACGACGAGCCGGTCGATCTCGGGCAGCCACCGGGCACGCAGCAAAGGCTCGACTGCCTGCCGCACCGAGATCGAGCGCGGGCCGTTCACGCGGACCATCGCCTTGCTCTTCCAGCTCGCCCATTCGATCGCGGCCTTGAAGGCCACGCGCCCCATCACGGCGCGGCGGCGCTGCCCCTCGCGCGTCGGCGCCGTCGCACGCTTGTCGATCAGCAGGCGTTCGCCCTGCGACTCGATCAGGTCGATGCCGAGCTTGCCGTACCACAGGGTCAACGGATTACCTTCGACGCCGTGCACCCACGAGCCGCCAAGATCGAGCGGCGCGCCCACGCGATCGTCCGTCCAGACGCGGCCGCCGAGACGATCGCGCGCCTCGAGGACGGTGACGGCAAACCCTGAATCATGAAGCAGCCGCGCCGCCACGAGGCCGGCCATGCCGGCACCGACAACGACCAAACGCTCGGGCCGACCACTGCCCATCGACCACGAGTTGGTCACAGCGCCACCAGCGCCGGCAGCTTCCGCATGTCGTCGAACCATTCGCCGCCAGCGCCCGTCAGCGCATTGCGGTCGGCATAGGGCGCGCCGACATAGGCGAGCACCCGCATGCCGGCGGCACGCGCCGCCTGGATGCCGGGCAGCGAATCCTCGACCACCGTGCACTCGAACGGCTGGGCGTTCATGCGGAGCGCCGCATGCAGGAACAGGTCAGGAAACGGCTTCCCGCGCGGCACTTCCGAGGCGCTGAAGATGCGACCCTCGAAACGCGTCCAGAGTCCGGTGATACCCAGCGTCACGCGCATCTTGTCGAGGCCGCCCGAGCTCGCCACGCAGGTCGCGGCGCCTGTCGCTTCGATGGCGTCGATCGCCTCGGCGACACCGGACACCGCCTCGAGTGGCGCGTCGCGGAAAGTCTGCATCGTGTCGGCCTGCAGCCGTTCGAGGAAGTCGTCGGGCAGCTTGTGGCCCAGGATGCTTTCGACGATGTCGACGCAGGATTTCATCGAGCGCCCCATCAGGCGGCGCATCGTCTCCTCGACGCTCCAGTCGAGGCCCTCGCGCGCCAGCGCGCGGGCAAAGCAGGTGTTGGCGAGCGGCTCGCTGTCGACCAGCACGCCGTCGCAATCGAAAATGACAAGCACGCCGGGCTTGTATCAGACCGGCTTGTCGCCGGCGACCGTGACGCGGTTGCCGCTGCGGGTGTGCGGCCAGTAGTCCCACATGGCGCGATGCTGGGCACAACGGTTGTCCCAGAAGGCAATCGAGTTCTCGTGCCAGCGGAAGCGGCACTGGAACAGCGGGTTCTCCATATGCTCGTAGAGATAGCGCAGCACGGCTTCGCTTTCGTCGCGCGGCACGCCCACCAGCGAGCGGGTGAAGCCACGATTGACGTAGAGGCCCTTCTTGCCGGTCACCGGATGCGTGCGCACCACCGGATGCACCGCACGCGGGTATTGTTCCTTCTCGGCGACGTTCGAATTCTTGTAGAGGCCGCGATAGACCGACTCGCCGTCATGCACCGCCGTCAACCCCTCGAGATACGCCTTCATGCGGTCGGACAGCGCCTCGTAAGCGGCGTACATGCTGGCGAAAAGCGTGTCGCCACCCTTGGGCGGACACTTCTTGATGTAGAGGATGCTGCCCATCGGCGGTTCGAGATCGCAGCTCACGTCGGTGTGCCAGCCTTCGCCGTTGGCGCGGGGCGAATCCTTGTCGGCGTGGATGATCATCAGCTCGGGCTTGCCGGGTTCGGTGGGAGCCGCCGGATGAATATGCAGGTCGCCGAACAGGCGGCCGAACGCCAGATGCTGGTCCTGGCTGATGTGCTGATCGCGGAAGAAGATGACGAGGTTCTCGGCCAGCGCGCGGTGGATCTCGTCCTGCTGACGGTTGCTGAGCGGCTTGCTGAGATCGACACCGCCCACTTCCGCGCCGATGATCGGCGTCAGCTTGTCGACGGTGAGGGTCTCGTACGGGGCACTCTCGTCGGCGACATGACGATAGCGGGGACCCGAATTGCCGCGCAGCGATCCTTGCATGGCTCTCTTTCCTCCGAACTGATCGCGGACTATAGCGTGGAAAAAGCACCAGGGGGAAACATGCCGACATTCGATGCCATCGCCTCGCAGACCGTGCGCAAGGCCGATTATCTGGAGCCCGGCTTCGTTCACGCCGCCGATATCGCCATCGCTGCCGCCAAGCTCGCGGCGCGGAAGAAGAAGCCCAACATCCTGATCTATCTGATGGACGACGTCGGCTGGGGCGACTTCGGCTGCTACGGCGGCGGCGTGGCCGTGGGTGCCCCCACGCCCAACTTCGACCGGATCGCGCGCGGCGGGCTGCAGCTCACCTCGTGCTATTCCGAGCCCTCGTGCTCGCCGTCGCGCGCCACGCTGCACACCGGCCGCGTGCCCAACCGCCACGGCCTGCACCGCCCGCCGATGTACGGCGAGCCGGGCGGGCTGCAGGGCGAGATCACGCTGCCCATGCTGCTGGGCCAGGCCGGCTACACCACGCAGGCGGTCGGCAAGTGGCATATCGGCGAGAATGTCGAGAGCCAGCCGCAGAACGTGGGCTACGACGATTTCTACGGCTTCCTCTCGGTGTCGGACATGTACACCGAATGGCGCGACCCGCATTTCTTCCCCGAGATCGTCTACTCCGACGCGCGCACGGAGTGGATCAAGAACATGCCGTTCAACCGCTGCTTCGTGCACGCCAGGAAGGGCGAGGAGCTGACCAACGTCGAGGAGGTGACGATCCCGGTGCTGTCGCAGCTTGACGAGAAGTGGTGCCAGTACTCGACCGACTTCATCAAGAAGCAGGCCAAGAGTGACAAGCCGTGGCTGCTCTACCACTGTACGCGCGGCGCCCACTTCGACAACTATCCGCACGAAAAATTCCTCGGCAAGTCGCCGGCGAAACATCCCTACAAGGACACGCTGCTCGAGCTCGACGCCATCATGGGCCGGCTGGTCGAGGCGTTGCGCGAGTCGGGACAACTGGAAGACACGCTGATCTTCGTCTCGTCCGACAACGGCCCGCACATGGAGACCTGGCCGGATGCCGCCTTCACGCCGTTCCGCTGCGCCAAGGGCTCGACCTGGGAAGGCGGCGTGCGCGTGCCCGGCCTGATGTACTGGCCTGGCACGATCGAGGCGGGCCGCCAGAGCGACGGGCTGTTCGACTTCAACGACATCCTGCCGACGGCCTTGGGCCTTGCCGGCGCCTCGCATCTGCTGCCGTCAGACCGCTACATCGACGGCGTCGATCAGAGCTCGTTCCTGCTCGCGCCAGAGGGCCTCAGCAACCGCAAGTACCACTACTACTGGCTCGGCCAGACCTTCTCCGGCCTGCGCTGCGGCGAATACAAGATGGTACTGTCGGCCACCAGCGACGACGCGACCGATGCCTTCGGCACCGGCGGCTTCACCGGCGTGCTGGAGCGCTACACCTATCCGAAGCTGTTCAACCTCTATCTGGACCCCAAGGAGCAGCACAACTACCTGACGCGCAAGCTGGCCTACGTCGAGGCCTTCCAGCTCGGCATGCGCGGCCACCTCGGCACCTTCAAGAAGTTCCCCGCCAAGAAGGTCATGGGCATCAAGGTGGCGGACAAGCGCGGATAGCGGCCAGCGGCTGCCCCAGGTCCGGCCCGCGACGAGCCCGCGCCTGTTCGATAGCTCAGGCCGGGACGAGGCCGTGGCGGTTCATGATCTCCTTGATCCGCGCCAGGTCCGGCTTGGCGGGGCCGTTGACGACGGCGGCAACCTCCTCGAAGTAGCGCCGGCCGATCGAGCCCGGCGTGAGCACGGTGAGCACCCGCGCCAATTCCCCGTGCAGGTTCTCGTGCACATGGACGCTGCCGCGTGGGATGAACAGGCTGTCGCCGCGGCGCAGCTCGTGGCGTTTGCCGTCGACCGTGCTGGTGAGCGTTCCCTCCAGCCCATAGATCGCCTCGTCCACCTCGCGGTGGGCATGGGCCGCCGGCACCCGCGCGTCGGGCGACACGGCGAACTCGAACATCACCATCTCACCCGCGCCGCTGGTCTCGTCGACCAGGAACTTGAGCTCCATGCCGCCCATACGAAGTACCTTGTCCGCCTGCCCTTCCATAAGCGTCTCCATTCACTGTAAAGTGCCTTTACGAACTTAAACGTAAAGTCCCTTTATAAAATGGTCAAGCCAAAACGCCCCTCCCAAGCGAACGGACCGCCCTACGTCGGCGCCCTCCTTCGCCTCGCCCTGCAGCGCGTTCGCCGGCAGATGGACGCGGACGCACGCGCGGCTGGCTTCACCGACCTGCAGCCCGCCCATGCTCCGATCCTGTCGTATCCGCCGCCCGATGGCGTCCGCCTCTCCCAGCTCGCGCGTCGGGTCGGCATGACGCCGCAAGCCACGAACTATCTCGTGAGCCAACTCGAGGAGATGGGCTACCTCGAACGCCGCGCCGCCGGCGCCACGACACGCCGACTGATCTTCCTGACCAAACGCGGCCACCGGCTCGTCGAGACATTCCACGCCTCGCTGCGCGCCCTGGAAGCGACATGGGCGCGCGAGGTCGGTCAGGAGCGCTTCGATACTTTCATGGATGTGCTTCGCCAGCTCGAGGTCAAGCCGACGGCTCGCTAGTTACGGCCTTCCAGCAGCCCGCGGCACACGACCTGCGCCTGGATCCCGGCCGCGCCCTCGGCAGGTATCCCTCGAAGCCCGCAACCTAGCGCGCGGCCTGTGCTGCCTCATAGCTCAGGGCGGCCCCGACACCTGGCCGGCCCGCACATCGGGATTTGTAGGCCTCCAGCACGCCGTGGACAGACGTGTCGATGCCGACCCGCGAGGCCAGCGTCAACCACCAGAAAAGATAGGCATCGGCGACCGTGAAGCCACTCCCCGCAAGATAGTCGCGGCCCTCCAGAGCCCTGGCGACAAAGTCCAGCCTCCTGGGCGCCGCAGCCCTGGCCGCGGCCTTGGCCGCGTCGTCGCTCTCGGGAGTGAACATCATGTAGAAGACCCGCTTGTGCAACTCGGTGCTCACATAGTTCAGCCATTCGATGACCCGGTAACGCTCGTCCGTCCCGAATGCCGGGCACAGCCCGCTCGCCGGCTTCAGGTCTCCGAGATACTGCAGGACACTCGGGCCCTCGGTCAGCACGCTGCCATCGTCGCGGCGCAGCGTTGGAACCGCTCCCTTCGGATTGATGTCGAACAGGCTTCCGCCGCCCTCGATCTCCTTGGTCGACAGCGTTACGCGCCGGAGCGTCACGGGAATGTCGGCCTCGCGACAGACAATGTGCGAGGCCAGCGAGCAAGCGAGCGGTGAATAGAAGAGTTCCATGACGTTACCTCGTGCGGTCGCGTTTATTATGTACCGTACGGTACATATCTGGCGCTACACCGTCAAGGATTGTATTCTGAGCGGTACACAATGAGGTTCCGTCATGGCGCGCCCCCGATCCTTCGACCTCGATGACGCACTCGCCGCGGCCACCCGCGTTTTCCTGCTGCGCGGCTTCGACGGCGCCACCCTGGACGACTTGACCCAGGCGATGGGTGTCAACAAACCGAGCCTCTATGCGGCCTTCGGCGACAAGGGCACGCTCTATGCGAAGGCGCTTGGCGGCTATGCCGCGATGGCGACGTCGGCCATGCAAGCGGCTCTCAACACCGGCGACACCCTGGAGCAGGCGGGGCGCAATCTGCTGCTTGGCGCCATCGAGGTGTATGCACCCGCCCGGGGCGAGCATCTCGGGTGCCTGATCGCCACGACGGCGACGACTGTCGCAGGCTCGGACCCTGCCGTCCGGAAAGCGGTTGCGGCATTCCTGTCGTCAATCGATCGAATGATCGAAGCGACCATCGAAAGGCGCTTCGGCGAAAATCTCTCCGAAAAGGGTGTCGCCTCGGCCGCCGCGGTCCTGAGCGCGACGATGTACTCCCTGGCGATCCGCGCGCGCGCCGGGGCGCCGAAAAAGCAGCTGATGTCGATCACGGAAGATGCCATCGACACAGTCAGCGTAATTGCCGAAGCGCAAGCCCGTCCGGCTTCCTAGCCAAGGCCGCCGCGGCAAGGCTCAGGAGAGAGGCTCATTCCGACGGCTCAGTTGCGGCCCTCGATAAGCCCGCGGCACACGACCTGCGCCTGGATCTCGGCCGCGCCCTCGAAGATGTTGAGGATGCGGGCATCGCACATCACGCGGCTGATGGGATATTCCATCGCATAGCCGTTGCCGCCGTGGATCTGCAGCGCATTGTCGGCGTTGCTCCAGGCGACGCGCGCGGCCAGCAGCTTGGCCATGCCGGCCTCGATGTCGCAGCGGCGGTCCTGGTCTTTTTCGCGCGCGGCGAAGTAGGTGAGCTGGCGCGCGATCATGGTCTCGACCGCCATCCAGGCGATCTTGCCGGCAACGCGCGGGAAGGCATAGAGCGGCTTGCCGAACTGGAGGCGTTCCCGGGCGTAGCGCAGGCCGAGTTCGAGCGCATTCTGCGCCACGCCGACGGCGCGCGCCGCGGTCTGGATGCGGGCGCTCTCGAAGGTCGCCATGAGCTGCTTGAACCCCTGGCCTTCCTTGCCGCCCAGCAGGTTGGCCGCCGGCACCTCGAAGCCGTCGAAGCCGATCTCGTATTCCTTCATGCCGCGATAGCCCAGCACCTTGATCTCGCCGCCGCTCATGCCCTTGGCCGGGAACGGATCGCTCTCGTCGCCCCTGGGCTTCTCGGCCAGGAACATCGACAGGCCCTGGTAGCCCGGCTTCGACGCATCGCTGCGCGCGAGCAGCGTCATGATATCGGCGCGGGCGGCGTGGGTGATCCAGGTCTTGTTGCCGTTGATCCTGTAGGTGTCGCCCTCCAGCACGGCGCGCGTGCGCAGGCTGGCGAGGTCGGAGCCGGTATTGGGTTCGGTGAACACCGCCGTGGGCAGGATCTCGCCCGAGGCGATGCGCGAGAGGTAACGCTTCTTCTGGTCCTCGGTGCCGCCGGCGCGAATCAGCTCGGCCGCGATCTCCGAGCGCGTGCCGAGCGAGCCCACACCGATATAGCCGCGCGACAGTTCCTCGGTGACGACGCACATGGCGAGCTTGCCCATGCCGAGGCCGCCCCATTCCTCGGGCACGGTGAGGCCGAAGACGCCGAGGTCGGCCATCTGCTGGACCACGGGCAGCGGGATTAGTTCGTCGCGCAGATGCCAGCCATGGGCGTGCGGGCCCACTTCCGTATCGACGAAGCGGCGGAACTGGCGACGCACTTCTTCCATCGCCTCGTCGCCGAGACCCAGCGCGCCGAAGTCGCCGGTGTCGAG
>RGPT01000020.1 GCA_010032545.1 Alphaproteobacteria bacterium
ATCGACCTCGAGGTCGATGGTCTTGCCCAGCGCGTCGATTGCTTTGCGAAGGGCGGCGATCTTGGCGAGCTGGCTTTCGATGAAGGCCTGGCCGCCAAAGCCGGGATTGACGCTCATCACCAGCACGAGGTCGAGATCAGCCAGCACGTTTTCGATGGCCGAAAGCGGCGTCGCGGGATTGAGCACGCAGCCCGCCTTCTTGCCGTGGCCCTTGATGAGCTGGATGGTGCGATGGATATGCGGGCCGGCCTCGGGGTGGAACGAGATGAAGTCGGCGCCGGCGTCGACATAGGCCGGCACCATCGGGTCGACCGGCGAGATCATGAGATGCACGTCGAAGGGCAACTTGCTGTGCTTGCGGAGCGCCTTCACGACCATCGGGCCGATGGTGATATTGGGCACGAAATGGCCGTCCATCACATCGACATGGATCCAGTCGGCACCGGCCGCCGTGACCGCTTCGACCTCGGGGCCGAGCACGGCGAAGTCGGCACTGAGAATGGACGGCGCGATGCGTACGGCTTGCTGCGGCATGTGGCGCCTCGCTCAAGTGCCGGGACGGGTCGGAGCTTCCCAGCCCTTGCGCCGAAACGGATTGACCGGAAACGACCCCAGCAACTTCAGTTCTTCGGAAAAGAAGCCGAGTTCCTCGAAGGCAAGATGCAGGCTGCGCTGTTCGGGGTGGCCCTCGACCTCGGCGTAGAACTGTGCCTGCTCGAACCTGGCGCCGGACAGATAGCTTTCCAGCTTCACGATGTTGACGCCGTTGGTGGCAAAGCCGCCCAGCGCCTTGTAGAGCGCGGCAGGCCTGCTCTTCACCCGGAAAAGGAACGACGTCATGCACTGCACCGTGCGCCAGTCCGGCGTGGCGGACTCACGCGAAAACACCAACATGCGCGTGGTGTTGTGGTCGGCGTCCTCGATGTTCTTGGCCAGCACCTTGAGATTGTAGATTCGCGCCGCCAGCGACGAGGCGATGGCGCCGACGCTCTTGTCGCCGATCTCGGCGATCTCGCGGGCAGCGCCTGCCGTGTCGGCATGAACGGTCGGCTGGAATCGATGCCGTTTCAGGAAGTTCCGGCACTGGGCTAGTGCCTGAACATGACTCTTCACCGATCGAATGGATTTCAGGGACGCTCCTGGAAGGGCAACCAGGCAATGCTCGACCCGCTGGAAATGTTCGGCCACGATTTTCAGCCGGGTATGGGGCAGCAGGCTGTGCAGGTCGGCAACCCGGCCGGCGATCGAATTCTCGACCGGGATAATGGCCAGTTCTGCCCGTCCCACCTGCACCGCCTCCATCGCGGTCTCGAAGGTCGCGCACGGCAAGGTCGTCATGTAGGGAAAGGCCGCGCGGCAGGCCATGTCCGAGTTCGCACCCGGTTCGCCCTGGAAAGCGATGATGTTGCTGGCCTTCTTGGTGGTTGTTGGGCCTTTGCCGCCCCGAGCCTTCGCCATGTCCTCAACTCCCCCTGCGTCCCAACCGGTGCCCGCCGACAGGCGAAAAACCTCGCAAAATCCGTGACTTGCGACGTTCCGCCGCGCGGGCCCAATGCGGCGATGGGATACTACTGGCGACTGTGCGGGCGTGCTACAGCAACGTCTGAAATTACTGCCGCTTTGGGATCCGACTATGGCCAATTTCAACACGGTTGCGGGCTGCGTTCTGGCCTCTGCCCTCTTTGCGATGGTGGTTGGCAAGGTTTCCAATGCCGTGGTCCATCCGCATAAGCTCGACAAGCCGGCCATCGCCGTCGCCGATGAAGCGCCCAGCGCCGTGGCGGCAGCTCCGGCCGCGGAACTTGCGCCGATCGGACCCAAGCTCGCCGGTGCCAACGTCGAGGCGGGCAAAGCCGTCTTCAACAAGCAGTGCATGACCTGCCACACGGTCGACAAGGGTGGCGCCAACAAGGTCGGCCCGAATCTGTGGGATGTGGTCGGTGCGAAGAAGGCGACTCACGCGGGCTTCAGCTACTCCTCGGCCCTTCAGGCCAAGGGCGGCGAGTGGTCCTATGAAGATATCAATCACATGATCTTCAAGCCCACCAGTTACGTCAGAGGCACCAAGATGGCGTTCGCCGGCCTGGCCAAGGAGCAGGAGCGGGCTGACGTGATCGCCTACTTGCGCACCCTGGCGGATACGCCCAAGCCGCTGCCCTAGGTGGTCCCGCACCACCTCATCGGCCTGGCCAACGAACTGGCCGACGCGGCAAGGCCGATCGCGGCCCGCTACTTCCGCACCCAGGTCGCCATCGACGACAAGACCGACAACAGCCCGGTCACCATCGCCGACCGCGAGGCCGAGACGGCCATGCGCGGCATTCTCGAGCGGCACGTGCCCGATCATGGCATTTTTGGCGAGGAGCATGGCGCCGTCAGGACGGACGCCGAGTACGTCTGGGTGCTCGATCCGATCGACGGCACCAAGGCCTTCATTACTGGCCTGCCGATCTTTGGCACGTTGATCGCGCTGCTCCATCGCGGCAAGCCGGTCATGGGCATCATCGACCAGCCGATCCTCAAGGAGCGGTGGCTCGGCGTCGAAGGCCAGCGTTCGACCTTCAACGGCCAGCCGATCTCTGTGCGGGCCTGCCCGTCGCTTGCCAATGCGTACATGTATTCGACGGCGCCGATCATGTTTCCCGGCGCCTACGAGAAGCCGCACGAGGCACTGACAAAGAAGGCAAAGCTCTTCCGCTGGGGCGGCGATTGCTACGCCTATGGCCTGCTGGCGTCGGGCCATGTTGATCTGGTGGTCGAGGCGAGCCTGAAGCTCTACGACTTCGCTGCCCTCGTGCCGGTCGTCAAGGGCGCGGGCGGGCTGATCACCGACTGGCAGGGCCGCGAACTCGACATGCACTCCGACGGCGCCGTCCTTGCTGCCGGCGACCCCGCCGTTCAGCGCGCCGCCATCGCGGTTCTCTCGGCATAGACCGTCCTGTCCATGTCGAACCAGACGACGTCGAAACCCTTGTAGGTCGCACGCCTGCGGTAGGTGAGGCCGATGCGCTTCATCACCGCCTGCGAGGCCGCGTTGTCCGGCAGAGTGATGGCGAAGATCGAGCCGAGGCCGAGCGTGCCGAAGCCGTAGTCCAGCGACGCCTGCGCCACCTCGGTGGCGTAACCCCGGCCCCAGGCGTCGGGATGCAGCGCCCACAGCACCTCTGTCTCGGCGAATTCGGGCACCCAGTTCAGGCCGCCGTGCCCGATCAGGCGGCCGTCGAGAACGACTCCCCAGGGCGCATAGCCGCGTTGCCGCCAGCCTGCGGCGAACCGCCCGATCGGATCGCCCGTCGCCGGCGGCACCCACCGCGCGACCTCGGGATGGGCGCGCAGGGCGATGTAGGCCTCGGCGTCGTCGGACGTCAGGGGCCGCAGCGTCAGGCGGGCGGTCCGGAGCGTGGTCATCTTTACATAACTTTGCATGGCCGAGACGGCGGCGAAACCATGCCACGCCATGTTGCTGGAACGGGGACAGTGACCCGAAACAGATGGAGACAGACATGACGACCCTCAGCATGAAGACGATGTTCGCCGCCTTCCTGGCCGGCAGCCTCGCGGTCACCGCGGGCGGCACGGCCTTCGCCCGGGGCGACGGCGCCGGCATGGATCCGGCCAAGTTCCAGCAGCGCATCGAGAAGCGCGTGGACAAGGCACTCAACGGCACCGACGCCACGCAGGACCAGAAGACCAAGGTGTCGGAGATCCTCAAGGCCGCCTTCACGGACATGAAGCCGCTGCACGACCAGCGCGTCGAGAATCGCAAGGCGATGGAAGCGGCCCTGCAGGCCCCGATCATCGATCCGGCGAAGATCGAGCAGATCCGCACGCTGCAGATGAAGGCGAGCGACGACAGCTCCAGGCGCTTCACCAAGGCGCTGACGGATGCCGCGAACGTGCTCAGCCCGACGCAGCGCCAGGCTTTCTTCAAGGTCTGGAACGAGCGCGGCCACGGCGCCCGCAAGGGCTGACCGAGGATGACATCGGGACACCGCCGGCACGATACTGAACCGATGGCCGAACGCATCCTGATGATCGACGACGACAACCGCCTCGCCGGGATGGTCTCAGACTATCTCGGCGGGGCGGGCTTTCGCGTGACGGTGGCCGGCACCGGCCGCGACGGCGAGGCGCACTTGAAGCGCGAGACCTTCGACGCGGTGATCCTCGACCTCATGCTGCCCGACGCCGACGGCCTCGACCTCTGCCGCAAGCTGCGTGCCACGAGCGACGTGCCCATCCTGATGCTGACCGCGCGAGGGGAGCCCATGGACAAGGTCGTCGGCCTCGAAATCGGCGCCGACGACTATCTCGCCAAGCCGTTCGAGCCGCGCGAGCTGCAGGCCAGGCTGCGTGCCATCCTGCGCCGCAAAGGCAGCGGCACGGCGAAATCCGAAACCCTGCGCTTCGGCCGTCTCGAAATCGACAAGGGCGCCCGCGTCGTGCGCGTCGACGGCGAGGAACGCGCCATCACCGCCTACCAGTTCGCGCTCCTGCTGGTGCTGGCCGAGCGCGCCGGCCGCGTGCTGTCGCGCGACGCGCTGATGGACCTGCTCAAGGGCGAAAAGCTCGAAGCCTTCGACCGTTCGGTAGACGTCCACATCAGCCGCATCCGTGCGGCCATCGAGGACGACCCCAAGAAGCCACGGCGGATCCTGACGCTGCGCGGCACGGGGTATGTGTTCGCGAAGGACCAGGATCGATAGCCGCCATGAACCGCCTCTACCTGAAGTTCTACGCCGCCATCCTGGTCGTGCTCGCCGTGTTTGTCGGGGCGGTGGCGCTGCTGTGGTGGCTGGCCGACGACGACAACCGCACACCGCAGTATCTCGACGTTGCGGCCGAACTCACCGGCGCGCTGCTGCCCGAGGCCGACGCGCCGAGGCCTGAGCAACAGAAGGCGGTCGAGGCGCTGCACCGCAAGCTGCGCTTCGACATCGCGCTCTACCGCGCCGACGGCGAGCAGATCGCCTTCGCGGGAAAAGTGCCGCCGCGCTTCGAGCCGCGCCGCGCCCGCACCGGCTGGCGGCGCGGGCCGGGCGGGCCCAACTTCACGCTGCAACTGCCCGACGGCCGCTGGCTGGTGGCGCGCCAGGTGCGCGAGCGGCCCAACCCGATCTTCTGGATCGCCGCGGCGCTGGGCCTCGTGGCGCTGGCCGTCGCCGTCGGCGCCTATCCCGTCGTGCGCGGCCTCGGCCGCCGGCTGGAACGGCTCAAGGCCGGCGTCGAGCGACTGGGCGGCGGCGACCTTTCCGCGCGCGTGAAGGTCGAGGGGCGCGACGAGGTGGCGGCACTCGCCGAAAGCTTCAACCGCTCGGCCCAGCGCATCGAGGAGCTGGTGGCGGCGCACCGGCTGCTGCTGGCCAACGCCAGCCACGAACTGCGCACGCCGCTGGCGCGCATCTCCGTGGCCGCGGCCCTGCTCGGCGACAAGGCCGATCCGAAGGCGCGCCAGTCGCTCAAGGACGACGTGGCCGAACTCGACCAGCTGATCGAGCAGGTGCTTTTGGCAAGCCGGCTCGAAGCCATCCCCGAGCTGGAGCGGCGCGAGCCGGTCGACCTGCTGGCGCTGGCGGCCGAGGAGGCCTCTCACTACGACCTCGAAGCCACCGGCCAGCCCGTCACCGTGCTGGGCGACCGGACGCTGTTGCGCCGGCTGGTGCGCAACCTGGTGGAGAACGCGCGACGTTACGGCGGCGGCGCCGATGGCCGGGGGCCGGTGGTGGTGTCCGTCACCCTGGAGCACGGCCGCGCCGTTCTGGACGTGACCGACCATGGCCCCGGCGTGCCCGAGGCCGAACGCCGGCGCATCTTCGAGCCCTTCTATCGCCTGGCCGGCGGCGCCGAGACCGGCCGCGGCAGCGGCCTTGGCCTCGCCCTCGTCCTCGACATCGCGCGACGACATGGCGGCGATGCGGCCTGCCTGGCGGCCGAGGGCGGCGGCAGCCGCTTCCGCGTCGACCTGCCCGCCGCGGCGTAGGTCCCGCGACGCCGGCCCGGCCCGGGCTTTTCGCGACGCCTGCGTGTCGGGAAAACCCTGTCGGAAAATTCAAGCCCTTGGCCCGCAAGGCTTTTCAGTCGCCGTTTTCCGACACCCGCGTGTCGGGAAAAGCCGGCCGTGTCGGGATAATCCTGACGCGTCGGAAAATCCTGACGTGTCGAAAAATCCGGGCGCATCCACCGACGACAGATCGATACCCGCTTCCACCCCGTCGCGCACCGGGTGGTGCAGCCGCGACTACGGCAGCGCCGCGACGTCAAACGCCAGGCGACGCAGCAGCTCCGGGTCGTTGGCCGCGGCGGCCGCGCGGGACGTTCAAGAGGTGGTGCACCAGTTCAGCGACTCGACCGGCACGTCGCGCAGCGTCGCAATGGCCGCCGCCGTCGCCCGAGTTACGCAGCTCTTGTCGCCGAGCAGGTATTGCCCCGACAGCAGCTCGGTCTGCGTCGTGTGGCGCAGGCCGGCCAGATGGCCGAGCTCCCGCATCATGACGTCCCGCAGCGTGAGGGGACGGTCGGCGGACGGCTTGAGCGCGCCGTCGAGCACCAGCAGCACGCCGCCGCCCATCGGCATGGGCTGGAGCGTGCCCACGCTGCGCTCGGTGCGCCCGACTTCGCTGACGCCCTCCTTGCCCGCGCCGCGCATGATGACCCAGGCCCGGCGATTCCTCTCCGCGGCCGGCGGCAGCGGCACCGCCTCGAACTTCATCACGCCGTTCAGGGCAACGTTCCACTCGTCGATCGCACTCACGATGTCGCCCCGATCGCCATCGGCGAACCTGGGATCGAGATAGACCACGATCGTCTCGGTGCGCCCCGCATGGGGCGGATGCTGGGTGTATTTCGGCTCGGCGCGCGCCGCACCCTGCCATGCGACCGGGATCAGGATTCCAGCGAGCAGGCAGAGGGACGAGAGCTGGCGCATTTCGACGGCCTTTCACGGGCAGGAATTTACAGTTCGTGCCGGGGAATAGCCCAACTCGACGCCCCGCGCCACCCTTGCCCACGGCGCGACGTGGTCCTGCAAAATGGCCGCGTTTCTCACGCCATCAGCGATCGCGCGATCCCGAGCGTGGAATCGACGGCGCCGGAGCGCGCGGCAGCGCGGCGCGCCTCGGCCCGCGTTCCTGAACCTCCGCAGCCCCCGGCTCCGGCGGGGGTGTTTTGCCCAGACACCAGAAGGACACCACCATGAGCATTCGCGTCGGCATTGTCCGAATCAGCAGTCTTGGCGGCGGCGAGGTTTGACGCCGACTGGCTGATTCCAACATTTCGGTCGCCCAGATCGAATTCTTTCCAGAATTCAGGAGAGGCTGGAACCGCGCGAAGTATGCGCTGGCACTCGTGGAGTTGTTCGACAAGTGCATCGAATGCCTCTTCGGGAACGGTGCGTCTGTAGAGGCGATCCGTCACCAAAGCGAGCGAGCGATCGGCCGACTTTGGCTTGTGCCGGCCACCGTCCCCCTTCTATCGGAGGGGGCGCGGCGACCGACTGTCGGCGATTTCAGCAGCCGGCCGAAGCCGGCTCACTCCATCCAGATCGGCCGGATGTCGGGCTTCTCGAAATCTTCCGGTTGCATGTACTCGTGCTCATAGGATCTCGGTCCTTCCCATGCCATGAGCTTCAAAGGCCGGAAGTATCCAATGTCGACCTTGTCACGACGAGCATAGTGGATCGCTTCATCGATTGAATGGAAGATCTTTCGAAACGCATCGGCTGCTGTCTTTGCCGACCGATCAATGCCTTCTGCCCGATCACCCAGCTTGAACTCATTCCAGAAGCCATCGGTTATCTGAATCCTCTGGAGAATCCGCCGGCTCTCCGCCAGTTGGTCCACTAGCGCATCATACTGCTCACCGGGCACGGTACGCCTGAAAAGACGGTCAGTGACAAGAAGGAGCGCACCATCGGCCGACTCCGATTTATGGCGTTCGATCAGCTCAAAGAACGCAGCGACTTCCGCTGGCGTACCCATATGCTGGAGGATCATGCCACCGGAGATTCCGACATCGGCCATCGGCTAATCCTTCCTTCTAAACTGGATATGTTCGCGCCTGAGGAGACCGTTCGACTTTTCGATGATCTTTCTTGCGATGTCATCGAGCTGCGCGGCGCGACACTTCCCAGCCCTAGGAAGCCATAAAAGGGGCAGAAGCGGTACCTGCCACATTTCAGATGGTCCGCCGTCTCTTCTGGGTGGTACGGTCTCGGCCCCCATGAATGCCGACCCCCTGCTCACCATTTTGGGCGTCTTCCTGGTCCTGTTCCTGTTCGTTGTCGGTGCGTCCCGGCGAGGGAAGCACTGGGGGCTGTGGAGTTGGGGTGAAGGGAATGCCGCGCACATCGGAAGGCTCGGCGAACTCGAGACCGCCGCCGCGACGAGGCGCCAACTGTCGTCGTCGGACTACACCGCCATGAACGACATCACGATAACGACCCGCCGGGGCACGACGCAGATCGACCACGTGATCGTGTCTCGCTACGGCGTGTTCGTGGTGGAAACCAAGAACATGAATGGATGGATTTTCGGGACCGAGGACGCCCGGCAGTGGACCAAGCTGAACAGGGGACACAAACTCCGGTTCCAGAATCCGCTGCAGCAGAATGCAAGTCACATCAAGGCGCTCTCAAACGCGGCCAGAATACCGCCCGACAAGATGCACTCTGTCATCGTGTTCCAAGGCGATTGCAGCCTCAAGACCCAGATGCCGCCCAACGTGTTGACTGGCGGCCATATCAGTTACGTGAAGAGCAAGAGCGTGGTGGTCTTCACCGACGACGAGGTGAAACGGATAGTGGCGACCATCCAAACCGTAATGCTGCCGCAGACCGACGAGGTTCGCGAACAACACGTGGCTCATTTGAAGCAACGCTTCGGAAGCACAACGACCTGCGGCCAATGTGGCAGCCCGCTTGTCATCAGAACGACCAGGACTGGCAGGAATGCCGGAAAGAAATTCTTGGGCTGCAGCCAGTATCCGTCGTGCCGGTACATCCGTGCACTCAACTAGCGCGAGCCGACGATGATCAAGCAGGGGGGTACTCCGACTACTGGCGGCGCTCACGGCGACACTCGCTCCGGGCGCGCCGACTGACTTCGCCAAAGAAACCAAGGCAGTGATCCTGCTGGAGCCGCGAACCGCCCTGCCTCTCTGGTGCGACCGAGGAACGCCCAGCCCCTTTGATTTGGCGGGGACATCCACGAACTCGAAATCTGCGGTGCCCATGGCTTCCATCAGGAGGGTGCCCGCAATCCCTTGGTCCTCGTGTTCGAATGACAAGCTTGCGGCACGAAGTCCGGGCATGAAAAAACCCGCCGGGCTTGGAGGCCGAGCGGGCGGGATTGCGGACGGACGGTCCGCAATTATCGTCTATTTCTTAGCCTATTCCTGTTCATCCTGCAAAATTCTTTTGAAATGGCTGCCATGCGGCCAGCGCATTCCTATCGACAGCAGACCGGGCGCGGCGCGCCTGTGCCGGGCCGGGTCCTGTGGTATCTGGTGAACGATCGTTTACCGGAGGAAGTGCCGCCATGGATTTCACCATTCCCGCCGACATCGCGGCCTACATCGCCGAGCTCGACGCCTTCATCGAGCGCGAGATCCGGCCGCTGGAGCGGCAGGACGACAACATCCGCTTCTTCGACCACCGCCGCGAGCACGCCCGCACCGACTGGGACAACGACGGCCAGCCGCGGCACGAGTGGGAGGAACTGCTGGCCGAGATGCGCCGCCGTGCCGACAAGGCCGGCCACCTGCGCTTCGGCCTGCCCAGGGAACTTGGCGGCAAGAACGGCTCCAACCTCGCGATGGCGGTGATCCGCGAGCACCTCGCCCACAAGGGTCTCGGCCTGCACAACGACCTGCAGAACGAGAGCTCGATCGTCGGCAACTTCCCGGTGGCGCTGTTGCTGCACCGGTTCGGCACGCAGGAGCAGAAGGACCGCTACATCGAGGGGATGTTCAAGGGCACGGAGCGGATCGGCTTCGGCCTCACCGAGCCGCTGCACGGCTCCGACGCCACCTTCATGGAGACGACGGCGGTCAAGAAGGGCACGGACTGGGTCATCAACGGCATGAAGCGGTTCAACACCGGCATGCACACGGCCACGGTCGACCTGGTGTTTGCGCGCACGTCCGGCAAGGTGGGCGAGCCGCGCGGCATTTCGGCCTTCCTGGTGCCGGTGAAGACGCCGGGCTTCAAGATCGAATACATGTGGTGGACCTTCAACATGCCGTCGGACCACGCCGAGGTCTCGCTCACGAACGTGACCGTGCCGGGCTCGACCATGCTGGGCGAGGAAGGCCGCGGCCTCGACGTGGCGCAGACCTTCGTGCACGAGAACCGCATCCGCCAGGCCGCCTCCAGCCTGGGCGCGGCGCAGTACTGCATCGACATGTCGGTGGCCTATGCCAAGAACCGCAAGGTGTGCGTGGCATCTCGACCGCGAGCACCACATGAGCGTTTCCGAATGGGTGGCGATGTCGAACTACCGCGCCAACCGCCTCGTCTGCGACGCCGCCGACCGCGCCATGCAGGTCCATGGCGGCATCGGCTACTCGCGCCACACGCCGTTCGAGCACATCTACCGCCACCACCGCCGCTACCGCATCACCGAGGGCTCGGAGGAGATTCAGATCCGCCGGGTCGCCGGCACGCTGTTCGGCTTCTGGGGCGCGCAGAAGGCTTCGACGGCGCCGAAGGCGTGACCCCCTCCGGCCCTTTGGGCCACCTCCCCCGCAACAGCGGGGGAGGAGAAGAAAATCAGACTCCTCCCCCATCATATGGGGGAGGTGCCCCGCAGGGGCGGAGGGGGTCGCGCACGACCGGCGACCTGCTGATGCTCGGCACCGTCCTGCTGATGGGATCGAGCTATCCCTTCGCCAAGGACGTGCTGGCGGTCATGAGTCCGCTGCTCTACAGCGCCTCGCGCTATCTCGTGGCGAGCCTGTTCCTGTTCGCGGCACTCGCCCTGATGCGCCGGCCGCTGGACCTGCCGCGGCGCGACTGGGTGCCGATGCTGCTGCTGTCGCTGGTCGGCGTAGCGCTTTTCCAGGCCTGCTGGGGGCTAGCGATGACGCGTACGGCGCCCAGCCTGGGCTCGATCGTGATGACCACGACGACGGCCTTCTCAGCCATCCTGGCGTGGTTCGGCGGGCGGCGGCTGCCGGCGCTGGGCTGGGCCGGCATCGTGCTCGCCTTCGCGGGCGTGGTGCTGGTGGTGAACAATTCGCTCTCGGCCTTCACCGTCACGCCGGGCAGCCTCGACGGCACGCTGCTGTGGATGCTCGCGGCCTTCGCCTGGGCGTTCTATGTCGAGCGCTGCGCGCCCTACAACCTGCGACTGGGGTCGCTCAGGGTGATGGCCTGGACGACGCTGCTGGGCTCGCTGGTGCTGCTGCCGATCTCGCTCGCCTTCGATTCGCTGGCCGAGTTCGGGCGGCTGGATGACCGGCTGCTGGGCTTCTGGCTCTACACCGCCATCTTCCCGGTGGGCGTGGCCTTCCTCGGCCTGACCGCCGGCCTCGACCGGCTGGGGGTGAGCCGGGTCATGGTCTACATGTACCTGATCCCGGTGGCGGGCGTGGGCCTGTCGGCGGCCTTCTTCGGCGATCCGCTGACGGCGGCCCGCGTGCTGGGCGGCCTGGTGGTGCTGGCGGGCGTCATTCTGACGCGCGTCGCCCTCGACCGCGCGGCCCGGCTTCCGCGTCCGTCACCCGCGTGACCAAGGAAACCAGCATCTCCGCCGCCATCAACCTCGACGGCACGGGCAAGTACGACATCAAGACCGGCATCGGCTTCCTTGACCACATGCTGGAGCAGCTGAGCCGCCACAGCCTGATCGACATCTCGCTGCGCGCCGAGGGCGACCTGCACATCGACTATCACCACACGACCGAGGATGCGGGCATCGTGCTGGGCGAGTGCCTGGCCAAGGCGCTGGGCGACCGCGCCGGCATCCGCCGCTACGGCAGCGCCGTGATCCCGATGGACGAGACGCTGACCGAGGTGGCGCTGGACGCCTCGAACCGGCCCTACCTGATCTGGAAGGTGAATTTTTCCAAGCCCAAGCTCGGCACCATGGACACCGAGCTGTTCAAGGAGTGGTTCCAGGCCTTCGCCCAGCTGGGCGGACTGACGCTGCATGTGTGGAACCACTACGGCGACAACAACCACCATATCGTCGAGAGCTGCTTCAAGGGCATCGCCCGCGCGCTCCGCGTCGCGGTCGAGATCGACCCGCGGCAGACGACGGCGGTGCCCAGCACCAAGGGCGTGCTGTAGGCGACGACGGATGACCGTCGCCATCGTCGATTACGGCTCGGGCAATCTCCGCTCCGCCGCCAAAGCCTTCGAACGCGCCGCCCGCGAGGCGGGCACGCACGAGCGCGTGCTGGTGACCTCGAACCCGCGCGACGTGGCCGACGCCGGCCGCATCGTGCTGCCCGGCGTGGGCGCCTTCGCCGACTGCCGCGCCGGCCTCTACGCCGTGCCGGGCATGGTCGAGGCCCTGCAGCGGGAAGTGATCGAGCGGGCCAAGCCCTTCCTCGGCATCTGCGTCGGCATGCAGCTCATGGCCACGCGCGGCGTCGAGTACGGCATCCATGCCGGGCTGGACTGGATCAAGGGCGACGTGGTGCGCATCGAACCCAAGGGCCAGGGAGGCGATCGGCCTCTGAAGATCCCGCACATGGGCTGGAACGAGTTGCGCGAGCTCAAGCCCCATCCGCTGCTTGCCGGCATCGCGGCGCGCGACCACGCCTACTTCGTGCATTCCTTCCAGCTCGCCGCCGCCCGGCCCGAGACGGTATTGGCGGTCGTCGACTACGGCGGGCCGGTCACCGCCATGGTCGGCCGCGACAATCTCGCCGGCACGCAGTTCCACCCGGAGAAGAGTCAGGCGACCGGCTTGCGCCTGATCGCCAACTTCCTGCGCTGGACGCCCTGAGGCGCTAGCCGCGCACTCGCCGAGTGGCGCGCTACCCGCGCACTCGCCGAGTGGCGCGCTACCCGCGCGGCGGCAAAGTGAAGCGGGAGTCGAGCAGCTTGCGCTCGAGCACGGGAATCGCCTGCGTGACCGTGCTCTCGTGCTTGCACTGGGCCAGGGCCACGCCGCCCACGACATCGGGGGTGACAGGGGTCCGCGGGCCGGCCTCGGAACGCCCGATGTAACGGATGTAGAGGTCGCTCAGCTTGGCGCAGTACTCCATGTCGGCATTGGGATAGCCGCCGAACGGCTTGTCCTGCGCCGCCGCCGCGAACGGCAGCGCCAGGGATATTGATGCCGCCAACAGCATCGGGATCCGCGACATGGTCAGGACACTCCTTCACGGCCCAAATGCCGGCGTGAAAGGTCTAGGGCCATGGCAGCGCCTTCGTCAAACCCGGTCGACGCCTCTCGTTAGCGTTCTGGACTTACGGGCGGCATTTTGCGCTGATGGTGCATGATCGGACGCCTGCGCATCCCTTACGGATGGCTCTTCCCGCGCGCCGGGGCGCTGGTGGCCTGCCTGCTGTCGATGGCATTCGGCGCGGTGCCCACCGCCGCGCAGCACCACTCGTCATCGCCCTCGTCGTCGCCGGCGCGCGGGCCCGCGACACCGAACGGCGACCTCTGGCTCGTCAATTCCGTCGGCATCGAATACGACATCAACCCGCAATGGGCTTTCCACTTCGATAGCCTGCTGCAGATCGACCGGCACATCAGCCGCCTGCGCGAACTGGAGGTGCGGCCTGGATTCGAATATGCCTACTCGCCGAACCTCGCCGTCGCGGCAGGCTACGTCCAGTACCAGCGCTATCCGACGGGACTGCCGTCGCGCCGCGGACCGTTCGAAGACCTGCTCTACCGCAACCAGTTCGGTCCGATCGCCTTCGCCGGCCGCCTGCGGACAGAGCAGCTGTTCTACGACAACGGCGCAGTACTGATCCGGACCCGCCCGCTTGTCGGCGTGCGCATCCCGATCGGCGACTCGCCCTGGGAGTTCGCGGTCTCCGACGAGGTCTTCATCGACCTCAAGGTCGACCGTACGGGCCATCAGACCGGCATCCACCACAACAAGACCTATGCTGGAGTCGGGCGGCCGGTCACCCCGCAAATGAAGGTGTCGGCGGGCTATGAACTCGACGTCTACGAGCGCAACGGGACGTTCCGGAGCGTGAACCAGATCAGGCTCGGCATCGTCTATCGGCTGAACTGAGCGCAGATCGAGCAAGGCCCCGATCGAAGCGCGGGTTGTCCTCTTCGGCAGGATCGGCCTCGCGCCGGAGCAAGAAGCGTTTCCCGGAAAGCCTATCGCCCGGCCGCGATCCGGCCGCGATATGCCTGCCGCAATGCCAGAGGACGATGCGCGTTGCGGGCCGCGGCATCCCACATCAGGCGCGGATCGAAGGCTTCGGCCGCAACGATGGTGACGAAGACCACGGCGCAGAAGGCGAGCGCGCCGGTGCCGGGCTCGATGGTCACCACCCGGCCGAACTGGACCAGCGCCCCGAGGAGAGACTCCATGAAGATGTCGACCATCGACCAGCGCCCGACCCACGCGACGATGTAGTAGAGCTTCGTGCGCTGGCTCAGAAGAACCGCCGCACCGCGCTCGGTCGTCACCATCATGGTGGCGCCCAGCATCACCGCAAGCCCGATCAGCTTGAACATCGGCACCAAGATGCTGGCGAAAAAGACAAGCAGGGCCAGGGGATACATCTTCGACGCCAGCAGCTCCTCGACGCCCCCCAGGATGGTGCTGGGCTGACCCGCACCTCCCTGCATGACGGTGAGCACGGGATAGATGTTGGCCGGGATGTAGAGGATCGCCGCGGCGATCACGAGTGCCCAGGTTCGTTGAAGGCTGTAGGGCTTGCGGGCATGCAGCGCCGCACCACAGCGCGGACACCGGGCGCCGTGGCCGCCTTCGTGTTTCGGCGGCACCGAGACCAGGCCGCAGCTCTCGCACCCCATCGCCTCAGGGCGAAATTCGAGACGCGTCGGCACGGCGGCAGGCGGTGGCATCGGTGCATGGGTCTGGCCGCGCCGCTCGATCGCCTCCCAGACGGCGTGAGGGTCGAGCGCCGTTTCCGACCAGACGATCACGATCGAGTAGAGGCCGAGGGCATAGACGGCGGGCCCGATCTCGATGTTCACGAGGTCGCCGAGCTTGGTGTAGGCCACGAACACGCCCAGCAGCAGGACCTCGAGCATCGCCCAGGTCTTCATGTAGCGGACGAGGCGAAAGACGCCGCGCAGGTTCGGGGGAGGCGTGCGCAGCTTGAGACCGATCAGCACGTAGAATGTGCCCGTGAGCCTGATCAGCGGCGCAACAAAGGTAGTGAGGGCGACGGCGGCCGCCAGCGGCCACAGACCGCGCGCGACAAGCTCGATCGGACCCGCGGCCAGCGTCGTCTCATGCATGATGCCCGCCGTCGACACCTTCATCAGCATGGCCAGCCAAAGAATGGCAAACAGCACCAGACCCGCGACATTGAGCGCCAGGCTGCGATCGAGCGGATCCCTCCGGGTGGCCCGCAGGACGGTGCCGCACCTGACGCAGTCCGAGCGCATGTCGGGGCCGAGCGCCGGCACGATCTGGAACAGGCCGCAGCCGGGGCACTCGCGGAGCTCAGGCACCGTCATCGGCACTTCGGCCGCGGGCGGCAGGGCGGCCGCGCGCCGCATCTACGGTTGCAGCAAGGCCGCGACCCCGTCGGCGAGTTCGCCCACGGCATCGCTGATCGCCGCCACCTGCCCCGTGACGTCCGGCGTGGGCGGCTGGCGGGAAATGGCGAAGTTGCGCGACGCCGAGCGGCGGGGCCGGTTGAATTCCACGGCCGCCTGGGCCAGCAGGATGAGCATGCCGGCCTTGTCGGTATCAAGGCGCTGGATGTTGATGCCAAGTACGGCATTGGGGTCGGCGTTGATGGCGCCGCTCTCGCTGTAGACCTTGCTGTTGGGAAGACGTTGCGACAGCTCGACGACGAGGACGCGGCCAAGCAACGCGCCCAGCGACTCACCCCACCAGCTGTTGGCCATGACTCCGAGTCTGTAGTCCTCGGAGGATCGTACGATCTCCTTGCGGTCGAGGTAGCTGGCGAGGCCGATGTCGCGCAGCTGGATCACGCGCGGGCCGCCCGGGAAGGTCGGACCGGGCCGTACGGCGACGGTATAGAGAACCGGATCGGGCGAGGCCCCGCAGGCGCCCACGAAGGCCGGCACCGCGAGAGCAGACAGGCGTCGGCGGCCCAGCATCATGTCGGTCATTCCTTGCCGGTGGTTGTACGGCCCTTGATCAGGGCCTCGGGATGCCGCGAGAGGAGATCGCTCAGGGCACGGATGGAGCGCGCAGTCTCGGTGAGTTGCGGCATCAGGCGGTCGATGTCGCGCAGAAATTTCGACTGGTCGCCATAGCCCTTGTCGAGCGATCCGATCAGGCGGTTGGCCTTGGTGAGCGAATCCTGAAGCTGAACCGCGATGTCGGGCAGGCGCTTGAGCGCGGGCGTGGCGCTGTCGTCGAGCTTGCGCAGCACATCCTGGGCTTCGATCATCGTACCTTCGAGCGCCGCCAGCGTCTTCTTGAGCTGCGCGCCGTTGATGATCCCGTCGAGCCCCTTGACCGATCCCGCGAGGTTCCGTCCGATCTGGTCGAAGTCGATGCGATTGATCTTGGACAGGAGTTCGTTGGCCGACCGCGTAATGCTGTCGAAGCCGCCGACTTCCGACGACGGCACGATGAAGACATTTCCATCGACCTCGAGCTCGGCCGGCGGTGCGTCCGGCATCATCTCGAGCGCCACGATCTTCTGCCCCGTGATCAGGCTTGGCGCCTGCAGGGTGGCGCGCAAGCCGCGTTTGACCATCTCGGCCGCAAGCACGCCGGGAGCCAGTCCCTGGGCCGTCGAAATGCCCGTGACGCGGTCGGCTTCGATCCTGTAATGGACCGGCGCCACGATCCGATCCAGCTTCGGCTGGTAGACCAGCGATACGTCGGTGACTTCGCCAACCTTGAGACCATAAAGCGTGACGTCGGCGCCAACGGAAAGCCCGGCGACGGATCCGGAAAAATTCGATACGAGCTGGATCTGACGGCCGAACCCCGCCGACTTTGCCACTTCCTGGCTGGCATAGAGCGGGAAACGGAAATGCTGGGGCGCCACGGGAGACTTGGGATAGGTCGCCGTGTCGAAGGCAAGGCCACCCAGCAGCACGGCTCGAAGCGACTCCAATTGCACGTCGACGCCGCCCGACGTGAGCTTGATCGAGATGCCCGAGGCGTTCCAGAACAGCGTGTCCTCATGCACATACTTGTCGTAGGGCTCGCGCACAAAGGCATGAATGGTGACGTTGCTGGCGAGATCGCCGACATCCCAGCCGAGGACGGTCCCGACCTCGAGGTCGCGAAAGTAGACGGGCGAGCCCAGGCTGATCGAACCCAGTCGCTTGGTGTCCAGCCTGTAGGTGGTGCCCTTGGCCGAGGCCTGGAGAACGGGCGGATCGCGCTGACCGGTAAAATTGCGCATCAACGCGCCCTTCTCCTTCGTCGGCCGCATGCCGATGTAGGAGCCGGACAGCAGCGTATCGAGGCCGGTGACATTGCCGGCGAAGAGCTGCGGCTTGACCACCCAGAAGATCGTCTTGTCGGTCAGCAGGGGCTCGGCCTCGCGGACCGTTTCGACCGTCACGATCACGTGCGACAGGTCCGGCGCAATGGCGATGGTCTTCACCGTTCCCATCACGACGTTGCGGTACTTGAGCTGCGATTGGCCGGCGGTCAGGCCGGCCGCGGAGTCGAAGGCGATGGTGATGGTCGGGCCACGCCGGGAAAACGTGTCCCAGGCCAGCCAGGCGGCAATCAGGCCGGTGAGGATCGGGATGATCCAGACCAGAGGAATGCGGCGCCGGCGCTGCGCTCCTGCCGTTGGCACGTTTGCCGGCTCAATGTAATCAGTCATCGTCCCCAGTCCTGCGGCGCTCTACCGCCATTCGAGCCGAAAGTAATGGATTCCGGTCTGCCCGCAACCTCCGGCCGCAGGCCGCTATCGCAGGTGCAGGTACTGCCGTTTCAACGTTCACGGTCGTCGATGTCGCGCGCCAGAACCTCGCGCTTGCCGACATGATTGGCGGAACTGACGACTCCCTCGCGCTCCATGCGCTCGACGATACGGGCGGCGCGATTGTAGCCGATCTGCAGGTAGCGCTGGATGAAGCTGGTGCTGCACTTGCGCTCGCGCGCCACCAGGGCGATCGCCTGGTCGTAGAGCTGGTCACTCTCGCCTTCCTCGCTGTCGCCCGGCAGGCCCAGGCCCTCGGCATCGGCGTCGGGATCGTCGGTGACCGATTCGATATAGGCCGGCGCGCCCTGGGCGCGCAGGTGACGGACCACCTCCTCGACCTCGCCGTCCGACACGAACGGCCCGTGCACGCGGGCAATCTTGCCGCCGCCTGCCATGTACAGCATGTCGCCCTGGCCCAGCAGCTGCTCGCCGCCCTGCTCTCCCAGGATGGTGCGGCTGTCGATCTTCGAGGTCACCTGGAAGGAGATGCGGGTCGGGAAGTTGGCCTTGATGGTGCCGGTGATGACATCGACGGAAGGCCGTTGCGTCGCCATGACGACGTGGATGCCGGCGGCGCGCGCCATCTGCGCCAACCGCTGGACGGTGGCCTCGATTTCCTTGCCGGCGACCAGCATCAGGTCCGCCATCTCGTCGATGATGACCACGATGAAGGGCAGCGGGTTGAGATCGATCTCCTCGTCCTCGAAGGTGGGCTTGCGCGTCTCGGGATCGATCCCGGTCTGCACCTTGCGCGTCAGCGACTGACCCTTGCGCGCCGTCTCGACGAGCTTTTCGTTGTAACCCGCAATGTTGCGGACGCCGACCGCGCTCATGGCGCGATAGCGGTCCTCCATCTCGCGCACCACCCACTTCAGCGCCACGATCGCCTTGCGCGGCTCGGTGACGACCGGCGTGAGCAGATGAGGAATGTCCTGATAGACGCTGAGTTCCAGCATCTTCGGGTCGATCATGATGAAGCGGCAGCGGTCCGGCGGCAGCCGGTAGAGCAGCGACAGGATCATGGTATTGACCGCCACTGACTTGCCCGAGCCGGTCGTGCCGCCGATCAGCAGATGCGGCATGCGTGCGAGATCGGCAATGACCGGGTCGCCGCCGATATCCTTGCCCAACGCCAACGGCAGGCTGAGCCGGGTGTCCTCGTAGTGGCGCGTTGACAGCAGCTCGCGCAGGAACACTGTTTCCCGTCGCGCGTTGGGAAGCTCGATGCCGATCACGTTGCGGCCCGGCACGGTGGCAACGCGTGCCGATACCGCGCTCATCGAACGGGCGATATCGTCGGCAAGACCGATGACACGGCTCGATTTGGTGCCCGGAGCCGGTTCCAGTTCGTAGAGCGTCACGACCGGGCCCGGCCGCACCTTTACGATCTGTCCCTTGACGCCGAAATCGTCGAGCACGGTCTCAAGCAGGCGAGCGTTCTGCTCCAGCGCCTCTTCGTCGATCTTGGTCTCGGTGCTGACCCGGGGCGGCGACGACAGAATGTCGAGCGGCGGCAGCCGGTACTCGCCGGTCGCAAGATCGAGCTCGCGCTGCCCAGCCTTGGCAGCGCGCTTGCCCTGAGTGAGCGCACCAGCCTTGCGCGGGATGATCTTTACGCCAGCTGTCGCGGCAGCCGCCGGCGACGGCTCGACCGGAAGGGCGTCAGGCGTGAAGGGATTGTCGTCATCGGCGGATTCGATCACCGGATCCACTGGCTGGAGCTCCGGCGGCAGCACCCTCGCAACATCGACCGGTTCCTGCGGCGCCGCGATCGCCGGCTCGTCTTCGCTCCGCTCCTCCGTCTGCACGTTGCGACGGGCGAGGAACGGCTCGATCCGCCGGCCGGCGAGGCGATCGAACAACGTCCGCTCCTTGACGGAATCGACTGCCGACTCCAGGACCGACGGCGCCTGCGGCTCGAGCGGTACTGGCGACTCCGGAATCGTCGGCGCCGGTCGCTCGATCGGCGCATAAGGCGCGTCGACCAGCAGAGAGTCGCGTGGCGGCATCGGCGTGCCTTCGTCGGGAATCTGTTCGACGCGTGCCTCGAAGCGGCTCGGATCGTACTGGCTGGCGTCGATTTCGCCGGGAATTTCGGCATAGCCGAGCGACGGTGCGGGAAGCTCGGCGTCTTCGTCGAGCGCCTGCGGCTTGCCGCGCCAAAGGGCGATGCCCGCACGGACCAGCCACATGGCCCACAGGAAAGGCGCTCGCAGAATGCGGAAGATCAGCGGCAGATCGGTCCGGTTCAT
Organism: Alphaproteobacteria bacterium; assembly: GCA_010032545.1. Lineage (GTDB taxonomy): Bacteria > Pseudomonadota > Alphaproteobacteria > Reyranellales > Reyranellaceae > Reyranella. Next base: position 20,299 of record RGPT01000020.1, read on the forward strand.
GCCGAGCGCCGGCGCCATCGCGATGAAGGCCAGCGCCGCACAGACGGGCTCGATCAGGGCAAGGCTGCCGCCGCTCGAATGGGTGAGGACCATTTCGCGGAAGCGGCCAACGAGGGCCAGGCCGACCAGCCCGCCGGGGCCGGCGTGTGTCGCGGCACTGCCGACGTCACCCAGGCCGACGCAGGCCACGCTCATCATCAAGAGCGCCAGCAGCAGCAGTGACAGTCTCAGCCCGAAGAAGCCAAGATGGTGGGTGCGCAGCATCCGCACGCCCCAAGTGATCAGCGCCACCGGCACGAGGATGATGGCAAGACCGAAGGTCTGCAGAAGGAGGTCCGAAACGTAGGCGCCGGAGACGCCAACGAGGTTGACCGGCGCGCGCCCCGTGGCGTGATTGAGCGATGGATCTCCCGGGCTGTAGGTGAACAACGCCAGCAGCAACCCAACACCCGCCGCAGCGAAACCGGCACCCACCAACTCCATCATGCGGCGACGCAGGAAATCGCGCCCGCCCTCCGGCAGGATCGCCGTCTTGCGGGGCAACGTGGAAGTGGCGCCGATCATGGCCATTGTGCTGTTGCGCTCCCTACAGCACCGCGGCGAGGCGGGTCAGCCCCTCGCGCGTGGTCTCTTCGTCGTGAACCAGCGCCACGCGGATGTAACGCTGAGCGGTATTGATGCCTGCTGTCTCCCGGCAGGCGTAGCCACCCGGCAACACCTTGAGGTGCGCCTCCGCCCAAAGCCTGCGGGTGGCGTCCTCGCCATCGCCGACGTCGAGCCACAGGAAGAAGCCGCCGCCCGGCGTGTAGTAGGCGAAGCGATTGTGCAGGATCTGCTCGGCCACCCGAAAATTTCTGCGGTACCGATCGCGCGTCTCGACGGGATGGGTCTCCTCGCTCCACAGCGCCGCCGACGCTTTTTGGACGGCAAACGGAATCTGCGGCCCGCCGTAGGATCGCCAGCGCAGCATCATGGCCACCAGTTTCGGATCTCCGGCCATGAAACCGGAGCGCAGGCCGGCGGCATTGGAGCGCTTGGAGAGCGAGTGGAAGACCGCGAGGTTGCGGAACGGATCCCTGCCGCCCGTCTCGTCCATCGCCAGCGCCGCCTCGAGGCCGCCGACCGGCGGCTGGCCGGTGTAGATCTCGGCGTAGCATTCGTCGAGGGCGAGCACGGCATCGTACTTGCGGCAGAGCCGAAGCAATTTCTGCAAGTACTCCGTGCTGGCGATGGCGCCCTGCGGATTGGCGGGCGAGCAGAGATAGACGACCGACATGCGCTTCCACGTAGCTTCGTCGATCTTGTCGAACTCCGGCAGGAAGCCGTTTTCGGCATTGGCATTGACCAGCAGCGGCTCGCCGCCCGAGAGGACCGCCCCGCCGAGATAGGCTTGGTAGAACGGGTTGGGCAGCGCCACGACCGGTTTGCCGCCAGCTTTTTCCTGCGGCGTACCGATGGTGGCGATGATGTAGACGCCTTCCTTGCTGCCCGCCGTTGGATGGCAATGCCGGTCGGGATCGAGCAGGCCTTTTGGCAACTTGTATCGCCGCGTCAGCCAAGCGCAGATCGCCACGTTGAGTTCTGGCAGACCCTGGTTGGGCGGATACCTGTTCCAGCCGTCGACCTCGTCGATCACGATCTGACGGGCGAAAGCCGGCATCGCGCCCTGCGGTTCGCCGACCGACATGTTGATCATCGACAAATGGGCGGGCGGCGCGATAGGCGCCAGCAACGCGTTCAGGCGTGCGAACGGAAAATCGGTCAACGTCTCCGTCAGCCGCGGATTGAACATATCTAGCCATCCACTGGGCCATCGCAGGCCGAAGCAAAGCAGCAACACCCGCCCGAGGGGTCCGGGCGGACTTTGTTATCCGCCTATTGTATGAGACAAATTACCCAATAACAACAAGGGAATAGGTCGTTTTCTTCAGACTTGAGAAAGGCTTGAGGCCTGCGCCCGCTCGAGCCACTAGCACTAGGGGTGGCTATTGCACCCGCTCCCCATGCAATGCGGTGTCGAGACCCTCGACCTCCTCATCGCGCGTGACCCGCAGGCCGACCATCGCATCGACGATCTTCAGGATGATCCAGGTCGCCACCGCACAGAATAGGCCGACGACCACCACGCCATAGAGCTGGGTCAGGATCTGGCCGGCGTTGCCGTCAACCAGGCCGACCGGCTGGCCCTTGGCAACGTCGTTAATCGCCCGGGTGGCGAACACGCCGACCAGGATCGAGCCCAGGATGCCGCCGACGCCGTGCACGCCGAAGACGTCGAGTGAATCGTCGTAACCAAGTCGCGTCTTGAGAACGACCGATGCCCAGTAGCAGACGGCACCGGCAGCAGCCCCGATCAGCAGGGCGGCCCAAGGTTCGACATAGCCGGCGGCAGGCGTGATCGTGCCGAGCCCGGCCACCGCGCCCGACAGGATGCCGAGGACCGAGGGCTTGCCCCGGCTTGCCCATTCGATCGCCATCCAGACCAGCGCGGCCACAGCGGCGGAGATGTGGGTGTTGAGCATGGCATTGCCCGCCAATTCACCCGACGACAGCGCCGAGCCGGCATTGAAGCCGAACCAGCCGACCCACAGCAGCGAGGTGCCGACCAGCGTGAGCACCAGATTGTGCGGCGCCATGTACTCGGTACCGTAGCCATGGCGCTTGCCGATCACGATACAGCAGACCAGGCCCGCGATGCCGGCATTGAGATGAACCACCAGGCCACCGGCGAAATCGAGCACACCCGCCGTCCCCAGAAAGCCGCCGCCCCAGACCCAGTGCGCGACCGGGACGTAAACGAACAGCAACCACAGGGCCATGAACCACAGCATGGCGGAGAACTTCATGCGCTCGGCAAAGGCTCCAGCGATGATCGCCGGCGTGATAATGGCGAACGTTGCCTGATACATCAGAAAGACGTTTTCGGGCACCGTCTTGGCGAGTTCATGAACACTGCCCTGCAAGCCCGCGCCGACGGCGCGCGACAGCGATCCGATCACGCCGTTCAGGGCTCCGCCGTCGGTGAAAGCCAGGGAATAGCCGACAACGAACCACAGCACGGTCACCAGCGCGGCAACAGCAAAGGCCTGCACGGCCGTCGCCAGGACGTTCTTCTTGCGCACCATGCCGGCGTAAAACAGCGCCAGGCCGGGGATATTCATCATCAGGACCAGCGCCGTGGCCACCAGCAGCCAGGCGGTATCGCCGGTATCGATCTGAGGTTTGTCGGCGGCACCGGCCGCCGTGCTTCCCGCCGCGGCAAACATCGCCAGCGCGCCCACGCGCGCAATCGCCTTCAGCATCGTTTCCCCCGTGTCGTCTTCTTATTTGCGGATTGTCTTGCTTGTAGCCTAGAGAGCGTTGGAACCCGTTTCACCTGTGCGAATACGCAGGGCCTGCTCGACCGCGGTGACGAAGATCTTGCCGTCGCCGATCTTGCCCGTGTGCGCGGCCTTCTGAATCGCCTCGATTGCCCGTTCGACCTGGGTATCGTCGACCACGATCTCGACCTTGACCTTGGGCAGAAAACTCACGAGGTACTCCGCGCCACGGTAGATTTCGGTCTGGCCCTTCTGCCGGCCAAAGCCCTTCACCTCGCTCACCGTCAGTCCCGAAACACCGACGCCGGTCAGGGCATCGCGGACCTCGTCGAGCTTGAACGGCTTGATGATGGCGGACACGAGTTTCATGCACTTTCCTCCTGCCTTTTCGGCTTGTGCACATAGACTGGCGTCTTGCGTCGGCGGCGTCAAATTCCGACAAAGAAAGGCCCGGCGCATGGATCGCCGGGCCTTGAGGTCCCGCCACGACACGAAAGTGGCAGCGGATTGGGAACCCGGGAGGAGCAGGGTTCCCGATGACGGGAGGACGGACCTAGTGGACGGTCTCTCCATGGAGGTTGATGTCGAGTCCTTCAACTTCCTCTTCGGTAGTCACGCGCAAGCCGATCAGGGCGTCGATGACCTTGAGGATGATGAACGTAGCGATGGCGCACCAGGCGACGACGACAAGCGTGCCCCAAAGCTGGGTCAGGACCTGGCCGGCATTACCGTCGATCAGGCCCTTCTTGCCCTCGCCGCCGATCACCTCGACGGCGAAGACACCGGTCAGGATGGCACCGACGAAACCACCGACGCCATGGACGCCGAAGGCATCGAGCGAGTCATCGTAGCCCATCGCCTTCTTGAGGCCGGTGGCACCCCAGAAGCAGACCACGCCAGCCACGATGCCGATTACCAGCGCCCCCATCGGCGTGACGAAGCCGGAAGCCGGTGTGATGGCAACAAGTCCCGCGACCGCGCCGGAAATGATGCCGAGGACCGACGGCTTGCCGCGCGTCATCCACTCCGCGAACATCCAGGCAAGCGCCGCAGCGGCCGCGGCAAACTGGGTGACCGCCATCGCCATGCCGGCATTGCCGGTGGCGCCGACCGCCGAGCCCGCATTGAAGCCGAACCAGCCAACCCAGAGCAGCGAGGCGCCGATTACCGAGTAGACCAGGTTGTACGGCGCCAGGTTCTCGGTACCGAAGCCCTTGCGCTTGCCGATGACGAGGGCACAGACCAGACCGGCGACGCCGGCATTGATGTGGACTACCGTGCCACCCGCATAGTCGAGCACGCCCCAGTCGCCCAGGAAGCCGCCACCCCACACCCAGTGGGCGACCGGCGCGTAGACGATCAGCGACCACAGCGCCATGAACCACATCATCGCCGAGAACTTCATGCGCTCGGCAAAGGCACCGGCGATCAGCGCCGGCGTGATGATGGCGAAGGTGAGCTGGAAGCAGATGTAGACCGATTCAGGAATCGTCTTGGCGAGTTCATGCACGCCATCGAGCGTCAGCCCTCTCAGGAAGACACGGCTCAGTCCGCCGATGATGGTGCTGCCCGGCGTGAAGGCGAGGCTGTAGCCCACGATCAGCCACAGCACCGAGACCATGCAGGTGATGGCGAAGCTCTGCATGACGGTGGCAAGCACGTTCTTCTTGCGCACCATGCCGCCGTAGAACAACGCCAGACCGGGAATGGTCATCATCAGGACGAGTGCCGTCGACGTCAGCATCCAGGCAGTATCGCCAGTGTCGAGCTTGGGCTTCTCGTCGGCGGCCATCACCAGGGCCGGGAGGAGTAGCGTGACAGCCGCCCCCAGGCCGGCTGTCACCGTGTTGAACTTCGCTCTCATCGGTCTTCCCTCGGGTCTTGAGTTGTTGATTGTGTGCGGGATCTAAAGTGCCTCCGCGCCGGACTCGCCGGTGCGGATGCGGATCGCCTGCTCGACGGACAGGACGAAGATCTTTCCGTCACCGATCTTGCCGGTGCCGGCCGCCTTGCGGATGGCCTCGACCGCGCGTTCGACCATGGCGTCGTCGATCACGACCTCGATCTTGACCTTCGGCAGAAAGCTCACGGCGTACTCGGCGCCGCGGTAGATCTCGGTCTGTCCTTTCTGGCGACCGAATCCCTTGACCTCGCTCACCGTCAAACCCTGGATGCCGAGCGACGTCAGCGCATCCCGGACCTCATCCAGCTTGAATGGCTTGAAGATTGCCATGACCATTTTCATTTCGGCTGTCCTCCACTGGGCGAAACTGCCGCCCCCAAAGCTCGAAGAAGGGCGAGCAAGGCCCGTGCCAATCGCTCCCGGGACAAAACCCGGCTTGGCATGTCTCTTGCGGCTTGAGACTCGAAGACAAAAGAAATAACCATTGGGGGTTGTAGTGTTGCTCAAAAACGTCGCCGCGTTGGCTGTCGGAATGGTCGCAATCTGTGCAATCGGCATGGCGAACGCCCAGAACAATAACCAGAGCATTCCCGCGACCACGCCGCCCGAGAAGGAGACCTGGACGGCGCCCTTCGGCGGCACCTTCACCGCCACCATCGCAGCACTCAACGACTACTCCTATCGCGGTATCTCGCAGACCCAGCGCCAGGTCGCCGTCCAGGCCTCGGCGGTCTACGAGACACGCACCTTCAGCGAACAGATCCCCCTCACCGCCTACGCCGGCGCCTGGGGCAGTAGCGTGAACTTCCCCAATACCGGTGCTGCGGCCGAGATCGACATCAACGGCGGCTTCAGGCTGAAGACCCTCGAGGACAAGCTCAGCTTTGACCTCGGCTACACCCGCTACACCTATCCCGGCACGCCCGAAGCCCTGATGTATGGCTTCAACGAGTTCAGCTTCGTTGCCGGCTACGATTTCGGTGTCGCCGCCGTCACCGGCGCCGTCCGCTACAGCCCCAACTTCTTCGCCAACTCTGGCAACGCCTGGTACAAGTGGGGCCAGTTCGCCGTCCCGCTGCCCTTCCTCAAGGTCAACGAGAACGTCTCGTTCAAGGCCTTCGGCACGCTCGGCAATCAATACGTCCAGACCTTCACCAACTTCGGCATTCCCAGCAACAACTATTGGGATTGGCAGGCCGGCCTCATCGTCAGCTTCTACGGCTTCGATTTCACCGCCGCCTATACCGGCACGAACCTCAGCGTCCAGGACTGCCTCGGCACCCAAAACTGCGCCAGCCGCGTTATCGTTGGCCTCAGCAAGACTTTCTGACGACCGGCAGGCCGGCATCCCCGGCATCGGGGTTGCCGGCAATCGGCCAGGCTGCCATCTATGATGGATGAGCAGCGATCGGTTTGATCTCGCCGTCTTCGATCTCGCCATCGTGGGCGCGGGCCTCAACGGCAGCCTGCTGGCGCTGGCCGCCGGCAAGGCGGGCCTCAGGACCGCCCTGATCGACCGGGTACCGCTGAAGTCTCTGACCGCGGCTGGCTTCGATGGGCGCACCACGGCGATCGCCTACACCAGCCAGCGCCTTTTCGCGGCCCTCGACGTCTGGGGTGATGTCGCCGGCGACGCCGAACCAATTCGCGATATCCGGATTTCCGATGCCGGCTACGACGGCCAGGCGAGTCCGCTGTTTCTCCACTTCGATCACCGCGAGGCGACGCCTGTCGGCCAAGACCACGCGCCCATGGGCTGGATCGTGGAGAACCGCTTTCTCCGCGCGGCACTGTTGCAGCGCCTGGCCGCGTGCCCCGAGGTCGAACTTGTGTCGCCCGACGAGGTGGTCGACACGACGCGCGATCTCGATCGCGCCCAGCTCACGCTCAGGAGCGGGCGCCGTCTGACGGCACGACTCGTGGCGTCGGCCGAGGGCCGCTTCGGTGCGATGCGCGAGGAGGCCGGCATCGGCGCACGTTCATGGTCGTACGACCAGATCGCGATCGTGCTGGTGGCCCATCACGAGCGCCCGCACCGCGGCGTCGCCCAGGAGAAATTCCTGCCCGGCGGACCTTTCGCCATCCTGCCCATGGGCGACGGGCCGCAAGGAGAACATCGCTCGTCGATCGTCTGGACCGAGCGTGCCGGAACAGCGCGCCGCCTGCTCGAGCTCGATCCGCCGCGCTTCCAGGCCGAGTTCGCACGGCGCTTCGGCGACCATCTCGGTCCTGTCGAGCCGGTCGGCCCGCGCTGGTCGCATCCCCTGGGTCTCGTCCATGCCGACCGCTACATCGACACGCGCCTCGTCCTGGTCGGCGATGCCGCCCACGGCATCCATCCCATTGCCGGCCAGGGCTATAATCTCGGCGTGCGCGACATCGCCGCCCTCGTCGAGGTGCTGGTCGATGCCAAACGCCTCGGACTCGACATCGGCGCCGCCGATACGCTGGAGCGCTACGCGCAATGGCGGCGGGCCGACAACTTCGCCATGGTCGCCGCCACCGACCTCCTGAACCGGCTGTTTTCCAACGACATCGGGCCGCTTCGTCTCGCCCGCGGCGTCGGACTCGCGGCCGTCAACCGCGTGCCGCCGCTCCGCCGCTTTTTCGTCCGCCACGCCATGGGCCTGGTCGGCGACCTGCCCAGGCTGATCCGCGGCGAAAGACCCTGAGGCGTTTCCGGTGTGCCGGCGTGGACCATTCCGCGCCTCGCCCGGCGAGGCGGAACTGGACTAATCGCGGTCGCCCCCCTATCTCAGGGACCAATCCTCGAGGACCCCCATGGCTCAAGTCCAAGTGCCCGTGACCGTGCTGACCGGCTATCTCGGCGCCGGCAAGACCACCCTGCTCAACCGCATCCTGAGCGAGCAGCACGGCAAGAAATACGCCGTTATCGTCAACGAATTCGGCGAGCTCGGCGTCGACAACGACCTCGTGGTCAATGCCGACGAGGAAATCTTCGAAATGAACAACGGCTGCATCTGCTGCACCGTGCGCGGCGACCTGATCCGCATCATCGAAGGCCTGATGAAGCGCAAGGACAAGTTCGACGGCATCCTGGTCGAGACCACGGGCCTGGCCGACCCCGGCCCCGTCGCCCAGACGTTCTTCACCGACGACGACGTGAAGGCCAGGACCCGGCTCGACGCCATCGTGACGGTGGTCGATGCCAAGCACTTCCTCGGCCAGCTCGAGCAGGGCTCCGAGGCCCTGGAGCAGGTGGCGTTCGCCGACGTGATCCTGCTCAACAAGACCGACCTGGTCGGCGCCGACGACCTCAAGAAGGTCGAGGACAAGATCCACGGCATCAACCCCTACGCCCGCGTCCACAAGACCGAGAAGAGCCGGATCGACCTCGCCGCGATTCTCGACAAGGGTGCCTTCGACCTCGCGCGCATCCTCGAGTTCGAACCCGATTTCCTCACGCATGGCCACGATCACGACCACGAGGAAGAGGTGAAGAGCCTCAGCATCACCTCGGACCGGCCGGTCGACCCGGACAAGTTCCAGAAGTGGATGGGCGCGCTCCTGCAGCTGCGCGGCGGCGACATCTTCCGCAGCAAGGGCATCCTCGCCATCGATGGCGCCCCCCGGCGCTACGTCTACCAGGGCGTCCACATGATGATGGACAGCGACTGGGGCTCGCCCTGGAAGGAGGGCGACAAGCGCGCAAGCAAGCTGGTCTTCATCGGCCGCAACCTCGACGGCGACAACCTGAAGCGCGGCTTCGAAGACTGCCTGAAGTAGTCGCGTGAAGATCGACCTCAGCAACCCGGCCTGGCGCCAGACCCTGCCGCCGGCCCGTTCCATCGCGGCCGACGCGCCGGTCGCCGCGTGCGCCTTCAACCGCGACGGCACGACCGTCGCCTTCGCCCTGGGCGACGGCCAGGTCCGCCGCCTGCCCGCGGACATCAAGGCCGCCGTGCCCGACGCGGCTGCTCCGCTGCACAAGGGCGTCGTGCTGGCGCTGGTCGGCGATCCGGCCGGCGACGGTTTTGTCAGTGGCGGCGACGATGGCCGCGTGCTGCGCATCGCCGCCGACGGCTCTGCAACCGAGCTGATGGCACTGAAGGGCAAGTGGATCGAGCATCTCGTCGCCTACAGGGCCGGCGCGGTTGCCGCCTCGGCCGGCAAGAGCATGTTCCTGTTGCGCGACGGTGAGGTCCGCGAGTTCGGTCCGCACCCCAGCACAGTGGCCGGACTCGATTTCAGCAAGGACGGCAGCCGGGTGGCCTGCGCGCACTACGGCGGCATCACCGTGTGGAGCCTGAGCAAGGAAGTCGCCCTGCCGCCGCGCCGCTTCGCCTGGCAGGGCAGCCACGTGGCGCTGCGCTGGAGCACCGACGGCAAGTTCATCGCCACCGGCACGCAGGAGAACGACATCCATGTCTGGCGGGTGGCGCAGGCCACCGACATGCGCATGCAGGGCTATCCCGCCAAGGTGAAGTCGCTGTCATGGACCGCCGACGCGCGCTTCCTCTACACCTCCTCGCAGCCGGTGTTCACCGCCTGGCCGTTCTCCGGAAAGGGACCGGAGGGCAAGCCGCCATTGCAGTTCGGCGAGGAGGGCGCGGGCCTGTTGAGCGTGGTGGCCGCCCACCCCACTGCCGAGTTCGTGGCCGGCGGCTACGATTCCGGCGAGCTGCAGCTGGGCGATATCAAAACCAGGCGCTCCGTCGTCCTGAAGATGGCCGACGGCTCGGCCATCACCTGCCTCGCCTGGTCGCCCGACGGCTTCAAGCTCGCCGTCGGCAACGAGCGCGGCGATCTTCTGGTGGTCGATCTCCGCCGGTAGGGACGCGCCAGGCCCCGCCAAAGCCCTCCTAAAAGTCTCCGGGTGAATTGCAGCTCTCCGCACGCCGGAAAGCCAGAAATGACGGGCTTTTTACCCGACAATTCCGGACACCCGAATGTAACGCATGTTGTCCGGAACGGCGTCCGCGAACCGGAGGAAAGCCTTGTCTGTCGGGCTTTTGCGCCCCTCGCGCTTTTCGTGCGCGTTGAAGCCCCGCTGCACCCTGTTTTCAGGATGTCGTTAAGTGTCTGTTCCGGCGTCGTTATTTGGCGCTCGGTTGAGACGGGGTCGTTGTTGGGACTGTCCACGACTCAGGAATCGTGGCGGCTACACCAAGCCATGAGGCGACCCGCGGGCGTGCCGGGGGAGGTCTTGCCGAAATTGGAAAAGGCCGGCGCGGTCCACGCGGCAACCTGACAGGAATATAGCCTATATCCTGCTGAACCTAAAGACATATATGTGCAGACCTGCCATGCGTCGCCCGCTACCCGCCCCGCACGAGCAGCCGATGCGACAGCAGGCAGAGGATCCCCGCCAGGCCGATCCCGGTGGTCATGGGCGCGATGGTGCCGTCCAGCGCCTGGCCGACGGCGGCACCGAAGGCCGCGCCGAGGCCGAAGGTGATCACCCCGGTCAGCGACGAGGCGGTGCCCGCCATGTGGGGATAGCGCTGCAGCGCCATCGCCATGGAGTTGGCCCCGATCAGGCTGATCGACGCGATCTGCAGCGCGAAGCAGAGCAGGAACGGCCACAGGCCGATGGCGCCGGTGTGCGCCTCGATGAAACCCATCGCCATCGCCGTGGCGCCGGCCACCGCCGGCACGATCACCGCGTGGCGGAGGATCCGGCCGGAGCCGAACACCGCCACGAACTTCGCGTTGAGCAGGCTGCCCACTGTCATAAACACGATCATGCTGCCAAAGATCAGGCCGAAGTCGCGCGGCGCCACGCCGTAGCGCTCGATGAACACGAACGGCGCGCCCGACAGGAACGAAAACAGCGCCGCGAACTGAAACGCGCCGGTGAGCGCATAGCCCATGAAGGCGCGGTGCCGGAACAGCTCGCCGAAGCGCCTGAGCACCGAGGACAGCACCAGCGGCTGGCGATGTTCCGGCCGCAGGGTTTCGGGCAGCCGCCACCAGGCGGCGGCCAGCGCCACGGCGCCGATCCCGGCCAGCACCCAGAAGATCGCCCGCCACCCCAGGAACCACAGGATCTGGCCACCGATCAGCGGCGCCAGCATGGGGGCGAGCGAGGAGCAGGCGCGCATAGCGACGAATCTGCAGCTCGGTGAGGTCGGGCAGCGACGTCATGGTC
>RGPT01000191.1 GCA_010032545.1 Alphaproteobacteria bacterium
ACGCGCTCCGGACTCTCGTCATGGAGGAAATGGACGCCGGACACGATCGTGTCGGTCTTCACCGCCGTGTCGTGACGCCCATCGGCCGGCAGGAATGCGTTGTCGCTCTCGAGACCACCCGCGCCCGGAAAGGTCCGGGCGAGCGGCGCCAAGTAGCGGGCTATCAGCTCGAACTCACCGATTCGCCGGCGGCGCGCCATCGGGCTGTCACTTCACGAGTTCGGCCGGTCGCACCTGGCGCGCCACGCGGTCGAGCACGGAGTTGATGAAGCTTGGTTCGCCCTGGTCGTAGAAGGCGTGAGCGATCTCGACATACTCGTTGATGACAACGCGCGGGGGCACGTCGGCCCTGTGCACGAGTTCATAGGCCCCGGCCAGCAAGATCGCCCGGACCAGACGGTCGATGCGCGCCCAGGTCCAGTCCTGCGCCAATGCCGCCGACACGACCTGTTCGAGGTCCTCCTTATGCCGGGCAGCACCTTCGACAACGTCCTTGAACAATGGGCGGTCGGCGTCGCGGCGCATGCCGCCCTCACCTGTCTCCCCGGTGCGTACGCCGATGAACTGATCGATGATCTCCGCCGGCCCGTGCTGGCCTTCCTGCCACTGGTACAAGGCCTGCACCGCTGCCAATCTCGCGGCCTGCCGACGACTGGGCGATGGGTGGTCGCTCATGTCTTCCGCCAGCGGCGACCGAGCGCCACCATGGCAAGGCAGGCATGTGCGGCATCTCCGCCCTTGTCTCCACGGTCGATGGCGGCGCGCGCCCAGGCCTGGTCGGCATTGTTGACTGTGACGATGCCATAGCCGATCGCCAACCGCTCGCGCACTGCAAGGTCCATCAGGCCGCGCGCACTCTCGCCACAGACATAGTCATAGTGCGTGGTCTCGCCGCGGATGACGCAGCCCAGCGCCACAAAGCCATCGTAGCGGCCGGCCGCGAGCGCAATGGCGCCGGGAATCTCGAAAGCACCGGGCACGACGACACGTTCCGATAAGGCACCGTTCTTCTTGATCTCACGTTCGGCGCCGGCGATCAGCGCATCGGCGATTTCGACGTAGTAGCGCGACTCGACGATCAAGATCCGCGCGCCGCCGACACCGTCGACCGCCGGTCGGGCCGTCGGTGTTTCCGTCCGTGTCGACATGCTCAGGACGCCGCGTGACCGGAGACTGGCTTCTGGCCAACGATCTTGAGGCCAAAGCCTTCGAGGCCGACCACGCTCTTCTTGCTGTTGGTCAGCAGCACCATTTCCTTGACGCCAAGGTCGATCAGGATCTGGGCGCCGACGCCGTAGTCGCGCAGTTCCCCGCTGCCCTTCTCGATCGCCTCGCCGCTCCGGCGGCGTTGCTCGGACAGCATCACGGTGACCGGCTCGCGGATAAGGACGATGACGCCACGGCCTTCCTTCGATATCTCACGCATCGAGGCCTCGATTTCGCCACCACGTCCCCCCGTGCGCTGGCCGAGCGCATCGGTAAACAGGTTCATTGCGTGCATCCGCACGAGGACCGGCCCGCTGGCCGCCGGATCGCCTTTCACCAGCGCCACGTGCTGGGCCATTGTTACCTTGTTGACGTAGACCACGCAGCGGAAGTCGCCGCCGTAGCTGCTGTCCAGCATCGTCTCGCTCAGGCGCTTGACGATCGAATCGTAGCGCCGCCGGTAGGCGATCAGGTCGGCGATCGTGCCGATCTTGAGGCCATGCCGCTGGGCGAAGGTGATGAGGTCGTTGCGGCGCGCCATCGTGCCGTCATCGTTCATGATCTCGCAGACGACACCGGCCGGCGTGAGGCCAGCCAGCCGGGCCAGATCGACGGCCGCCTCGGTATGTCCCGTTCGCTCGAGCGTCCCGCCATCGCGGGCAACCAGCGGGAAGACATGGCCCGGTGTCACGATGTCCTGCGGCCCGCAGGACGGGTCTATTGCCACCGCCACGGTACGCGCCCGATCGGCGGCCGAGATGCCGGTGGTCACGCCTTCCCGCGCCTCGATCGAGACGGTGAAGGCCGTCTGGTGCCGGGTGCCGTTGTTCTGCGCCATCAATGGCAGGCCAAGTTGCTCGACCCGCTCTCGGGTCAGCGCCAGACAGATCAGGCCGCGCGCGTGCTTGGCCATGAAGTTGATGACCTCGGGCGTCGCCCACTGCGCGGGAATCACGACGTCGCCCTCGTTCTCGCGATCCTCGTCGTCGACCAGGATGAACATGCGGCCCTTGCGGGCCTCCTCGATGATATCCTCTGCCGCGGCCTTCACTTCGGCGAAAGTGATCCGCCACGCGTCCTTTTCAAGCGCACTCATGATTTTTCGTGCTCCAACAATCGCGCAACGTAACGCGCGAGCATGTCCACCTCAAGGTTGACCCTCTGGCCTGTTCTGGCACTTCCCAGCGTGGTTACCGCCTGGGTGTGCGAAATCACGTTGATGCCGAAGCGGTTGTCGGCGACTTCGTTGACAGTGAGCGATACGCCGTCGACCGCCACCGATCCCTTGGCGGCGATGAACCGCGCCAGGTCAGGCGGTGCCTCGAAGACGAAGCGCACGCTGCCGCCCTCGGGCGTCATTGAAACGATTTTTCCCACGCCGTCGACATGGCCGTAGACCAGATGGCCGCCCAGCTCGTCGCCAAGCTTCAGCGAGAGCTCGAGGTTGATCCTGCTCCCCACTGCCCAGTCGCCCAGATGAGTCTTGGCCAGACTCTCGCCGGAAACTTCCACGGCGAACCAGTCGCCGCCCTTCTCGACCACCGTGAGGCAGCAGCCGGAACAGGCGATCGAGGCGCCGATCGCAATCGGCGTCATGTCGTGCCGGGTGCGCACCACGAAGCGACGATCACCGGCCTGGTTGCCTGGAGTGACCGTGGCGATCTCGCCGATATCCGTGACAATGCCCGTGAACATGATTCTACTTAGGCCCGACGATGCCAGGTTTCCAGTGTGTCGGCGCCAACGGTTCGCGTGGAAACCAGCCTGAACCGGGGCGCGAAATCGAGCCGGTCGACCGCCAAAGGGCCGACCGCAGAGCGGCTGTCGTCGCCCAGAACAACGCCTGCCCGGTAGCTGCTGATGCGGTCAACCAACCCGGCCGCCACGAACGCCGCCGCGACCTGGCCGCCGCCTTCGATGAGGACACTCGAATAGCCGAGTTCGCCCAGCGTCCTGGCAACGGCCGTCACATCGACCCGCCCTTCGCCACGCGCTGGCGCCTCGATGACGGTGATTCCCTTGTGCCGCAACAACTCGACGCGCGCAGCCGGAGCGCCGGCATGAAAGAGGAGGACCGGCGTCTCCTGCGCTGTCGTCGCGAGCCGCAACGTAACGGACATCCCTGCCTGCGAATCGAGCACGATCCGGTCGGGTGAGTAGGCGCCGAGGCCGGGCAGCCGGCAAGTGAGGTCCGGGTTATCGGCCCCGACGGTGCCGGAGCCAACCAGGATCGCATCGTGGAGGCTGCGCAAACGATGGCCGTCGGCGCGCGCGGCCGCGCCGGTAATCCATCGGCTCTCGCCCGAGGCCGTGGCGATTCGTCCGTCGAGCGAACTCGCCAGCTTGAGGTGAAAGAGCGGCCGCCCCTCCTTCACGCGCAAAAAGAAGCCGGCGTTGATCTCGGCCGCGGCGGCGGCACCCTCGCCGATCTCGACCGCGATTCCTGCCGCCACAAGCTTTGCGTGCCCCTGCCCTTTTACGCGCGGATCCGGATCCTCGATTGCCGAGACGACCCGTCCGACGCCCGCGGCGATCAGCGCATCGGCACACGGCGGCGTCTTGCCGTGATGGGCACAGGGCTCGAGCGTCACGTAGACGGTGGCCCCCCTCAGCGGCTCGCGCGCGCTGGCAATAGCATCCGCCTCGGCGTGCGGGCGGCCGCCGTCGCGGGTACGTCCGCGTGCGATCACGCGCCCGTCGCGCACGATCACACACCCCACGGCCGGATTCGGCCACGTGCGCCCGAGCGAACGGCGCGCCAGCGCGAGCGCGGCGCGCATCATCGCGTCAATCCTTCAGGTTGGCCGTGTCGGCGAGGTCGGAAATGAACTCCTCGAAGTCCCGGGCCTCGCGGAAATTGCGATAGACCGAGGCAAACCGCACATAGGCCACCGGATCGAGCGCGCGCAGCGCGTCCATCACCAGTTCGCCGATCTGGGTCGAGGGTATCTCGCTCTCGCCGGAGCTTTCGAGGCGGCGTACGATGCCGTTCACCACACGCTCGACGCGCTCGGGATCGACGGGCCGCTTCCGGCAGGCCACGGAAATCGAGCGTGCCAGCTTGTCGCGGTCGAACTGGACCCGCTGGCCGTTCTTCTTCACCACCGTCAGTTCGCGCAGCTGGACACGCTCGAAGGTGGTGAAGCGCGAGCCGCACGACGGGCAGTAGCGCCGCCGGCGAATCGCCGAATTGTCGTCGGTCGGCCGCGAGTCCTTAACCTGTGTGTCCTCGTGACCGCAAAATGGACAGCGCATCTCGTCCCCCCGTTTATTCTCTGCCTCGGCGCGTCATCAGTCGCGGTAAATCGGAAAGCGGGCGCAAAGCGCATGCACCTTGCCACGCACTTCCTGCTCGACCTGGGCGTCGCCGTCCGGACCGTTCTTGGCAATGCCGTCGAGCACATCGGCGATGAGATGGCCGATCTGGCCGAACTCGGCGACGCCGAAGCCGCGCGTCGTGCCGGCGGGCGAGCCCAGCCGCACGCCCGACGTGACCGTGTACTTCTCCGGATCGCCGGGAATGCTGTTCTTGTTCACCGTAATGCCGGCACGATCGAGCACCTTCTCGGCGGAGACACCGGTCGCCTTCTTCGGCCGCAAGTCGACCAGCATGACGTGACTGTCGGTGCCGCCCGAGACGATCTTGAGTCCACGCTCGGTCAACGCCGCGGCAAGCGCCCGCGCATTGTCGACGACGTTCTGGGCATAGACCTTGAAGTCCGGCCGCAACGCCTCGCCGAAGGCCACCGCCTTGCCGGCGATGATGTGCATCAGCGGGCCACCCTGCAGTCCGGGGAACACCGCCGAATTGATCTTCTTGCCGATCTCCGCGTCGGTCGAGAGCACCATGCCGCCGCGCGGACCGCGCAGCGTCTTGTGTGTCGTCGTCGTCACGACATGGGCATGCGGCAGCGGGCTGGGATAAACGCCGGCCGCGACCAGACCCGCATAGTGTGCCATGTCGACCATGAAGAAGGCGCCGATTTCATCAGCCACCTTGCGGAAGCGCGCCCAATCGATGTGGCGCGAATAGGCCGATGCGCCGGCCACGATCAGCTTCGGCTTCTCTCGTCGCGCCACCTCTTCCATCTGCTCGTAGTCGATCAGATGGGTGTCGCCTTTCACGCCGTAGGATACGACCTTGAACCACTTGCCCGACTGATTGGCAGGCGAGCCGTGCGTGAGATGGCCGCCCTGGTCGAGCGCCATGCCCATGAAGGTGTCGCCCGGCTTCAACAGCGCAAGGAACACGGCCTGGTTGGCCTGGGCGCCCGAATGCGGCTGGACGTTGGCGAAGGAGCAGTTGAACAATCGGCAGGCACGCTCGATGGCGAGCTGCTCGGTCTTGTCGACTTCCTCGCAGCCGCCGTAGTAGCGCCGGCCGGGGTAGCCTTCGGCATACTTGTTGGTCAGCACCGAACCCGCCGCCTCGAGCACGGCCCGCGAGACGATGTTCTCCGAGGCGATCAGCTCGATCTGCTCGCGCTGGCGGTCGAGTTCGCCCTTCACCGTCGCGTAAAGCGCCGGATCGGCTTCCGCCAGGCTCTGCGTGAACATGGGCAGCGGCGAATCGGTGATCTTGGCAGCGGCTTGACTCATTTCGTTAGGTCCTTGGAAAGCTTGGCGACGCGGCCGGCATGGCGGCCACCCTCAAACGCGGTGTTCAGGAAGACCTTCAGGGAGGCCCGTGCAGTTTCAGTGCCGATGAGACGCTGGCCGAATGCCACGACGTTGGCATCGTTGTGCTCGCGCGACAGGCGGGCAGACGTTTCATCATGGACGAGCGCGGCGCGGACCTGCGGATGGCGATTTGCCGCGATCGAAATGCCGATCCCGGTCCCGCACACCAGGACGCCGCGCCCGGCCTCGCCGCTGCCGATGGCCTGCGCCATCGCGTGGCCGAAGTCCGGATAATCGACCGACGTCGCCGAATTCGTCCCGAGATCAAGCACGTCGTGGCCCGCTTCGAGCAGGTCCCGCTTCAATAGTTCTTTAAGGTCGAAGCCGGCATGATCCGACGCGACCGCGATCCTGGCCCCCGCCATCTCGACGATCGATCCCCTCTAGCTGTTGAGTCTCCGGATACCATATCCGGGGTAGGTGCGCTACCGGCCCCCAAAATCGTGGAAAGTGGACCACAAGACCCTGAATTCCAAAGAAAAAGGCCCGACTCGCGTCGGGCCCTTCCGATCCAGGAATACGTCTACTTCTTCAAGATCGATTTGCCGTCCTTCCAGACGTAGATGTCGTAGACAGGGTTCTTGATGTCGCCCTTGGCGTCGAACTCGAGCACGCCCACGGCGGAGTCGTACTTGCCGGACCGCAGGGCGGCAGCAACCGCCGCTGCGTCTGTCGACTTCGCTTTCTTGGCGGCATCGGCCCAGGCCTTGACCGCGGCGTAGCTGAACAGCGTGTAGCCTTCCGGATTGTACTTGGCGTCACGGAATTTCTTCACGAGCGCCGCGTTCTTCGGGTCGTCTTCAGCCTTGGGCGGGAACGACATGAGGACGCCGTTGGTGGCGGCACCTCCCAGCTGGGCGAACTCGGCGGTTTCAAGCGAGTCGAAACCCACCATCTGTGCCGCCAGCCCCTGCTCGCGCGACTGCTTGATGATCAGCGCGCCTGCGGTGTGGTACCCGCCGAGCACGATAATATCGATCTTCGCCTGCTTCATCTTGTTGATGATCGCAGTGAAGTCCTTGTCCGTGTCGTTGTAGGCCTCGTACATCGTCTCTTTCAGGCCGCCCTTGTTCAGGGTCTTCTTCGTCTCGTCCGCCACGCCTTTGCCGTACGGCGACTTGTCGTGAAGGATCGCGACCTTGGCGTTCTTGTTGTTCTTCAGGATGTAGTTCCCGACGGTGAGGCCCTGTACGTCGTCGCGGCCGCAGGTGCGAAACACCGTGGTGTTGCCCTTGGTCGCCGCGTCGTCGGTCAGCTTCGGATTGGTCGAGGCCGGCGTGATCTGCAGGATCTTGCCTTCCTTGTAGATGTCAGACGCGGGAATCGACGAACCTGAGCAGAAGTGGCCGGCAACGAAGGCGACCTTGTCCGACACCATCTTGTTGGCGACCGCTGTGGCCTGCTTCGGATCACAGGCATCGTCGCCGATGACGAGCTGGAGCTTCTGGCCGTTCACGCCACCGGCGGCATTGATCTCCTCGACCGCCATCTCGGCGCCGCGCTTGAGCTGCTCGCCGAAGGCCGCGTACTGGCCGGTCATCGGCCCCGCCGAACCGATCTTGATCTGCGCGAAAGCCGGCGTCGCCATCATTGCGACCGCTGCAACGGCGAGCGGGCCGTAGAACTTCTTCATGCGCGTCTCCTTGGTTGGCTCCCCCCGGAGGTGGAGTCTGGCGCGCAGCTTAGTGCCGCTCCTCCCAATCCAGCAAGCCTTTGCGGCGATAGAGCCAGGGATACTGCCGGACCATATGGCGCGCCCGCGTGAACCGGTAGGCGACGGCGCCGATCGCCATCTGCACCGCCCAGCCCAGCAGGAAACCTGCCACCGACCACAATTCGCCCCCGGCCAGGGCATAGTCGAGGAAGCGCAGCGTGGCCGACAGCAGGGCCGTGTAGAACACCATCTGGCCCCAATGGCGCCACGTGTTGGCGATGGCCTGCCCGGTTGCAAAGGCCGCAGGGCCCACCAGGACGAGATTGAGCAGCGCGAGGTTGAACGGCGTGTCGCCGAACCAGTCGACCATGAAGACGTCGAACGAGCTCATGCCTGACTGCCTTCAAGAT
>RGPT01000192.1 GCA_010032545.1 Alphaproteobacteria bacterium
CGTCAACGGCAGGCTCATCCGCCAGGACAACAAGGACGCCGTTTCCGCCAACGACAAGCTGCCCGGCCGTCTGCTACGACACGGCCGCGCTGCCTGAACCTCATAGGGAGAGAAAAATGATCCACGTCATCGCCATCATCACCGCCAAGCCCGGCAAGCGGGACGAAATCCTGGCGAACTTCAAGGCCAATGTGCCTGCCGTGCATGCCGAAAAGGGCTGCATCGAATACGGCGCCACGGTCGACACAGACGGCGGCCCGTTCGCCAAGTTCGGCGCCGACACCTTCGTGGTGATCGAGAAGTGGGCGGCCATGGACGATCTCAAGGCCCACGGCGCTTCCGCGCATATGAAGGCCTACGGCGAGAAGAACAAGGATATCGTCGCCAATCGCGCCGTCCACGTCCTGCAAAACGCTTGATCGCCGAGAGCGACGTCGCCGCCTACGCGCGCGACGGCGTCGTCTGCCTGCGCCGACAGTTCGACGACAGCTGGGTCGAGCGCCTGCGCGGTGCCGTCGAACAAGACCTCGCCTCGCCCGGGCCAAACGCGACGAATTTCGCCGAAGGCAGCAGCGCCGGGAAGTTCTTCGGCGACATGTACATGTGGCGGCGCGATCCTGAATTTCACGCGGCTGCGCTCGACTCGCCTGCCGCGGCCATCGCCGCGCATATCATGGGCTCTTCAGCCGTCGATTTTTTCTACGACCAGCTGTTCGTAAAGGAGCCCGGCACGGCACACCCGACGCCGTGGCACCAGGACCAGCCCTACTGGCCGGTAAAGGGCTGGCAGATCACATCGGTCTGGATAGCCCTCGACACCATCGACCGCAGCAACGGCGCCGTCGAATTCATCGCAGGCTCCCACCGCTGGGGCATCAACTATCGTCCGACGCCGTTTCGCAAGGGGCACGAGGTCAAGTTCACCGGCAGCGATCTCGTACAGATTCCCGACATCGACGCCGACCGCGACAAGTACGACATCAAATCGTGGCAGATGGAACCCGGCGACTGCCTCGTGTTTCACGCCATGATCGTCCACGGCGCTCCAGGCAACTCGGCGCCTGGCGCTCGTCGCCGCGGCCTGTCGCTGCGCTACACCGGCGACGACGCGCGCTACGATCCCCGGCCGGGCACGTTCCAGTTCCCGCACAAGCCCGACCTTGAGGCCGGCGCCGCGATGACCTGCGACCTCTTCCCGCGGGTCTGGCCGAAGCGGTAGTCTCCCCCGAGGCTTGGGGGAGGACGTCATGGAGGAAGAACGCGGGCCCGATCAGGTGACCGAGGTCACCAACACGTCCTGGTTCCAGCGGATCGGTCAGGCTTTCGCCGGCGTACTCGTGGGTTTCCTGCTGATCCCGGTATCGATCGTCGTGCTGTTCTGGAACGAGGGCCGTGCCATCAAGACCGCGCGCGGCCTCGACGAGGGCGCCGGCATCGTCCGGAGTGTTTCTGCCGAAAGGGCCGATCCGTCAAATGACGGCAAGCTCGTCTATGTGACCGGCATGCTATCGACCGGCGGCCCTGTCGCCGATCCCGAGTTCGGAGTGCGGACTTCCGCCGTGCGTCTGTCGCGTCACGTCGAAATGTATGTGTGGAAAGAAGAAACCCAGACCGAGACCCGCACCAAGCTGGGCGGCGGCGAAGAACGCACCACGACGTATAAGTACGTGCGGGACTGGTCCGACAAGCCCGTCGACTCGGCGAAGTTCAAGGAGCCTCGCGGGCACACCAATCCTTTAATGACCTATCAATCGCGCGAGACGATCGCTCCTGGCACGAGGCTGGGCGCCTTCGCGATTCCCGATGGCATGCTGCGCAGCTTCGGCGAAGCCAAACCGCTCGCCGCGACCGACGCCCAGGCCGGCGCCCTGCAGATCCGCATCAACAAGCCGGTCGTTGCCGTCGATGGTGTCCTCTACGCCGGCCGCGATCCGTCGCAGCCAGCTGTCGGCGACATGAAAATCTCCTTTCTTCAGGTTCCGCTCCAGGTGGCCAGCGTCGTTGCGGCACAGGCAGGCACAGGTTTCGGCCCTTACGTGACCGGGCAAGGTACGTCGGTACAACTGATCTCCGCTGGAGCTGTTCCGGCCGCCACGATGTTCCAGGCAGCACAGGCCGAAAATGCGACCCTGACCTGGATCCTGCGGGCCGTCGGAGTCGTCCTCATGTTCGTGGGTTTTGGCCTGATCCTGCGGCCGCTCGGCGTGCTGGGCGATGTCATCCCGATCCTGGGCGACGTGATCCGCGCTGGCGCCGGCTTCGTGGGGCTGTTGTGCACGGCCGCGATCGCGCCGCTGGTAATTGCCTTCGGCTGGCTTTGGTACCGTCCGCTCGTCGGTGTTGCCATCATCCTGGTGGGGGGCGCCACGACCTATGGCCTGGCACGGCTGCTGCGTCAGCGCCGTCCCCGAAAGGCCACGGCCTGATTCTCAGGCCGTCCGCAGGATTCCCTTAATCACTATGTCCTGCATGCACCTGGGACAGCATCGCGACCAGGCGGCTGAAGACGAGTGCCCCGCCGACCCCGGGACGGGTCAGATCGTCGATCGGCATGCGATGGCCAACCTTGCGGATCGCCTCGGGAATGTTGTTCCCGATGAACACCAGCCGGTATTCGTCGGGGTGTTCCAGGCCGAAGCGCGCGTAGGCGTCGCCGAAGCGACAGACACGCTCCAGGGGGTCGTTGACAGTCTTCTCGATGTCAGTGATGCGCTCGATCAGGCTGGCGA
Source organism: Alphaproteobacteria bacterium (assembly GCA_010032545.1). Classification (GTDB taxonomy): domain Bacteria; phylum Pseudomonadota; class Alphaproteobacteria; order Reyranellales; family Reyranellaceae; genus Reyranella. Next base: position 2,730 of record RGPT01000192.1, read on the forward strand.
AGGTCTGGTCGCAGAGCGCCAGCATCATCGCTTCCTTGTCGTGGAAGTAGAGGTAGAGAGCCGGCGCCGACACGCCGACCCGATCGGCAATCCGGCGAATCGTCGTGGCCTCATAGCCTTGCTCCAGGAACAGCTCTTTGGCGGCCAGGAGGATTTCCTCCCGGCGTGTGTGGCCTTCGCCGCGCTTCTTGCGGCCCGACACCACGGCTGTCGATAGCGCTGCCAAATCCTGGCTCCCTGCACTTGACTCTCAACTTAACAAAGATAAGTTATCATTGATAAGTTATCAATGGTCAGTTCACTATTCCTGAACATTGTAAACCTCCGAAGGAAGGCCCGCCATGCGTCTCCCGATCAAGGCCGCTGCAATCGCCATCGCTGTGACCGCCGCAGGTGCCGCCGCCTTCGCTGCCCTGTCGTTCACGGCAAACGCCTCCCGCGTCGCCGCCAACGAGCCCGCCGCGTTGCGCCCGGCCCGCGTCATTGAGATCACCTACAATCGACAGACCCTGTCGCTCGTCCTGGCCGGCACGGTGGTTCCCCGCATCGAAAGCACGCTGGGCTTTCGTGTCTCAGGCAAGATCGTGGAGCGCCTGGTCGATGTCGGCACCGTCGTGAAACCGGGTGATCTCATCGCCCGCCTCGATCCCGCCGATCTTCGACTCGCCGTCGACAACGCGCGCGCGGCACTTGCCTCCGCCGAGGCCGACCACGTTCGCGCCAAGGCCGATCACGAGCGCTATCAGGCGCTGCGCGGCGGCGCTGCTTTCACGCCGCAGACCCTCGAACAGCGCCAGTCTGTTGCGGCAACGACGCTCGGCCGCGCCGACCAGGCACGCAGCCAGCTATCGTCGGCCGAGAACAACCTCGCCTACAGCGAACTTCGCGCCGATACCGCCGGTGTCGTCACCGCCGTACAGGCCGAGGTCGGCCAGGTCATGTCACCGGGGCAAGGCATCGTCCGCGTGGCGCGCACCGACGAGCTCGAAATCCTGGTCGGCGTACCGGAGCATCGACTGAAAGTGGTGCGCGATTCGACCGCTGCCGGCTTCGAACTGTGGTCGGATCCCGGCCGTCGCCACGCCGCGACGCTCCGCGAGCTTTCGCCCAGCGCCGATCCCACGACGCGGACCTATCCCGCGCGCTTCACCATCGTCGATCCGCCTGAATTCATCGGCCTTGGCATGACCGCGACGCTGAGCTTCGAGCGCCCCGACGCCCAGCGCGTGGCCGAAGTGCCGCTGTCCGCGATCTTCCAACGCGGCGCGCAGCCGGCCGTTTGGGTCGTCGACAAGACGAGCGGCACTGTCGATCTGCGTGCCGTCACCGTCGCGCGCTGGCGCAACGACACGGCAGCGATCGTCTCCGGCGTCACCGACGGCGAACTGATCGCCACTGCCGGCGTGCACAAACTCGAGGCCGGCCAGAAGGTGAAACCAGTGCAGACCGCCGTGCGGCCATGAGCACCCGCGTCAACCTGTCGGCGCTGGCGCTCAAGCACAGCACGCTCACCGTCTTCTTCATGCTGGCGCTCAGCCTGGCCGGCGTCTGGGCCTTCTTCAATCTTGGCCGCGCCGAGGACCCGCCCTTCACCATCAAACAGATGGTGGTGTCGGCGGCATGGCCCGGCGCCACTTCGCGCGAGGTCGAGCAGCAGGTCACGGACAAGATCGAGACCAAGCTGCAGGAGCTGCCCTACTTCTTCAATGTCACAAGCTACACCAAACCCGGCGAGACGGTGATCTACGTCTCGCTGCGCGACGATGTTCCGCCTGCCAAGGTAGTCGACCTCTGGTACCAGGTGCGCAAGAAGGTGGGCGACATCCGCGGAAGCCTGCCGCAGGGTGTCGTCGGGCCGTTCTTCAACGACGAGTATGGTGATACCTACAGCTTGATCTGGGCGTTCGAATCGGACGGCTTCTCGCCGGCCGAAGTGAAGGACATTGCCAAGGCCGTGCGCCAGCGCATCCTGCGCGTGCCCGACGTCACCAAGGCCGACCTGTTCGGCCTGCAAGACGAGAAGATTTACATCGAGTTCAGCCATACTCGCCTGGCGATGCTGGGCGTGCCGGTCGACCAGATTCTCGACGTTGTCCGCAAGCAGAACGCCATCGTGGCGTCGGGCACCGTCGAAACCAAGGGCGAGCGCGTCGCCGTGCGTGTCGACGGCGCGCCCACCTCCGCCGCCGACCTCGCCAACCTGCCCTTCAGCGCCAACGGCCGCACGCTCACGCTGGGCGACGTCGCCGAGATCCGGCGCGGCTACCAGGATCCCTTGCGACTCGCCATGCGCTTCAAGGGCAAGGACGTGATCGGCCTCGGCGTCGTCATGGCGCCCGGCGGCAACGTCCAGACGCTCGGCAAGGCGCTCGAAGCCACGATGACGGAGATCGAGCGCGAGCTGCCGGTCGGCATCACCGTGCATCGCGTCGCCAACCAGCCGGAAGTCGTCGACCAGTCGTTTGAGGAGTTCACCTCGTCGCTGCTTGAGGCGCTCGCCATTGTCTTGGTGGTGTCGTTCATCAGCCTGGGCGTGCGCACCGGCATCATCGTGGCGCTCTCGGTGCCGCTCGTGCTCGCCATCACCTTCGTCGGCATGTTGTTGCTCGGCATCGACTTCCAGCGCATCTCGCTCGGCGCGCTGGTCATCGCGCTCGGCCTGTTGGTCGACGATGCCATCATCGCCGTCGAGATGATGATGGTGAAGCTGGAACAGGGTTTCAGCCGCATGGAAGCCGCCACTTTCGCCTATACCTCGACGGCGTTCCCGATGCTGACCGGCACGCTGGTGACGGCCGCGGGCTTCGTGCCGGTCGGCTTCGCCAAGTCGAGCGCCGGCGAATACACCAACTCGATCTTCTGGGTCGTCGGCATTTCGCTGATCGTCTCGTGGTTCGTGGCGGTTCTGTTCACACCCTGGCTCGGCTACCGACTGCTGCCGCAGCCCAAGGCCCAGCACGCCGATCCCTACCAGGGCCGCCTCTACACGCTCTTCCGCCGCGTCCTCGTCTGGTGCGTAACCTGGCGCAAGACCACCATCGCCGTCACCGCGCTGGTCTTCCTGGGTTCTATGGGCCTCATGGGCCTGGTGCAGAAGCAGTTCTTCCCGACCTCGAACCGGCCCGAGCTGATCGTCGACATGCGACTGGCCCAGGGCGCGTCCTTTGCGGCCACCGACGCCGAGGTCAGGAAACTGGAGCACCTGCTGGGCGCCAACCCCGACGTCAGCCATTACACCGCCTATGTCGGCGCCGGCAGCCCACGGTTCTACCTGCCGACGGTGCCGGAACTGGCCAATGCGAGCTTCGGCCAGATCATCGTCATGACCAGGGACCTCGACGCCCGCGAGCGAGTACTCGCCGCGCTCGACCGGGCCTTCGCCAGCGACTTCGAGGCCGTACGGGGCCGCGTCCAGCGCCTGCAGAACGGTCCACCGGTCGCCTACCCCGTCATGTTCCGCGTTCTGGGCGAGGATCCGCAGCAGATCCGCGCGGTCGCCGAGCAGGTGCGCCAGGTCTTCAAGGCAGATCCCGCCACGCGCGACATCAATTTCGACTGGAACGAGCTGGCCAAGACCGTGCGGCTCGAAGTCGATCAGAACAAGGCGCGTGCGCTCGGTGTCGATTCGCAACTGCTCGGCAATACGCTGCAGACCCTGCTCTCGGGCGTGGTGGTGACGCAGTATCGAGCCCGCGCAGAATCGATCGACGTGATCGCCCGCGCCGTGCCGGGCGAGCGGCTCAGTCTCGAAGGGCTGGAGGCGATCAATCTGCGGACCGCCAACGGCGGTGTGGTCTCCCTCGCCCAGATCGCGACGCTCCGCTTCGAGCTCGAGGAGCCCATCCTGTGGCGCCGCAACAAGGATCTGCTGATGACCGTCCGCGCCGGCGTGGTTGACGGCGTGCAGGGTCCCGACGTCGCGGCCCGCATCGACAAGGCCCTGGCCCCGGTGCGCGCCGGTTTGCCGGACGGCTATCGCATAGAAGTTGGCGGCGACAAGGAGGAAAGCGCCAAGAGCCAGGGCTCGATCTTCAAGATGATGCCGGTGATGGCCTTCCTGATGGTACTGTTCCTGATGTTGCAGCTGCAGAGCTTCTCCAAGCTCGCGCTGGTCATGCTGACGGCACCGCTCGGCATGATCGGCGTGGCTTTGTTCCTGCTGGCCTTCAACCAACCGTTCGGCTTCGTCTCGCTGCTGGGCACCATTGCGCTCGCCGGCATGATCATGCGCAACTCGGTGATCCTGGTGGACCAGATCGACCAGGACCTCGACGCCGGGCACACGCCGTGGGACGCGGTGATCGACGCCACGGTGCGGCGCGCCCGTCCGATCCTTCTCACCGCCGGCACGGCCATCTTCGCCATGGTACCGCTGTCGCGCAGCGTATTCTTCGGGCCCATGGCGGTAGCCCTGATGGGCGGACTGCTGGTGGCCACGGCGCTCACGCTCCTGTTTCTGCCGGCGCTCTACGCTGCCTGGTTCAGAGTGAAGCAACCGGCCTCCGTCGAGGCGCCGCCGGTGAGACATGTGCCTCCGCCGCTGGCGCTCGCTGCCGAGTAGCTGCCTACGAAATCTGCCCCTCGGCAGCGTGGATGTCGCCGCTCCGGCTGGCGCTGACCTCGAGAATGATCTCGATGCCGCGGACGATGTCGTCCAGCGCCATTGAGGCTGCGCCGCCCTGCTGGGCGGCCTGCTCCGGCACGTAGGGGATGTGCAGGAAGCCCCCGCGCATCGGGATCGGGTGACGGGCGGCAGTTTCCATCAAGGCGTAGAAGATGTGGTTGCAGACGAAGGTGCCGGCGGTGTTCGACACTGCGGCCGGCAAGCCGGCCTTGCGCATCGCGGCCACACAAGCCTTGATCGGCAGCGTCGTGAAATGTGCCGCCGGGCCACCCTTCACCACCGGCCGGTCGATCGGCTGCTTGCCGTCGTTGTCGCGAATGCGGGCGTCCTGGATATTGATGGCGACGCGCTCGAGGCAGAGCTCGGTTCGCCCGCCGGCCTGGCCCACGCACAGCACGATGCCGGGTTTGACCTTCTCGATTGCCGCCCGCAACACCTTTGCGGAATTCGCATAAGAGGTTGGCAGCCGGGCGGTATGGACGACCATGCCGCCGATTCGCTTCCTGAGCCTGGCCACGGCGAGCGACGACGGATTGACTGCCTCGCCGCCAAAGGCGTCGAATCCCGTGACCAGAGCCTTCATGCTTCTCCCCAAAA
>RGPT01000193.1 GCA_010032545.1 Alphaproteobacteria bacterium
CCACTTCCACCACACGCCGTGGCGCGAACCCGATCTCCTGCCCTTCAAGCGCGACGGCCTCGTGCTCTGCAAGCGCGTCCCGGCGCGCTGCGAGCGCGGCGATTGCCTGTTCCATCTGGCGACCGATATCGCTGCCTGACAGCGGACAATTTCCGTGTCCGCGAAAACACCGACCGCCACCGACTAAGCGCCGCGGCAGCCCGTGCACGACAGGCGTGACGCGGTCCGCCGCCCGTCCCGGCGCGGGCGGGCCTCGGCATGGCCGCAGACGGAGCAGCCGTCGACCTCGAAATCGATCCAGTGGGTCGGCGCGCTACAACTCTCGCAAGGCAGCCCGCGTCGCGATGCGATGTGGCCGAAGCCCGGCGTACCGCACTTCGGGCAGAGCCGGTCCAGGCGCCTGGCCAGCTTGTAGGCCAGGGCACGCAGCACCTTCATCCGCATCGGATTGCGGTGCGCGCGCATGTCGGCAATCAGGATCGCGGTGCCGTCGTCCGAGCGGCTGGCCTCGCGGTCGACCGCCGCCGCGATCTCGTCGAGGCTGGAGAGCCCCTTGATCGGCTGGCTGCGGTCGCTGTTACAGATCACGAACACGCCGTAGTCGGGAAACCCGATGGCGGTCGCCGCGGCCCGCACCTCGGGATCTCCCGCCTTGAACGACAGCAGCCGCCAGTTGGTGCGGTGGGTCGCCAGGGTCTCGACGATCCGGAGCCCGCGGCGGCGGTCGACGAAGGCCATGATCTCGACGCCGGCTGCGTGGAACGGCAGGCGGTCGATCGGCCCGTAGCTGCCTTCGCTGGCAATCGCGCAGTCGACATCCATGGTCCGGAAGGCAAGCTCGGCCTTGAGCGCACAGGTTTCGACCACCGGTGCGGGGCGGGCGATCTCGCCGGAGAAAGTCCCCAGCGAGTCGGTATCGACATCCGGCGCGGTCACGATCTCCGCGCCCAGCAGCCGGCGGAACGGCGGTGCCACGGCCAGATGCTTGCCGTGGATGGTCGCCAGACCTATCCGTTCATGCTGGTAGGGATGCCCCATCGAAACGCGACGACTCCGTGCCGTTGGCAGACGGCTGCCTATTCCGCGGCCTGTGGCACGGCCTCGCGGGCAAGCTGCTGTTCGACCAGCGTCGACCAGTAAGAGGCCCCGATCGGCAGGATCTCGTCGTTGAAGTCGTAGCCCGGGTTGTGGACCATGCAGCTGCCTTCGCCGTCGCCGTTGCCGATCCAGATGTAGCAGCCGGGCTTCTTGAGAAGCATCCAGGCGAAATCCTCGCTGCCCATGGCCGGCGTCGGATTGCGGTTGACGTTCTCCAGGCCGACCAGCGCCGAGGCGGCGTGGGCTGCGAACTCGGTTTCCTGCACGCTGTTCACGGTCGCCGGATAGCGCCGCTCGTAGCGCCACTTGGTCACCTCGGCGCCGAATCCTGCCGCGACATTGCGAGCGATCGTCTCGATCCGCTTCTCGATCATGTCCTGCACCGGCCTCTTGAAGGTGCGGACCGTGCCGCGCAGCACGCATTCCTGCGGAATGACGTTCCAGGTGTCGCCGGAATGGATCTGCGTGGTCGAGACGACCGCGGTATCCATCGGATCGATGTTGCGGGCCACGATCGACTGCAGTGCCGTTACGATGTGCGCGCCGACCACCACAGGGTCGATGCCGTGATGCGGCATCGCGCCGTGGGCGCCGACGCCCTTCACCACGACCTCGAAGATGTCGTAAGCGGCCATCATCGGACCGGGGCGGACGGCGAACTTGCCGACCGGGATGCCCGGGATGTTGTGCATGCCGTAGACGCCGTCGACCGGGAACTTCTCGAACAGCCCCTCTTCCACCATGACGCGCCCGCCGCCCTCGTTCTCCTCGGCCGGCTGGAAGATGAAGTAGACGGTGCCGTCGAAGTTCTTCGTCTCGGCCAGGTACTTGGCCGCCCCCAGCAGCATCACGGTGTGACCATCGTGGCCGCAGGCATGCATCTTGCCCGGGATCGTCGACTTGTGGTCGAAGTTGTTGGTCTCGTGGACGTCGAGCGCGTCCATGTCGGCGCGCAGACCGATCGCGCGCTTCGACGTACCCGACCGCAGCACGCCCACCACGCCGGTCTTGGCCAGGCCGCGGTGAACTTCCAGCCCGAAGGACTTCAGCTTTTCAGCGACGACATCGGCCGTCCGCACTTCCTCGAAAGCCGTCTCGGGATGGCTGTGGATGTCATGCCGCCAGGCGGTCATGTCCTTATGAAACGACGCGATGCGGTTGATGACGGGCATCCTAGCTCTCCAAACGGTAAGGCTGCGGATCGTACGGCAGCCTCATGGCCGGTCAAGCATGCTCGATGCAAACCAGCCGCAAGGCTGCCAGCCCGTCAACTGTTCGCGACGTAGGTCCGTTCCTCGACCGGGAGGCGTCCCTCCTCGATCGCGTGGCAGGCCACCGTGCCGCCCTCGATCGATAGCGCCTTCGGCCGCTCTGCCTTGCAGCGGTCATTGGCGAAGGGACAGCGCGGGTGAAAGGTGCAGCCCGACGGCGGGTTGATCGGGCTCGGCACCTCGCCCGCGACCGGGCTGCGCTGGCGGCCGGTCATGTCGAGGTCGGGGATCGTGTCGAGCAGCATCCGCGTGTAGGGGTGCTTGGGCCGCGTGAACAGAGTCTCCGTGGGCGCCACTTCGACCAGGCGGCCAAGGTACATCACGCCGACGCGCGTCGAGATGTGATAGACGACCGCCAGGTTGTGCGAGATGAACAGATAGGTGAGCCCGAAGCGGCGCTGCAGGTCTACCATCAGGTTCAGGATCTGGGCCTGCACCGAGACGTCGAGCGCCGAGGTCGGCTCGTCGCACACCAGGAACTCCGGCTGGCTGGCGAGCGCACGGGCGATCGAGACACGCTGGCGCTGGCCGCCCGAGAACTCGTGCGGGAACTTCCGGCCATCCGCTGGCGTCAGCCTGACCTGCCGCAGCAAGTCCTCGACGCGCTTCTGAAGGTCGGCCTTGTCCTTGGACAGTCCGAAGGCGCGGATCGGCTCGGCGATGATGTCGAACACGCGCCAGCGTGGATTGAGGCTGGCGTACGGATCCTGGAAGATCATCTGCATCCGGCGGCGGAGTGCGGCCATGTCGGCCCGGCTGTGGCGGCCGGCCATGTCGTTGCCGTCGAATTCGATTGTGCCGGCGGTCGGCGGATAGAGCCCGACCACGAGGCGCGCCACCGTCGACTTGCCGCAGCCCGACTCGCCCACCAGCGAGAAGGTCTCGCCCTTGGCGATCTCGATGTCGATGCCGTCGACCGCCTGGACGATCTGGCGCGGCCGGCGCTCGATCATGCGCACCAGCCACGGCGCCGAGACGTCGAAGTAGCGTTTCAGTCCCGCAATACGGACAAACTGTGTGCCGCTGCCGTCAGGCATCCGCCGTCTCCTTCACGACCGGCGCGCCGATGCCGCCGCGATCATGCAGCCAGCAGGCGGCCCTCGTCGTCCCCGCGGCCATGAGGTCGGGCCTCTCGACCAGACACCGGCTGCCGCGCGCGGTGCAGCGCGGATTGAAAGCGCAACCCTGGGGAATTTCGGTCAGCCGCGGCATGGCCCCGTCGATCTGGGTCAACCGCTCGGTGCGGACACCGAGGCTCGGGATCGAGCCCATGAGGCCCTTGGTGTAGGGATGCTTGGCGTGCTTGACGACATCGCGCACCGGCCCGATCTCGGCGATGCGGCCGGCATACATCACGGCAACACGATCGGCGGTCTCGGCGATCACGCCCATGTCGTGGGTAACCAGCATCACCGCCGTGCCGTGCTCGCGGCAGAGACGCTTCAGGAGCGCGATGATCTGCGCCTGTATCGACACGTCGAGCGCCGTCGTCGGCTCGTCGGCCACGATCAGGCGCGGTCCGGCGCAGAGCGCCAGCGCGATCACTACCCGCTGCCGCATGCCCCCGGAGAACTGGTGCGGGTAATGGTCGATACGGGTCTCGGCGCCCGGAATGCCGACCTCCTTCAGGAGGTCGAGTGCCCGCGTCCGCGCCTCGGCAGCCGACAGCGGCAGATGGGTCTGGATGGTCTCGACGAGTTGGTGGCCGACCGAATAGAGCGGATTGAGGCTGGTCAGCGGATCCTGGAAGATTGCGCCGATGCGGGCGCCACGCACCTTGCGCATCTCCTCGTAGGGAAGATTGTCGATGCGCCGGCCTTCGAGGCGGATCTCGCCACCGGCGATCCGCCCTGGCGGCTCGAGCAGGCCAATGATGGCGTTGCCGGTCAGCGACTTGCCGGCCCCCGATTCACCGACTACGCCCAGCACCTCGCCGGGCGCGATGTCGAACGACACGTCGTCGACCGCCAGCAGCGTCCCGCGGCGAGTCGGGAACTCGACCCGGAGGTTCTTTACCTCGAGCAGCGGCGGGTTGTTAGGCGGAGTGGCCATCAAAGCTCTCCTGTCATCTCGTGCGGGGCATCCCCGCCCTGGAGCGCAGCGAAGGATCTCACGCCGCCCCGGGAGTCGCTGGCCGTTCCGCCAGGTCCTTCGCTGCGCTCAGGGCGACAGTGAGTCTGATCAATCATCATCGCAATTTCGGATTGAGCGCGTCGCGCAGCCAGTCACCCAGCAGGTTCACCGCCAGAACGAGAGCCGCCAGCGTGACGCCGGGGAACACGGTGATCCACCAGTCGCCGGACTGCAGCACCTCGTTGCCGAGGCGGATCAGCGTGCCGAGTGACGGTTCGGTCGACGGCAGGCCGACACCGAGGAACGACAGCGTCGCCTCCGTGATGATGGCAAGGCCAAGATTGATGGTGGCGATGACCAGCACCGGTCCGGTGACGTTGGGCAGCACATGGCGGACCATAATGAGCAGCGGCGACAGGCCGATCACCCGCGCCGCCTGGACATATTCCTTGTTCTTTTCGACCATCACCGAACCGCGGACCGTGCGCGCGTACTGCACCCAGAACGAGAGCCCGATGGCGCCGACGATGACGTAGATCGCGATCTCGTCATGGCGCTTCACCGAGATGATGCCGCGCACGATACCGTCGATCAGCAGCGCTACCAGGATGGCCGGAAAGGTAAGCTGGACGTCGGCGACGCGCATGATCAAGGCATCGACCGCGCCACCGAGATAACCGCTCAGCAGGCCGAGCGTGATGCCGAGCGTCATGGCGACGACTACCGACGCCAACCCTACGACCAACGACAGTCGCGTGCCGTACATGATGGACGAGAGGATGTCGCGGCCCTGGTCGTCGGTGCCGAGCGGAAAAGCCCAGTCGCCGTCCGCCGACAACATCGCCGGTGGCTTGAGGCCATCGGTGAGGCTGAGCGTCGCCGGATCGAACGGCGTGTGCGGCGCCAGCACGGGCGACAGGAACGCGACCGCCACGATCAGGAAGGTGGCGACGGCCGCCGCCACGGTCATCGGCGAGGACTTGAAGCTCCACCAGACGTCGCTGTCGGCTGCGCGATGCAGCCAACCGGAAAGTGCCGACCGCGCCGCCATTTCAGTGACCCGCCACGCGCGCCGCGCCACCCTGGCTGCGCAGGCGCGGATCGACGACGAAATAGAGCAGATCGACCGTGAGGTTGATCAGCACGAAAAGCAGTCCGATCAGCAGCAGGTAGGCCGCCATCACCGGGATATCGGAGAACTGCACCGACTGGATGAAGAGCTGGCCCACGCCTGGCCAGGCGAACACCGTCTCCGTGACGATGGCGAAGGCGATCAGGGCGCCGAGTTGCAGGCCGGTGACGGTGATCACCGGCACCAGCGTGTTCTTGAGCGCATGGCCGAAATTGATGGCGCGGTTGGTGAGGCCGCGCGCCCGGGCGAACTTGATGTAGTCGGCGCGCATCACCTCGAGCATTTCCGAACGCACAAGCCGCATCAGCAGGGTGAGCTGGAACAGGCCGAGCGTGATCGAGGGCAGGATCAGCGCCTTCAGCCCCGACCAGGTCAGGAAATTGGTGGTCCACCAGCCGATCTGCACGGTCTCGCCGCGTCCGAAGGACGGCAGCAGCCGGAGCCACACCGCGAACACCAGGATCAGCAGGATTCCGATCAGGAAGGTCGGCAACGATATGCCGATCAGAGACACCGCCTGGAACAGCCGGCTCGACCAGTGCTTTGGATAGAGCCCGGTGTAGACGCCCATCGGCACCCCGACGAACAGAGCGAACACGGCGGCGCACAGCGACAACTCGAGCGTGGCCGGCACCCTCTCCAGGATCAGCCGGCCGACCGGCTCCGACGTCCGGTACGAGAGCCCGAACTTGCCCTGCATGGCATTGCCGATGAAGTTGAGGAACTGGATCGGGGCCGGGTCGTTCAAGCCCAGCTTGCTGCGCAGCTCGGCGCGCTCCTCCATCGTCGTGTCCTGCCCGACCATGGCGTTGATCGGGTCGCCGACGTAGCGGAACAGCGAAAACGCCACCACGCCGACCGCCAGCAGCACAGCGATCGATTGCAGGAGTCGTCTCAGGATAAATGCGATCATCTGGGTCTGTCGTTCTGCCGGCAGGCCTAGCAGGAAAGCCGCCACAACGGAACCGGCCCCGGCTGCAGGTCCTGCAACCGGGGCCGGTCGTCGAAGCGGTCAGTCCAACTACTTCACTTGCACGAAGCGCAGCGGGAAGCTGTTGTCGGCCAGCTGCACGAGGTCGATGTTCTTGCGCGCCGCCCACACCACCGCCTGCTGATGCAGGGGGACATAGGCGAAGTCGTCGACATAGAGCTTGGTGGCCTCCTTGATCATGGCATCGCGCTTGGCCTTGTCGGTCTCCTGCTCCATGGCGTCGGCCAGCTTGTCGACCGCCGGGTTGGAATAGCCGCCGGCATTGAACTGGCCCTTCTTGGTGGCGCCGTTCGGAGTCTGGATCAGCGCCTCGAAGACGTTGTGCACGTCATAGGTCTGCGCCGGCGACCAGCCCAGCATGTAGAAGCTGGTGTCGCCCGGCTTGAGGTCGGCTTTGCGCAGGATCTTGGCGAAGTAGAGGTTGCGGGTCTGCGCCCGCAGATTCACCTTCACGCCGATCCTGGCCAACATCGCCACGACGGCCTGGCAGATCTTCTCGTCGTTGACGTAGCGGTCGTTGGGGCAGTCCATGCCGACTTCGAAGCCGTTGGGATAGCCCGCGTCGGCCAGCATCTTCCTGGCGTCTTCCGGCTTGAGCAGCGCCGGCCGGTTGTCGAGGTCCTTCATGTAGCCGTTGATGCCCGGTGCCACCATCAGGTTGGTCGGAAACGACTGGCCGCGCATCACGGTCCGCTTGATCGCGTCGACGTCGATCGAACGATGGATGGCCTCGCGGACTTTCTTGTCCTTGAACGGATTCTTGCCCTTGATGTTCGACTCGAGCAGTTCGGGCCGCTCCTGGTCAAAGCCCAGGAATACGACGCGCGTTTCCGGCCCTTCCAGCACCTTGACGTTGGCGTCCTTCTTCAGCGACTCGGTGTCGGCCGGCGGGACCTCGTAGGTCATGTCGATGTCGCCCGCCTTGAGTGCGGCGATGCGGGTCGCCGGGTTGGACACCGGCGTGAAGATCACCTCGGTGATGTTGTGGACGGGCTTGTCCCACCAGTTGGGATTGTTGACGAGGATCGTCTTCTCGCCAGCCTTGCGTTCCTTGAGCATGAACGGGCCGGTCCCCATGGCGTTACGGGTCGCGAAGTTCTCCTCGTTCTTGGTCATGTCGGCGGAGTTGACCGCGTTGTTCTTCTCAGCCCACGCCTTCGACATCATGCCGAGCGCGGCCCATTTGTCCGCCAGCAGCGGATCGGGATACTTGGTCGTGACCTCAACTCGCAGGTCGCCGGTCTTCTTGATCTCCTTCACCGAGACGAAGTTGCTGCCCATGTTCGAGCCCGGGC
>RGPT01000194.1 GCA_010032545.1 Alphaproteobacteria bacterium
ACACGCGCATGATCCATGCGCTGGAGAAGCAGATCGATCCCGCGAACCCCGACGCGGTGGGCGCGCGCTACCAGGCGGCGCTGCCGAGCGGGCGCTACTCGACGGCCGAGGAAATTGCCAACATGGTCCTGTTCCTGTGCTCGGACCTCGCCGCCAACACGACCGGCGGCCAGTTCGTCGTCGACGGCGGACGCACGGCGACGGGCGGGGCGGTAACCAACCAGCCGACGCGCTGAAGGACCGGCAGCGGACCAGCCGTCAAGCTCTACGGGCGCGGCCTACTGGCCGGCCCGTAGCCCACGGACAACGAAGGCGTTGAGCCTCCTGGCGAAGGCCGAAGGATCCGACGGCACCTCGCCATCCAGAATATGCGCCTGGTCGAGGAGCAGGTTGGCCAGGTCCGCGACGTCTTCCGCCGCGCCGGCAGTCCGTGCGGTTGCCAGCGCCCGCACAAGATCGTGCCCCATGTTCAGCTCGAGGATGGGCTTCGAGCCACTGCCGCGATTCTGGCGCGCCAGCAGGCGCTCGAGCTCGCGGTCACGCCCTTGCGCGCCGGCCACGAGACAGGACGCGCTTGCCGTCAGCCGCTGCGAGGCGCGCACCTCCGAGACCTTGTCGCCGAGCGCCTCCTTCACGGCGGCGATGACAGCCTGCTCGTCCTCGGCAGTGGCCTTCTCTCCAGCCTTGTCCGCCACCGTGTCCAGCAGCGGGACCAGGCCGAAATCCACGTCGCCCTGGCTCAAGGACTTGAGCGGCTTGCCCTCGAAATCCAGCGGCAGCGTCGTCCAGAAGGCATCGATCGGATCGGTCAGCAGCAGCACCTCGATACCGCGGGCCCGCGCGGCCTCGAGCTTGGGATTGGATCTCAAGCGTTCCGTACCCTCCCCGACAAGGTAGTAGATCTCCGTCTGGTTGGTCTTCAGGCCGGCGACATAGTCCTTGAGCGAGCGCAGGCCGTCGCCGTTGGTGGTGGCGAAGCGCGCCAGCCCGAGCAACTGGCTGCGGCGTTCCTGATCCTCGTAGAGGCCTTCCTTGAGGACCGGCCCGAACGCCGCCCAGATCTTGGCGTAGGTCTCGACATCCTTGGTGGCCGCGCTCTCCAGTTCGCCGATCACCCGGGTCGCAAGGCCGCTGCGAATCTGCGCCACCTGCGGATTGTTCTGCAGCATCTCGCGCGAGAGATTGAGCGGCAGGTCCTCGCTGTCGACGACGCCGCGCACGAACCGCAGATAGGCGGGCAGCAGGTCGGCATCGTCGGTGATGTAGACCCGACGGACATAGAGCTTCACCCGCCCCTTGCGACCAGGATCGGCGAGGTCGAACGGCGGGGTCGTGGGCACGAAAAGCAGAACGGCGTAGGACTGCCGGCCTTCCACCTTGTAGTGCAACGTCAGCGCCGGTTCGTCGAAGGCCATGGCAATCGAGCGGTAGGCCTGCGTGTAGTCCTCCGGCTTGACCTCGGACTTCGAGCGCTGCCACAGGGCGCTGGCGGCGTTGATTTGGCGCGCCTCGCCCTTGTCGTCGACCAGCTCGATGGGAAAGAGGATGTGGTCGGAATAGGTCCGGACAATCCGTTCGAGCTCGAAAGGCTGAAGATACTTGGCCGCCTCGTCCTTGAGGTGCAGGACGATCTCGGTGCCTCGCGGCACGCGCCCGGACTGCTCGTCGCTGGCCGCCGCCATTTCAAATCCGGCGCCCCCCGAGGAAGTCCACACCCAGGCGTCCGGCGCGCCCGCCCGGCGGCTGGTCACTTCGATCCGATCGGCCACCATGAAGGCGGCATAGAAGCCCACGCCGAACTGGCCGATGAGACCCAGGCCCTCCTTGGCGTCCTTGATCCCCTTGAGGAAGGCCTTCGTTCCCGAGCGCGCCACCGTTCCGAGGTTGTCGATCAACTCCTGGCGATCCATGCCGATGCCGGTGTCGGAGATCGTGAGCGTCTTGGACGCGGCATCGGGCTTCAGGCGGATCGCCAGTTTCTCGTCGCCGGCCATCAGTTCGGGCTTGGCAATCGCCTCGTAGCGGACCTTGTCCAGGGCATCGGAGGCGTTGGAAACCAGCTCCCTCAGGAAGACATCGGTCTCCGAGTAGACCGAATGGACCATCAGGTTCAGCAGCTCGGCGACCTCGGCCTGAAACTGATGGGCTTGAGCGCTACCGGCGTCGCCGTTCATTTTTTGCCACCCGCAAAGTGTGAATTGAACCGGCGATGGATATAGGCCATCCGGCAGCCGGGACAAGTGGCTCGGGTCAAGGAGCGATCGGGCCTTGCAGAGGTCCAGCCAAGGCTGGCAGCGTGCCTATCCCCCGCGACGCCGCGCGGTGCCTTGAGGCGTCACGTTCTCCATGCGGCGCTGGCGCAGGGCGACCCGGGGATCGTCCATCTCCTCCGCCGCCGCCCCCGGAATGAAGGCATCGTAGCCTGGGGCATAATTCCTGTTGGTCTGCTGGGCATTGCGGTTGACCAGCGGCCGCGCATAGAGCGGGTGGCGCATGCTGCGCACCTCGTGCTCGATCTGGATCAGCGGCTTGCCGCTTTCCAGATCGACGATGCTGTCGAAGCGGTACTGGTGCTGGTTGCTCTCCTCGGTGATCAGGCCGCGCTCGATCAGCGCGCGATGCGGGCCCGAGAAGTTTGCGACATAGACCTGGATGTGGTGGCCGTCATACGGCGCAAGCTTCGCCTTGGTCTCGCGGAAGACCAGCTCCTGGTCCATGCCGGCCGAAATCCGTGCGACGGTGCCATCGACGGTCGTCGCGGCACCGAAAACACGGCTGTAGAAGCTCGCAACGCCTTTCGCGGCGCCAATCGGAACGTCGAACTCGACATACGGCATTCCAAGATTGATGCGGCCGAACCGCGGCACCGGATCATGGCAGAGGAAACGGTTGCCCCAGGGGCAGATCGCCTCGACATGGTCGTCATGCTCGGTGAAGTCGAACGCCGTTCCCTCGAGGGGCTTGCGCAGGCTTTCCAGCCGGCGCAGGAGCGCGGCGCGATCAGGCAGCACGAGACCAACCCGGCCACGCAGGTGCTGGGGCACTCCCGTGATCAGATGGAACTGGCTGCGCCCGACATTGACCCACATGTTGTCGATGCTGGTCATCATGAACGGATCACGCGTCAGCCCCAGCCCGCTGATGTAGAACAGCGTCGCCCGCCCCTGGTCCTCGATCTGCAGATTGACGTGTTCCAGCCCAACGATGTTGCCGAGATCCTCAGCGCCACGATCGTACTGCTTGTTCATCGTCTGCCTCCACTTGGTCGTTCGTGCGGCCCGCCCGACGATCGCCAGTGCGTTTCAAGCCGGCACGATGAAGGGCTTCGCCGCAACATCGTAATCCGCATAGCCGAGCGTCGCCCGCAGCTCCGGCGGCGGCAGGGCGCTCTTCGCCTCGGCCCCCCCCGCTGCCAGGGCCGCAAGCCCGGCCTTCATGCCCGCAATCGCCGGCGACAGCATGCCTGTCGGATAGGTGCCGATCTTGAAGCCGAGTGCCGCCGCTTCGGTCTGCGACGGTGTCGCCCGTGGCGCGCCCGGCGACAGCACCGCGAACGACGGACGGCCGCCGGCCGCCGCAACGGCCCGGCGGATCTCTCCATCGTCGGCCGGCGAGTCGAGAAACAGGATGTCGGCACCCTCCTTTACGTACATCTCGATACGGGCCACTGCCTCGTCGATGCCCTGGGTCGGCCGGCAATCGGTGCGGGCCAGCACGAGGATGCCCGACTCCTTGGCGGCTTCGACGGCGGCACGGATCTTCATGCGCGCCTCGTCCCGCGACAGGCAGGGCTTGCCCGCGGACACAAGCGCACGCGGGGTGATCTTGTCCTCGATCAGGACGGCCGCGGCGCCGGCACGACCATAGGCGCGCACCGTGCGCTGCACGTTCATGGCGTTGCCATAGCCATGATCGCCATCGGCCAGCACCAGCGTTCCGGGAGCAGCGGCGTGAACCATGTTGAAGGAGTCGAACATCTCGCCGAAGGAGATCAGGTCGAGGTCCGGTCCGCCCAGCCGGCTCGCCGCCACGCAGGATCCCGACAGGAACGCCGTCTCGAAGCCGGCGGCGGCCGCCAGCTTGGCACTGAGCCCGTCCCAGACCGCCGGCATCAGAACAAGGCCGGGCTTGGCCAGCAGGGCACGCAGACGGTCGGGGCTATTCATGACGGCATCCTCGGGTGTGAACTGTGAGCTAGTTCGCCGGTTTGATCCCGGCATCCTTGATAACCTTACCCCATTTCGGGATGTCGCCGGCGATCGCGGCCTTGGTCTCCTCGGCGGTGCTGCCGACGAGGTCGAGCCCCATGGCGGCAAACTTCTTCGCCATCTCGGGATCGGCCAGCACCTTCAGCGATTCGGCCCGGACCTTGTCGAGGATCGGCTGCGGCGTACCCGCCACCGTCGCGCACCATGGGCATGGCCGCACCGGCGTTCTGGATGCCGACCGCCACGACACCACTCATCACATCGGTGAGATTGGCGCCGCGATAGGGAATGTGCTCCATCTTGATGCCGGCGAGGACACAGAAAAGTTCCCCGGCGATGTGCTGCGGCGTGCCGACGCCCGGCGTGCCGTAGGAAAGCTTGCCGGGATTGGCCTTGGCATAGGCGATCAGGTCCGGCATCGACTTGATGGGCAGGTCGTTGTTGACGACGAAGACGGACGGCATCGAGAGCGACGTCGAGATCGCCGCGAAATCGCGGACCGGATCGAAGGGCAGAGTCTGCAGGCTGGGCAGGATGGTGATGGCGGCATTGCCCGACCACATCAGCGTGTAGCCATCGGGGGCGGCCTTGGCGACGCGATCGACGCCGATGGCCCCCGAATTGCCGGCAATGTTCTCGACGACGACAGGCTGACCCCAGGCCTCGCTGAACTTTTGCGCGAACAGGCGGGCGGTGACGTCGGTGGCGCTGCCGGCGGTGAACCCGACGACCAGCTTGATGGGTTTCTCCGGCCACTTGGTCTGGGCCGAGAGCGGCGAGGCAAGGCCGAACGCGAGCAAGAGCGCAGCGGCGGACCGAACGATCGGATGCATGTTTCCTCCGGAAAGGCGGTCTTCGCCGCCGTTTGCCGAAGGCTATGGGATTTCGGGGCCGGGCCGCAACCTCGAAGCCGCCTCGCCTTCGCGGCAGCGGAATTCGAGATCCTGCACAATCCTGCCGGCGATTTCGTCCGGCGCGCCGCCGACATCGACGACGATCGGTCGCTCGGCCGGAGCAGGCTCCTGAAGCGTCGCGAACTGGCTGGTCAATAGCGCTGCCGGCATGAAGCCATGACGACAACGATCACCGTCTTCTCCTTTCCGGCTCGCATCGCGGGGTGAGGCGGCTTGCCCGGGCACCGCCCGGTGCTAGGCTCCCGGCCCGCGAGCCCCCCTCCATTCATCACCGAGCAGACACGTGCTGTTAGAAACTCTTCTGCCCCTCGGCAAGGTCGATCCGGGCCTGCGCGCGCCGGAAGTGCCATTCGACCTGCACAGCATCGGCGAGAACGCACGCCTGCTGGAAAACATCGGCTACGACAGCTTGGTCGTCGAGGAGACCAAGGACGATCCGTTCATCGTCATGGCGTTGGCCGCCCAGGCAACCCGGACGTTGAAGCTCGGCACCTCGGTCGCCATCGCTTTTCCCCGCAGCCCCACCGTGACGGCGCTCAGCGCCTGGACGGTCCAGAAACTGTCGCACGGCCGCTTCACACTGGGCCTCGGCACGCAGGTCAAGGCGCATATCGAGCGCCGCTACGGCATGCCGTGGACGCCGGCGGGGCCATGGATGCGCGAATACGTCCACGCCGTGCGCGCGGTGTGGGACAACTGGCAGAACGGCACGCCGCTCGACGTAAAAGGCCCGCACTACAACATCAACCTGATGGTGCCGCTGTTCAATCCCGGCCCGATCGAGCATCCGCACATTCCGATCCAGATCGCGGCCGTCAACGCGGTGATGTGCCAGGTGTCGGGCGAGGTGGCCGACGGCATTCGGCCGCATCCCGTCTGCACGCCCTCCTACATCGAGCAGGTGATGATGCCGGCAGTGCGCGCCGGTGCGGCCAAGGCCGGCCGCTCGCTGAAGGGTTTCCAGGTTGGCATGAAGCCGCTGGTCGCCACGGCGGCCACCGAGGCCGAGCTCGCGCCCAAGATTCGCGACGTTCGGGCGCGTGTCGCCTTCTATGCCTCGACGCCGCAGTATCGCTCCGCCTTCGAGCATCTTGGCCTCGGCGACCTTGCCGACCGGCTGAAACTGCTGTCGCGCGCCCAGCGCTGGGAGGAGATGCCACAGCACATCTCCGACGACGTTCTGGAGACCTTCGCCACCATCGGCACCTACGACACGATCGCGCGGAAGCTCTGCGACCGCTTCGGCAAGGTCGTCACCCATTGCGAATTTTCGATCGCGGTCAGGAACGACGCCGACCGGGAAATCCTGCGCGGCATCGCCAAAGACATTCAATCCGACGGAGCAAAGACATGAAACTGGGACGCCTGGGAGTCTGGTATTCGACGGACAAGCTGAACGGACAGCAGCTCGCCGACCTGATGCAGGTCGTCGAGCGCGCCGGCTATGCATCGTTCTGGTATCCCGAATCGCGCGGCTACGAATCGATGTCGCTGGCGGCCTACCTGCTGTCCAAGAGCAGCAAGCTGATGATCGGCAGTTCGATCGCCAACATCTATGCCCGCGACGCCTTCACGGCGCAGCGCGCCATGGTCTCGCTGAACAACTTCTACGGCGGCCGTTTCATCCTGGGCCTGGGCGTCAGCCATATTCCCATGGTCGAAGGCCTGCGCGGCCACCGCTACGACAAGCCTCTCGGCGCCATGCGCGCCTATCTCGACGGCATCCACAAGGGCCTGCCCGCCGGCGACGAAGCGCCGGTGATGGTCGCGGCCCTCGGACCAAAGATGCTGGCGCTCAGCGCCGAGAAGTCGATGGGCGCCGTGCCCTACAACGTGACGCCCGCGCACACCGCCAAGGCCGCCGCGATCCTGGGACCGAAGAAGGCGTTGGCCGTCGAGCAGAAAGTGACGCTGGAGACCGATCCCGTGCGCGCCCGCGCGCTCGGCCGCAAGGAACTGGCGCGCTACATGGGACTGCCGAACTATCGCAACAACTGGCTGCGCGAAGGCTTCAGCGAGGCCGAACTGGCCGACGGCGGCAGCGATCGCTTCATCGACGCCATGGTCCTGTGGGGCGATGCCGCCACCGTCAAGAAGCGCCTGCGCGCGCATTTCGAGGCCGGCGCCACGCACGTCTGCCTGCAGCCCGTCCATGACGACGGTGACTTCGCCGCCCGCGACCGCATGCTGGCGGCCCTCGCCGACACCTGAGGACGGAGAGACACATGGAATTCGGCATTGCCCTGCCCACGGCGGCAGACTCCTGGAAGCTGGCGAAACGCGCCGAGGAATTGGGCTTCAGTCACGCCTGGTTCTACGACACGCAGATGCTGAGCGCCGATTGCTTCGTCGCCATGGGTGCCGCCGCCGTCAACACGAAGCGCATCCGGCTCGGCACCGGCGTGCTGGTGCCGTCCAACCGCATCGCGCCGGTCACCGCCAACGCACTGGCCTCGCTCAACAGCCTGGCGCCGGGCCGCATCGACTTCGGCATCGGTACCGGCTTCACGGCGCGGCGCGCCATGGGCTTCGGCGCCATCAAGATCAAGGACATGGAGACCTATATCCATCAGGTCTACGGCCTGCTCGCCGGCAAGACCGTCGACTTCGAGATGGAAGGCCAGAGCCGAAAGATCCGCTTCCTCAATCCCGAGCTTGATCTCTTCAACACGCGCGATCCGATCACGCTCCACCTCTCCGCCTTCGGGCCGCGCACGCGCGCCCTCACCGCCCGCCT
>RGPT01000195.1 GCA_010032545.1 Alphaproteobacteria bacterium
TCCATGCCACCAGCCGGCGCACCGCCACCCTCGCCACCGCTGCGGCCATCGAGCATGGTGAGCGCCCCTCCGAACCGAGGGATCACGACTTCGGTCGTGTAGCGCTCCTGGCCGCTCTGGTCGGTCCATTTACGCGTCGAGAGCTGGCCCTCGACGTAGATCTTGGAGCCCTTGCGTACGAATTTCTGGGCAACTTCCGCCAGCTTTTCGTTGAAGATGACGACGCGGTGCCATTCGGTGCGCTCCTTGCGCTCGCCGCTCTGGCGATCCCGCCAGGTGTCGGACGTGGCCACCGACATGTTCACCATGGATCGGCCATCCTGCATCGACTTCACTTCGGGGTCGCGACCCAGATTGCCGACGAGAATGACCTTGTTGACGCTGCCCGCCATGGGGGCCTCCTTGCTTTCCCGGCGCCGCGGGACGCGGCACCTACCTCACGGCGGCCAACCTAGTCCCGGTTGCCTGTGGGCAGCCACCAATTTTGGGTTGTGGGGTGAGCTTCGCTCATGGGCCCCCTCCGACAATTCATTGGTCGTGCAAGCAGCCTCTCTCCTATTGTCGCCGTCATGAAGCAGCCTTTCCATGTGTCCGAGGTCTCCCGCGGCCAGGCGTACGCCATGCTGGGAGGAGCGGCGCTGATGATGACCCTCGCCATGGGCATCCGGCAGAATCTCGGCCTGTTCCAGGCGCCAGCCTCCAAGGAGCTCGGGATCGCCATCTCGGACTTCGCGCTCGCGATTTCGGTGCAGCAGGTGGCCTGGGGGCTCAGCCAGCCAATTGCCGGCGTGTTCGCCGACAAGTATGGTACGCGCTGGGTGGCGCTGATCGGCAGCGCCCTTTTCATCCTGGGCATCTGGCTCACCGCCACGGCCCAAAGCGCGCTGCCGATCGTGATCGGCGCCGGCGTGCTGATCGGCTTGGCACTCGCCTGCACGACCTCGGGCATCACCGCAAACATCGCCGCCCGCGTGGTCACACCGACCCGTCGCACGCTGGCCTTCGGCATCGTCTCGGCGGCCGGTTCCGTCGGCACCATGCTGACGGCGCCGATCGCCGCCTATCTTCTGAATACCGACGGCTGGCGAGCGGCTGTCTGGGCGTTCGTCATTCTGGCTTTCGCCATGCTGCCGGCGGCCTGGATCGGCAGCAGTGCCGACAAGCTGCCCAACAGCCTGCCGACAGATCGCGACTTGACGCTGCTGGGCGCTCTCAACGAGGCGCGTCACCACAGCGGCTACGTCGTCATGTCGATCGCATTCTTCGTCTGCGGGCTACAACTCGTGTTCCTGACCACCCACCTGCCGACTTACCTCGCCCAGTGCGGCATGGATGCCTCCTACAGCGCCATTGCCCTGATGCTGATCGGCGGCTTCAACATTCTGAGTTCCTGGCTGTTCGGCTGGCTGGGCGACCGCTACCCCAAGCGCCTGCTGCTCGGCGCCATCTACCTTCTGCGCTCGCTCGCACTGGCGCTGTTCTTCATGTTGCCGCCCACACCGCTCACCGTTGTCCTGTTCGGCGCTGCCATGGGGACGCTGTGGCTGGGCGTCATTCCGCTTGTCAACGGCCTCGTGGTGCAGATCTTCGGCCTGCGCTTTCTGTCGACCCTCACCGGTATCGCCTTTTTGAGCCACCAGGCCGGTTCGTTCCTCGGCGCCTGGGGCGGCGGCTATGTCTTCGATCTGATGGGTTCCTACGACGTCGCCTGGAAGATCGGAGTGCTGGTCGGATTGGCCGCCGGCACGATGCAGTTGCTGATGAACGACCGCCCGACAGACCGCGTGCTAGCAGCGCAAGCACAGGCGGCCTGATACTGCGACTGGATACCGGGACTGGCGGGGCTGGGGGTTAATCGCCATATGCGGTGGTCCCGCGCATCGCCTATTCTCCAGTCATCATGGCCAAATCCCGCTTACCTGTCGCCGAACCGCACCGCTTCATATCGATCCGTGGCGCGCGTGAACACAACCTGAAAAACGTCGACCTCGACCTCCCGCGCGACCGGCTGGTGGTGATCACCGGTCTGAGCGGTTCCGGCAAATCCTCTCTCGCCTTCGATACGGTCTATGCCGAAGGCCAGCGTCGCTATGTCGAGAGCCTTTCGTCCTACGCGCGCCAGTTCCTGGAACTGATGCAGAAGCCCGACGTCGACTCTATCGAAGGCCTGTCGCCCGCGATCTCGATCGAGCAGAAGACGACGTCGCGCAACCCGCGCTCGACGGTCGGCACCGTCACCGAGATCTACGACTATCTCCGCCTGTTGTTCGCGCGCGTGGGCGTGCCCTACTCGCCGGCGACCGGCCTGCCGATCGAAAGCCAGACGGTCTCGCAGATGGTCGACCGCATCAAATCGATGGCTGACGGCACGCGCCTCTATCTGATGGCGCCCATCGTGCGCGGCCGCAAGGGTGAGTATCGCAAGGAACTGCAGGAGTTGCAGCGCAAGGGTTTCCAGCGCGTGAAAGTCGACGGCAAGATCTACGAGATCGCCGAGGCGCCGACACTCGACAAGAAGTTCAAACACGACATCGACGTCGTCGTGGACCGCATCGTGGTGAAGCCCGATCTCGGCAACCGCCTCGCCGACTCGATCGAAACAGCCCTCACCCTGGCCGAAGGCCTCGCCATTGCCGAGAACGCCGATACGGCTGAGCGCACGGTATTCTCCGCCCGCTTCGCCTGCCCGGTCTCCGGCTTCACCATCGAGGAGATCGAGCCCCGGCTATTCTCCTTCAACGCCCCGCAGGGCGCCTGCCCGGCCTGCGACGGCCTGGGCGTAAAAATGTTCTTCGATCCCGAGATGGTGGCGCCGGACGATCGCCTCTCGCTGGCCGAGGGGGCGATCGCGCCCTGGGCCGATTCCTCGGGCCAGTACTACATGCAGACGCTCGAGAGCATCGCCAAGCATTTCAAGGTCAAGATGTCGACGCCGTGGCGCGACCTGCCCAAGAAGGTGCGCGACACCATCCTGCAGGGCAGCGGCGGCGAATCCATCGCGATGCGCTACGACGACGGCATTCGCCAGTACCAGACCACCAAGCCGTTCGAGGGCGTGATCCCCAACCTCGATCGCCGCTGGAAGGAAACCGATTCCTCCTGGGTGCGCGAGGAACTCGAGCGCTTCCAGCACGAGAGCAAATGCGAAGTCTGCGGCGGCGCACGGCTGAAGCCCGAGGCGTTGGCCGTGAAGATCGGCGGGTTGCACATCAGCCAGGTCACCGAATTCTCCATCGGCGATGCCGTGCGGTGGTTCCTCGATCTGCCGCCCAGGCTCACGGCCAAGCAGCGCGAGATCGCCGAGCGTATCCTGAAGGAGATCAACGAGCGGCTGGGCTTTCTCGACAATGTCGGCCTGAGTTACCTTACGCTCAATCGCACTTCCGGCACGCTGTCGGGCGGCGAAAGCCAACGCATCCGGCTCGCTTCACAGATCGGCTCGGGCCTCACCGGCGTGCTCTATGTGCTGGACGAGCCATCTATCGGCCTGCACCAGCGCGACAACGACCGGCTGCTAAAAACGCTGACCCGCCTGCGTGACCTCGGCAACACGGTGCTGGTGGTCGAGCATGACGAGGACGCCATCCGCTCCGCCGACTATCTGGTCGACATGGGCCCCGGCGCCGGCGCTCTCGGCGGCCATGTGGTGGCCCAGGGCACACCCGAGGAGGTGATGCGCAACAGCGCCAGCCTCACCGGCCAATATCTCTCCGGCTTTCGCCAGATCCCCATCCCCAAGGTGCGGCGCGAACCGCCACCCCAGGGCAGTAAGGGGGGCCGCTGGCTCACGATCAAGGGCGCCAAGGCGAACAACCTCCAGAACGTCACGGCCGGCATCCCTCTCGGCACCTTCACCTGCGTCACCGGCGTCTCGGGCAGCGGCAAGAGCACGCTGATCGTCGAGACGCTCTACAAGGCGCTGGCCAAGCGGCTGAACAACGCGCGCGAACATCCCGGCGCACACACCGGCCTCGATGGCGTGGGCCACCTCGACAAGATCGTCGATATCGACCAGTCGCCGATCGGCCGCACGCCGCGTTCCAATCCCGCCACCTACACCGGCGCCTTCTCGCCGATCCGCGACTGGTTCTCGCAGCTGCCGGAATCGACGGAGCGCGGCTACAAGCCCGGGCGCTTCTCGTTTAACGTCAAGGGCGGTCGCTGCGAGGCCTGCCAGGGCGACGGCGTCATAAAAATCGAGATGCACTTCCTGCCCGACGTCTACGTCCAGTGCGATGTTTGCAAGGGCAAGCGTTACAACCGCGAGACTCTGGAAATCGTCTTCCGGGGCAAGTCGATCGCCGACGTCCTCGACATGACGGTCGACGAGGGCTGCGAGTTCTTCAAGGCCGTTCCGATCATCCGCGACAAGCTGCTGACGCTGCAGCAGGTCGGCCTCGGCTACATCCACATCGGCCAGCAGGCGACCACGCTCTCGGGCGGCGAGGCACAGCGTGTCAAACTCGCCAAGGAACTGTCGCGCCGCGCCACCGGCCGCACGCTCTACATTCTCGACGAGCCGACCACCGGCCTGCATTTCGAGGACGTGCGCAAGCTGCTCGAAGTCCTCCACCGGCTGGTCGAGACCGGCAACACCGTGCTGGTGATCGAGCACAACCTTGAGGTCATCAAGACCGCCGACTGGGTGCTGGATCTCGGCCCCGACGGCGGCGCCGGCGGTGGCCGGCTGGTCGCCGAAGGCCCGCCCGAGGCGATCGTCAAGGTGGCGGAGAGCTACACCGGCCAGTATCTCGCCCGCTACCTGCCCCGTGGCGCGGCGGCAAAGAAGCGCGCTTAGGGCAGGACGACTCCAGACTCGTCTGCCGACCCGGCTTGTGCGGCGTAACTCCACGCCGAAGTCTCCCTCCGGGTCCCCCCACACGATTTCGGCTCTCCGCACGCCGGAAAGCCAGTAACGGCAGGCTTTTCGCCAGCTCACGGGGCCCACCTGAATGGACCAAGTGTTGTGCCCGGAGTCGGGCCAGACTCGGGGATTGGCCATATTCCATTGGCTTTTAGGTGACTCTCGGATTCTTCCTTTGCACGAACCCCGGCGCGCCTGTGTCCCAGGCGTCGTTAACTGTCTGTTCCCACGTCGGTATTCGGCGTGTGGTTGGGACGGGGTAGTTCTTGGGACTGTCCACGGGTCAGGCCCCGTGGCGGCTACACCAGGCTAAAAGGCGACCCGCAGGCGTGCCGCGGGAGGTCGTGCCGAAAATGAAAAACGCCGGCGTAGTTCCGGCGCCAGCCTATGGCAGTTCACAGTCTTTCTCTGCTGAATCTGCTCATTATATCCGTGTGACCGAATGCTGGCGGTGACTGCACCCTGTTCGCCAACCGATTCGACCCGAGGCCGTCCCGCTCTAACTGCCGGCTGGTGGCCGCTTCCACCCGATGGGGCCGAGGTCGTAGCCAAACTGGCGCTCGACCACCTCGGGCGTGGCATCTGAGGCATCGCCCTTGCGGGCGGCGACGCGGGCCTGGGCCACGTCCTTCGGCACGTCGAGCCAAATCCCCTCGAATGGTACGCCGACCTTCGCCGCCAGGGCTTCGGCCGCCCGGCGTTCGTCCTCGCGGGCAAAGACCGCGTCGAGCACGACGCTGTGGCCCGCACGCAAGACCCGCTCGGCCCGGGACAGCAGGGCGGTGTAGACACGGGCCGACGACTCGGGCGAGTAACTGCCCGCTGGCATCCGCTCCTCCAATGCGATGCCCGTCAGGCGCTTGCGCTCGACGTCGCTGCGCACGACGACGGCACCGGGCGTCCGGCCGATCTCGGGCGCGAGCTTCAGGGCCAGGGTCGTCTTGCCGCTGCCCGACAGGCCGCCGACGGCCAGCAGACGGGGCAGCGCAGGCTGCAGGAAGCGCAAGGCCGCCTGCTGGTAGGCCCGCGCAGGGGCGTTGTCGCCGCCGCTCACCGCGCTGATCGCCGAGTCGACATAGGCGCGAATCGAGGCCCGGCGCGCGAGGAAAAGCGGCAGCAGGGCCAGCGCCTCGTCGTGCGAAGCCGCCGGCAGATCGGCGATACGCCACAGCCACTCGTTCAGCAGCCGGTTGGCCAGCGCCCCCAGGCCCTGTCGCGACAGGTCCATCAGCGTGAAGGCCAGATCGTAGAGCACGTCGATATTGGCAATCTTCTCGGAGAACTCGATGGCGTCGAACGGCACCGGTTGCCCGGCCAGCAGCACGATGTTGCGGAGGTGAAGATCGCCATGGCAGCGCCGGACCGCGCCGGCCGCGAGGCGCCGCGTCACCAGGTCCACGAACGGCTCGAAGGCCCGCGGTATCGCCTCGGCCAGGGCCTCGCTGGTCGGAGGATCGAGGCGGTCGCCCGCCTCGCGCATCTGCCGCACGTCGGCGGCGACGGAATGGCGGTAGTCGTCCGGTCCGCCGAATCCTGCACGGATCGGCGGCAGCCCGTCGTGGAACCGCGCAACGCGGGCACCCAGAGCTGTCATCAGCGCCGGAGTCAGCGCCCCTCGCGCGGCCATGCGGTCGAGCATCCCCTCCTCGTCGAAGCGACGCATGACGACGAGCCAATCCACGGCATCGGCACAGGACTCGCCCGGCTCGCCCAGTGTGAACTGGCCGTCGCCGCCCCGGCGGATCGGGGCAACGCCCAGATAGATCTCCGGGGCGAGCTGACGGTTGATGTCGATCTCGGCCGCGCACATGACCGCCCGTCGCGCGGCGGTCGAGAAGTCCATGTAGGGGAACTTCACGGCGCGCTTGAGCTTGTAGGCACGTTCGCCGGAGAGGAATACCACGGCGCCATGCGTGTCGATGCGGCGCGCCGGCGCCAACCTGGCGGCGAGAAAGTCGATGACCTCCGACTGATCCTCGACAACGAAGGACGGCCGCGCGCTCACGGTCTCAGGCGAAGCCGACGCGCCGTTCCTCGACGCCGTAGGGATCGACGTGAAGGATGATCTCGGCATCGGGAAACGCCGCCTGTATGTCGGCCTCGACCTGATCGCCGATCTCGTGCGCGCGCGTGAGGGAGAGCACCGGATCGAGCTCGATATGCAGCTGGATGAATTTTGTGAGGCCCGACGACCGGGTGCGCAGGTCGTGCATGTCCTGCACCTCGGGATGGCGCTTGGCGATCTCGACAATGCGCAGCCGGTCGGCGTCCGGCAGTTCGCGGTCCATCAACACGTCGAGCGAGCCGCGGCCGACGTCCCACGCGCCATAGAGGAGATAGAGCGCCACCAGGCCTGCCATGCCGGCGTCGAACAATGGCTGATCGAAGCGCCCCGACAGGAACAATGCGCCACCGACCGCGACGTTGCTCACGAGGTCGGTCTTGTAGTGGGCCTTGTCGGCGCCGATCGCAATCGAGCCGGTACGCCGAACGACGTAGTTTTGAAACGCCACCAGGCCGAGGGTGAGCACGATCGCGAACAGACTGACCGCCACGCCGATCGCCTCGCGCTGGATCTGGTGAGGATGCAGGAGCCGGTCGCCGACTGTCAGCAGCAGGCCGCCACCCGAGGCGGCGATGAAGCCGGCCTGGGTAAGTCCGGCCAGGGCCTCCGCCTTGCCATGGCCGAAGCGGTGATCGGCATCGGCCGGCGTCAGCGCCTGGCGGACGGCGAGGAAAGTAATCAGGGAGGCGAGGAAGTCGAGCGACGAGTCGACCAGCGACGACAGCATGCTGACCGACTCGGTCATCAGCCAGGCCGCCGTCTTGGCGCCGATCAGGACCACCGCCACCGACATCGAGGCGATGGTCGCGGCCCGCATCAGACGCGGAAGGTCGGTCGCCATCATCGTCTCAGGGGAAAAGAGTCCGCGTGGTCCAGGGCTCGCCCGGCGTCGGCCGGCGATACTTTAT
>RGPT01000196.1 GCA_010032545.1 Alphaproteobacteria bacterium
GCGGCATCTCGACGGCATGCTCGATGCCCTCAGGTTCGGCTTCGAGGATCGACCGCGGTTGGTCCATCGCCTCGATAAGGATACCAGCGGGCTTCTGCTGATCGCCCGCACCGGGCAGGCCGCCAAGCGTCTGGCGGAGTCGTTTCGCCAGCGTGAGACCGAAAAGCTCTATTGGGCCGTCGTCGTGGGCGTGCCTCAAGAAAAGGAAGGCGCCATCGACCTGCCGCTCGCCAAGCGGCCGGGCGCGCGCGATCGCGAGATGATGCAGGTCGACAAGGAAGAGGGACAAAAGGCGCTGACGCACTTCCGGGAGCTCGATCGTCTGGCCAAGCGAGCGGCGTTGCTCGCTTTGTGGCCACGCACCGGACGAACGCATCAGTTGCGGGTCCATTGCGCGGCGATCGGCTGCCCCATTCTCGGCGACGGCAAGTATGGTGGCGAGGAAGCCCTGCTTGCCGCCGTCGCCGATGCACGCCGGCTGCATCTTCATGCCCGTCGCCTGTTGCTGCCGCATCCATCGGGCAAGGGCGAGTTGAAGGTCATCGCCGAGCCGCCGCCTCACTTCCGGCGGACGGTCGAGGCATTCGGCTTCTCGACGGACGGCGATTGAGCGAGAATCGGACGGCATGCGCATTCCCTGGAGGCGGCTGGTCTGGGTTCTCGTAGCGGCGATTCCGTTGGCCGTGATCGCCGGACTCATCTGGGGTGCCACCCGCGACCTTTCCCGCTACCAGGCCCGGCTCACCGAACAGATCCGCAAGGTGACCGGCCGCGAACTCGCCGCGAAGGTACCGCTGGCGGTGAAGATCGGCCGCTATCCCGCGATGGTGGCCGAAGGCGTGACGCTCACCAACGCCCCTTGGGGATCGCGTCCCGAGCTTGCGCGGGTACGCAAGCTCACGCTCTTCCTCGATCCGGCGGCTCTGTTCCTGGGCGAGATCAAGATCGGCCGGCTGATGCTCGAGGGCGCCGATATCCTGGTTGAACGCAATGACGTGGGCGACTCCAACCTCGACATGTTGCCGCCTCTCGACGGTTCCGGCCCGCATCCCGGCGAGAGCCGTTCCCTGCGCTTGCGCACGAACCCCGCTTTCCCGTGGATCGGCGTTATCGAGGTGCGCGACTCGGTTCTGACCATTGCCGACGGCGGCGGTCGGCCGCCGGTCGTCCTCGAGGTGGCGACGGCCACGCTGAAATCGTCAGCGCCGAACCAGCCGTTGCAATTCGAGGGCCGATTCGGTGCCCCGCAGACACAGCCGTTCACGCTTACGGGGACAGCCGGATCGTTCGATGGCTGGATGAGGGGCCTGCCCGGCAACATCGACGTGCAGGGCAGCTTCGGGGACGGCAAGATCTCGATCAAGGGCGGCGTGGGGGTCAAGGGAACCAACGTCCAGATTGTCTCCGAAGGCCCGGACGTATCGGTCTTCGGACCCTACATTCACCTGCAGGTTCCGCGCGGCGGGCCTTATGTGCTGAATGCCAAGGCCGCGACCCAGCGCAATGGATTCAAGGTCGAGGTGTCGACGCTGAAGGTCGGGGCCAGCGAACTCACCGGCGAGGCGCTGTTCCGGCCCGATCGCAAAGGCGTTCCCACTGTAACGGTCAACGCCGACGTCAGCCGGCTCGACGTCAGCGAATTGCGGGCACCTCCGGCGCCGGCACCTGCGGGTGGATCGTCGCCAGCGCAGCCCAGGATCGTGCCCACCCTCCCGTTTGCGGCGAGTTGGCTGGGCCGCGCGGCCGTCTCGGTGACGGTGCGTCTGGGCGAGGTTGTGGGCCTCGGCAGCAAGATGCAGAACGGTTCCGTTACCTTGGTCTCGAACGATTCGCGTTTCGCCTTCCGCGGCGCGGCGACCATAGGCGGTGGCTCGGCCGGGTTCGATCTCGTCTACGATCCCACGGGGCGCATCGGTCAGGCCACGCTCACGGCATCGGCCAACCGCGTCTCCCTTGGTGAATTGGCGAGCGTGATCGGCTTCGACCTCGGCCTTCGCGATGCCGTGGGAGACATCGACCTGCGCCTGCGCGGTGGCGGACGCACCACCCGCGATGCGCTGAACTCGGCCAGCGGGTCGATCGACATCGCCGTCACGAAGGGCTTTTGGCCGCGAGAGCCGCTTGCCAGTTGGCCGGCAGAAACCCAGCGCCTGCTCGGTGGTGCCGATACCGGCGTGCCGTTCAATTGCATTGCAGGCCGCTTTGACGTGAGCGGTGGCGTCGCAAGCCTGCGCCGACTGGTCGTCGATACGCCGCGTACCACGATGGTGGGCGGTGGTTACGTGCATCTGCGCACCGAGGGGTGGGAGTTCATTCTCGCACCTGAAGCGCGCGACACGCAGAATTCAGCCTTGGCGTCGCCGCTGCGGCTGAAGGGCGGGAGCGGCCGGCCGACATCGGGCGCGCTGGAGCCCAACCTTGCCAAGTTGATCGTTGGCGCCGGGGTCGTGCCCAGCCTTGTGTCACAGGTCAATCAGGCCGCACGCCAGGCCGGCGTCAATCCGTGCGCCGCGGTGGCGCCGAGGGTCGAGGGCCTGAGGCCGGGGTTGCGGGCGCAGATGCCAGTGCCTTCGGCCGACCTCCGCCAACGTGCCGGCCGCCCGGCAGCACCTGCCCAGCAGCCTTCGCCGCCGAGGCGTACACCGTGAAGCGCTTCTACAAGGAGACAGCGGTCGAGCCGGCCGTCGGCGGGTTCCGTGTGCTGCTTGACGGCAAGCCCATGCGCACCCCCGCGAAGGCCGTTCTCGTCGTGCCGACAAAGCCGTTGGCCGAAGCCATCGCCGCCGAGTGGGACGGGGTGCCCGACAAGATGGAGATCAACGCCGCTCACCTGCCGCTGACGCGCTTGGCGGCAACCGGCGTCGATCGTGTCGTTCCGCGACGCGCGGAGATCGTCGTCGATACAGCGAAATATGCCGGATCCGATCTTCTGTGCTACCGCGCCACCACACCAGCCAGTCTCGTGAAGCTGCAGCATGACGCCTGGCAACCGCTGCTCGACTGGGCGGCGGACAGATACGGTGCACGGTTGACCGTCGCGAGCGGGATCACATTTGTCGACCAGCCAGAGGAGGCCATGCGACGCCTCGGCGATGCCGTCGCCGCGCACGCCGATCTCGCCCTGTCGGCGCTCTATAATCTCACGCATACCGCCGGATCTCTGGTGATCGCGCTCGCGGTGGCGGAAGGGCGGTTGACTTCCGAAGGCGCCTTTGCAGCCGCACAGGTCGACGAGCTTTATCAGGTCGACCGCTGGGGTGACGATCCGTTGGCGGTGAAGCATCGCGACGGGGTGGCAAAGGACATCGACGCCAGTGCGCGATTTCTAGCACTACTGGAGCAGGCGCGACTTCGCGGCTGAAGGGGAAAGAGATATGGAAGCAGGCAGCAAGCTGCGTCAGATTTTGGCGAAGAACGGCCTCGTAGAGGCGATGGCCGCGCATAGTCCGCTGTCGGCAATGCTGGCGGCCGAGGCGGGATTCGATGCGATCTGGGCGAGCGGCTTCGAACTCTCGGCGATGTATGGCGTACCCGATGTCAGCATGGTGTCGATGACCCAGCATCTCGACATGACACGGGCGATCGTCGATCGGTCGGGACGGCCGGTGGTCGCCGACATCGACACCGGCTTCGGCAACGCCATCAACGTGCTTTATGCCGTGGAGCAATACGAGCGCGCCGGCGTTGCCGCGGTCGTGATGGAGGATAAGAGCTTTCCCAAGGTCACCAGCCTGATCGCCGGCGGCCGCCAGGACATGGTCCGCATCGAGGAATTCCAGGGCAAGATCGAGGCGGCACGCGCGGCGCGGCGCGACCCGGATCTTGTGATCGTGGCCCGCACCGAAGCATTGATCGCGGGACTGGGCCAGGACGAGGCCTTGAAGCGCGCGCATGCCTACGAGGCTGCGGGAGCCGATATGATTTTGGTCCATTCCAAGCAGAAGACGCCTGACGAGATCGAGGCCTTCGTTCGGGCTTGGGACGGCAAGGTGCCGATTGCCCTGGTGCCGACGGCCTATCCGCAAATGACGGTGGCCCGGGTGAGGGAGCTCAGGAAGATCGGCTTGCTGATCTGGGGCAACCACGCCATTCGTGCCTCCGTGGGCGCAATGCGCGCGACCTTCGCCCAGATCCGCGCGGATCGGGGCATCCATGGCGTCGAAGCGAGTATCGCCACGGTCGAGGACGTGTTCGAGCTGCAGGGCATGGGCACGGTCAAGGACAACGAGAAGCGATTCCTGCGCTAGACGCCGCCGTGCTAATGGCTGAAAACCTTCGTGGAAGGCCGGAGACATAGATGCAGCAGATGTTGGAAGAACTCGAGCGCCGGCGCGCCGGCGCGCGCCTGGGAGGCGGGCAGCGCCGCATCGAGGCACAGCACGGCAAGGGCAAGCTGACGGCGCGGGAACGCATCGACGCCCTCCTCGACCCTGGCTCGTTCGAGGAATACGACATGTATGTCGAACATCGCTCGATCGATTTCGGGATGGAGACCCAGAAGATCCCGGGCGATGGCGTGGTCACCGGCCATGGCACGATCAACGGCCGGCTGGTCTATGTCTTCAGCCAGGACTTCACCGTGTTCGGTGGCGCGCTGTCGGGCATGCATGCGGCCAAGATCTGCAAGGTCATGGACATGGCCATGAAGGTCGGAGCGCCCGTGCTCGGGCTGAACGATTCCGGCGGCGCGCGCATCCAGGAAGGCGTCGACTCGCTGGCAGGCTACGCCGACGTATTCCAACGCAACGTCATGGCATCGGGCGTGATCCCCCAGATTTCAATGGTCATGGGGCCCTGTGCCGGTGGCGCAGTCTATTCACCGGCCATGACCGACTTCATCTTCATGGTGAAGGACAGCTCCTACATGTTCGTCACCGGCCCCGACGTCGTGAAGACGGTGACGCACGAGACCGTGACGCAGGAGGAACTGGGCGGCGCGCTCACCCATACGCAGAAGTCGGGTGTCTCCGACCTCGCTTTCGAGAACGACATCGAGGCGCTCCTGCAGCTGCGCCGCTTCGTCGACTTCCTGCCGTCGAACAATCGCGAAAAGGCGCCGGTGCGCACCACCCTCGATCCGGCGGACCGTGACGATCTCTCGCTCGATACGCTGGTGCCGGAGAACCCCAACAAGCCTTACGACATCAAGGAACTAATCCTGAAGGTCGTGGACGAGGGAGATTTCTTCGAGCTGTCGCCCGAGTGGGCGGCGAACATGGTGGTCGGCTTCGGCCGGATGGCCGGTCGCACCGTGGGCTTCGTCGCCAATCAGCCGATGGTCCTGGCGGGTTGCCTGGACATCGATAGCTCGCGCAAGGCCGCGCGGTTTGTGCGCTTCTGCGATGCTTTCAACATCCCGATCGTTACCTTTGTCGACGTGCCGGGATTCCTGCCGGGTACCGCGCAGGAGTTCGGTGGCATCATCAAACATGGCGCCAAGCTTCTTTACGCCTATGCCGAGGCCACGGTGCCCAAAGTGACGGTGATCACCCGCAAGGCTTATGGCGGCGCCTACGACGTCATGGCGTCGAAGCATCTGCGCGGCGACGTGAACTATGCCTGGCCGGGCGCCGAGATCGCGGTGATGGGCGCGAAGGGCGCGGTCGAGATCATCTTCCGTTCCGACATCGGCGATGCCAAGAAGATCGCCGCGCGCACCGAAGAGTATCGCGAGAAGTTCGCCAACCCGTTTGTTGCGGCCAACCGTGGCTTCATCGACGACGTCATCATGCCGCACGGTACGCGGCGGCGGATCTGCCGCGCGCTGGCAACGCTCGAGACCAAGAAACTCGAGAATCCCTGGCGCAAGCACGGCAACATACCTCTGTGAAGAAGCTGCCGTGAACATGTCGCCGGAGGAACGCGCGAGACGCCGCCAGGCCGTGCGCAAGCACGTGCTGGTGGCGCTGCTCGCGTTGCTCGTCCTCATCCCCCTGAACTTCATCGTCAGCCGCCAGTACCCGTGGTGGCTATGGGCGCTGGTCGCCTGGATGCCGCTGATCGCGGCACACACCGCCTGGGCCAGGGGCCTGTTTGACCGCAATAGAGAAGGATCGTGAGTATGGCCGCCAGGAAGAAGGTCGCCAAAGCCGCGCCGAAGAAAGTCGCCGGGAAATCCAGGGCGAAGTCTGCGGATGCGGCGGCTGTTGCCAAGCCCCTGTTCGACAAGATCCTGATCGCCAATCGTGGCGAGATCGCCTGCAGGGTGATCCGGACTTGCAAGCGCCTGGGCATCAAGACGGTCGCTGTCTATTCCGAGGCCGACGCCGATGCGCTGCATGTGCGGCAGGCCGATGAGAAAGTGCTGATCGGGCCGGCGCCTTCGGCCCAGTCCTACCTTCAGATCGACAAGATCGTGGCCGCCTGCAAGAAGACCGGCGCCCAGGCGGTCCATCCCGGCTATGGCTTCCTGTCGGAGAAGCAGGAATTCCAGAAGGCGCTGGCCAAGGCCGGCATCGTCTTCATCGGTCCGGATGCGCTGGCGATCCACGCCATGGGCGACAAGATCGAATCCAAGAAGCTGGCCCAGAAGGCGGGCGTCAGTACGGTTCCGGGCTATCTCGCGGCCATTCCCAACGCCGACCAGGCCGTGAAAATCGCCCAGAAGATCGGCTATCCGGTGATGATCAAGGCGTCGGCCGGCGGCGGCGGCAAAGGCATGCGCATCGCCTACAACGATGCCGAGTGCCACGAGGGGTTCGGGTCGGCGACCAACGAGGCCAAGGCGTCGTTTGCCGACGACCGCGTGTTCATCGAGAAATACATCGAGGAACCGCGCCACATCGAGATCCAGCTCATCGGGGACAGCCACGGAAACTGCCTCTACCTCTGGGAGCGCGAGTGCTCGATCCAGCGCCGCCACCAGAAGGTGATCGAAGAAGCGCCGAGCCCGTTCCTCGATGCAAAGACACGCAAGGCGATGGGCGAGCAGGCCGTCGCCCTGGCGAAGGCCGTGAAGTACAAGAGCGCCGGCACGGTCGAGTTCATCGTCGACAAGCACCGCAAGTTCTACTTCCTGGAGATGAACACCCGGCTGCAGGTCGAGCATCCGGTGACCGAGCTCATCACCGGCCTCGATCTGGTCGAGCTGATGATCCGCGTTGCGGCGAAGGAGAAGCTGCCGCTCGCCCAGAAGGACGTGAAGCTCGAGGGCTGGGCGGTCGAGGCGCGGGTCTACGCCGAGGATCCGTTCCGTAACTTCCTGCCTTCGACCGGCCGGCTGGTGAGATACCGCGAACCCGTGCCCGGCCCCGACGTGCGCGTCGATACCGGCGTCTACGAAGGCGGTGAAATTTCGATGTTCTAGTTGTCGATCGCATTCAGGCCCAGCGTGCGGCTGCCGCGGCGGGCAAGATGCCCGGTCATGTCCGGCTGGTGCAGGAAAGTTGCGTCGTCATGCTCAACCGCCAGCCGGTAGCGCTCTCGGTGGGCGGTGGTGGCTTGGATTTCGTGGTGGACGTTGCCGGGCGTCGCATCGGGATCAAGACGGGCTGGTCGCCGGGCGAGCCTCTGTTCCATGCTGAGGTCGACGGCCTGGCGGTCGCCGTGCAGATCGACGCCGTGGGGCCGGGATGGCGTCTGATTCTCGAGGGTGGCCAGGCCGACGTGCTGGTGCTGACCCCGCGTCAGGCCGAACTCTATGCCCTGATGCCGGTCAAGGCAGCGCCTGACACCTCGAAGTTCCTGCTGTCACCGATGCCCGGCCTGCTGGCCTCGGTCGCGGTGAGCGAAGGACAGGAGATCAAGGCGGGCGAGGCCCTGGCGGTGGTCGAGGCGATGAAGATGGAG
>RGPT01000197.1 GCA_010032545.1 Alphaproteobacteria bacterium
GGCTACTTGTTGGCGGCGTCGACCGCGCGTCGCGCCATGACACCCACAAGATGGGCGCGGTATTCGGCGCTGCCGTGGATATCGCTGTTGAGGCCATCGGCCGGAATCTTGATGTCCTTGATCGCTGCCGAGGAGAAGTTCTTGGCAAGCGCCTCTTCCATCGCCTTGACGCGGAAGACGCAGGCGCCAGCGCCCGTCACGGCAACCCGCACGCCCGATGCCGTCTTGGCGACGAACACGCCCACCATGGCGTAGCGCGAGGCCGGATTCGGGAACTTCACGTAGGCCGCCTTCTCCGCCTTGGGAAAGCTGATCCCGGTGATCAACTCACCCTCGCCGAGAGCCGTTTCGAACAGCCCCTTGAAGAAGTCGTCCGCCGCGATCTTGCGTGTGTTGGTGCTGACGGTCGCATTGAGCGCCACGACCGCACCGGGATAGTCGGCCGCCGGATCGTTGTTGGCGACCGAACCACCGATCGTACCGCGGTTGCGCACCTGCGGATCGCCGATGTGGCCAGCGAGATAGGCCAGTGCCGGGATCGCCGCCTTGACCTCGGCAGAGCTCGCGACATCGGCGTGTCGGGTCATGCCGCCGATCACGACATTGTTGCCTTCGACCTTGATGCCGGCCAGCTCCTTTAGACCGCCGAGATCGACCACGTCACTCGGTCGCGCCAGGCGCTGCTTCAGCGTGGGGATCAAGGTCATGCCACCCGACATCGCACGGGCTTCAGGCTTGTTCTTCAGCAGGCCGGTCGCGTCGGCAACCGACTTCGGACGGTGATAAGCAAAATCGTACATCTCAATTTCCTCCGGTTACGCGGCGCCCTATTCAGCCGCTTGGCGTTGGGCGCCCTGGATCGATTGCCACACGTTGAGCGGCGTGGCAGGCATTTCCACGTGCTTGACGCCGACCGGCGCCAGCGCGTTGTGGACGGCGTTCATTACGGCAGCGGGCGACGCAATCGCGCCGGCCTCGCCGCAACCCTTCACCCCCAGCGGATTGTGCGGGCAAGGTGTGACCTTGTAACCGAGCTTGAACGACGGGAAATTGTCGGCGCGCGGCATGGTGTAGTCCATGAATGAGCCGCTGATGAGCTGGCCCGTGTTCTTATCGTAGACGGCGCCTTCCATCAGTGCCTGGCCAACGCCCTGAACGATGCCGCCATGAACCTGGCCTTCGACGATCATCGGGTTGATGATGTTGCCGAAATCGTCGATGGCGGTGAAAGCCACGATCTCGGTCGTGCCTGTCTCCGGGTCGATCTCCAGTTCACAAATCTGCGTGCCGGCCGGATAGACGAAGTTCGCCGGGTCGTAAAAGGCGTTCTCGTCCATGCCTGGTTCGGTGTCGGCATGCGGGTAGTTGTGCGGCACGTAGGCTGCGAAAACGACCTGGGCCAGCGGCACGCTCTTGTCCGTGCCCGCCACTTTGAACATGCCGTTTTCGAATTCGACATCGGCAACCGATGCCTCCATCAAATGCGCGGCGACCTTCTTGCCCTTGGCGATGATCTTGTCGGCGGCCTTCATGATCGCCGAACCACCGACTGCCAGCGATCGCGAACCATAGCTGCCCATGCCGAAAGGCGTCGTCGCCGTATCGCCATGCACGACCTCGATCTGGTCCATCGGCACGCCAAGCTTGTCGTGGATGAGTTGGGCGAAGGTCGTCTCATGACCTTGTCCGTGACTGTGCGCACCCGTCAGAATCTGGACGTTGCCGGTCGGGTTGAACTTGAGCTGTGCCGACTCCCACTGTCCGACACCACCGCCCAGTTGGCCGATGACCTGCGAGGGCGCAAGGCCACAAGCCTCGATGTAGGAAGAGAAACCGATGCCGCGCAGCTTGCCGCGCGACTTGGCCTCGGCGCGGCGGGCCTCGAAGCCCTTGTAGTCGGCGATCTTCATGGCTTCGTCGATGATCGGCGGATAGTTGCCCGAATCGTACTGCAGCGCGACAGGCGTCTGGTACGGGAAGGCCGTCGACGGAATGAAGTTCTTGCGGCGGAGTTCGGCCGCGTCGATCTTCATCTCGGCAGCGGCCTTGCTGACGATGCTCTCGATGACGAAGGTCGCTTCCGGCCGTCCGGCTCCGCGATAGGCGTCGACCGGCGCGGTATGGGTGAGCGCCGCCTTCACATTCGCATAGATCAGCGGCGTCGTGTACTGCCCCGCCAGCAGCGTGGCGTAGAGATAGGTCGGCACTGCCGTCGAGAAGGTCGACAGATACGCGCCCATGTTGGCGATCGTCTCCACCTTCAGCGCCAGGAACTTGCCGTCCTTGTCCAACGCCAGCTCGGCGTGGGTAACGTGGTCACGACCATGGCAGTCGGTCTGGAACGATTCGCTGCGCTCGGCGGTCCACTTGATCGGTCTGCCGACCCGCGACGCAGCCCAGCACACCATCGTCTCGTCGGCGTAGCAGAAGATCTTGCTGCCGAAGCCGCCGCCCACGTCGGGTGCGATGACGCGAAGCTTGTGTTCCGGAATGCCCAGCACGAAAGCCGACAGGATGAGTCGCAGCACGTGTGGATTCTGCGACGTCGACCAAAGCGTGTAGTTGCCTGTGCCCTTGTCGTACTCGGCCGCCGCGGCGCGCGGCTCCATGGCGTTGGGGATCAGCCGATTGTTGATGAGATCAAGCTTGGTGACGTGGGCCGCCTTGGCGAATGCGGCCTCGACATCGGCCTTCACGCCGATCTCCCAGTCGTAGATCAGGTTACCTGGCGCCTCGGGATGAACCTGGGCCGCGCCCTTGTCGAGCGCTTTGGCGAGATCGATGTTCGCCGGCTTGACGTCATAGTCGACCTTGATCGCCTCGGCGGCGTCCTTGGCTTCGTCATAGGTATTGGCCACGACCATGGCGACGGTGTCGCCGACATAACGCACGGTATCGACGGCCATCACCGGATGGGCCGGCGCCTTGTGCGGCTCGCCGTGCTTGTCCTTGACCACCCAGCCGCAGATCAGACCGCCGACCTTGGCATCGACCAGATCCTTGCCGGTGAAGATGTTGACCACGCCCGGCATCTTGGCTGCCGCGGAAATGTCGAGGCTCTTGATCTTCGCATGGGCATGCGGCGAACGCAGGAAGTACGCGTAGGTTGCCCGCGCGAGGGGCAGATCGTCGACATAGCGACCGGTGCCCGTCAGGAAGCGCTTGTCTTCCGTGCGGAGAACCCGGGCGCCAATTCCGGTGGCAGCGGTCATGGGGCTACACTCCTGCTGACTTCATGGCCGGGGCGGCGGCCAGAATTGCCTTCACGATATTGTGGTAGCCGGTGCAGCGGCAAAGGTTGCCCTCGAGCTCCCGGCGCACGGTCGCCTCGTCGAGCTGGTAGTTGTGGCGCTTCACCATGTCGATGGCGCTCATCACCATGCCCGGGGTGCAGAAGCCGCATTGCAGGGCGTGGTTTTCGCGGAACGCTTCCTGCATCGGATGCAGCTTGTCGGCGCTTGCGGCCAGGCCTTCGATCGTGACGACTTTCGCGCCCTCGGCCTGGACGGCCAGGATCGTGCAGGACTTCACTGACTTGCCGTCGACGTGGACGACGCAGGCGCCACACTGGCTGGTATCGCAGCCGACGTGGGTGCCTGTCATGCCGAGGTTCTCACGCAGAAACTGAACCAACAGCGTGCGCGCCTCGACCTTGCCCGAGGCGGGTTTGCCGTTGACGGTCATGGCGACGGAAATGCTCATTATTCAGCTCCCTCAAATTATTGGTTCGGTGCGACCGCGCCGGGGCACGTCCGCAGGGCGTTGGTTTCACTGTCGCAAGCCCCGGACGCACTGGTCAAGCGCTTTGCGCGCGTCCTCGCTCCCGCCAAAGAAAAGGGGCCGCGATCGCTCGCGGCCCCTCGCCCTTGTTCGTCTCAATCAGCAGCAAGATGATCCCTCACCCGCCGGGCTTGCGCTGCTGGAATTCACGACGAGCCGCCTGCATCAGATCGAACAGCTCCGCCGACTTTCCGCCCATGCCATTGACCAGTTCCATCTGGCGGCCTTCGACCAGCTTGCGGTACTGATCGCGCTGCGCCGGCGTAAGCTCGACGTAGGTTCCGCCCTTGGCGCGGAATTCCTTGACCTTCTCGGCGATTTCGTCAGCGACCATTTTGCGCTGCTGGGCGATCGGCAACATGCCGTCTCGGATGCCCTGCTGCTGCGCGGGCGTGAGCTTGTCCCAAGCCGCCTTGTTGGCGACCACCAGCGAGGGATGGTGCAGATGCCTGAGGTCATAGTAGAACGGCGCCGACTCGCGGGCGGGCGTCGTCACGTAATATGGAAACGGCAGGTCTGCCGCCACGACCAGATTCTGCTGCAACGCCGGAAAAAGCTCCGACAAAGGCATCTGGACGCCGTTGGCTTGCATGGCGCTCCAGAACATCCGCGAGGCCGGAGTCGGCGCCACACGCGCCTTCAGGCCTTTCAGCGACTCAGGCCCCATGCACGCGGTCTTGCAGACCACGCCGTTCCAACCAACCTCGCCAATGCCGACGGCGACCAGCCCTTTGGCTTCGAAGAGCCGGGTCATGTACTTCCAGACGGTGCCATCGAGCACGTAGTTGCGTTCTGCTTCGTTGCTCCACAGGAACGGGACGTTTGCAAGCGCCGCCTCGGGAAAGCCTGCCGGCGATATGCCGGCAAAGGAAACGCTCGCCATCTGCAGTCGGCCGCGCAGGACCTGCTGGGCCAGTTCCTGTTCGCTGGCCACAAACTGCCGCTCGATCTTGAAGCCAGGAACCTTGTTCCAGTTCGCCATGTTTTCTTCGACGATCGTCAGCAACGAACTGCCGGGCTGGGCAGCCGAGCCGACCTTCCAGGTCTCCTGCTGGGCAACCGCCGGAACGGCCAACGCCATCATCGCCGCGCCGGCAGCGCCGGCCACACTCCGCCTCAACATCCCCGTCATGATCTTGCCTCCTGTTTGTGTACGTGCGCATTTTTCTGTTGCACTTGACCACGCACCTCATCTTGACATGGCTTGACGACTTTACATTGCACGGGTTGTGTTTAAAATTTTATTTCACTCTATGCGAGTGTAATTGTTTTCTACTTCGCGAAGTAAAGCGACAGCCCGGGAAATGCGATGACGACCACGAGCCAAAGCAGCATCAGCACGACGAAAGGGATGGCCGCCTTGCAGATGGTCCAAAAATTCTCCTTGAAGGCCGCCATCGCCACGATGAGGTTCAGACCAACCGGCGGTGTCAGATAACCGATCTCCAGGTTGGCCGTCATGATGATGCCGAAATGAACGGGGTCGTAGCCGACCGACGTCGCCAACGGGAGCAGAAGCGGCGAAAAGACGATGATCGCCGAACCCGCGTCCATCAAACACCCGACAACCAGCAAAAGAAGGTTGATTCCGATCATCATCGTGACCTTGTCGGTCACGTGAGCCTTGACGAAGTTCACCCAACCGTCGGCAACACCCTCGTAATCCAGCACGGTGTTGAGGCTGGCGGCGATCGCCAGCAACGGCAGGAGCACGCCGAGCAGCTGCACGGTCTCGACAAGAACCTTGCCATAGTCTGGCAGCTTCATGTCGCGATGGATCAGTGTCTCCACGATCACGGCGTAGAGCACCGAGACTGCCGCGGCCTCGGTTGGCGAAAAGTATCCGGAGTAGATGCCGCCCAGGAGGATGACCGGCAGCAACATCGCCCAGATGCCCTCGCGCAATGCCTTCGCTATGCCGCTCAAGCTCCAGCGCTTGGTCGGCATATGCCGGTTCATCGCATAGGAGTAAACTGCAAAAGCCAGGGTCAGCAGTAAGCCCGGGCCAATGCCGGCCTTGAACATCTCGGTGATCGACACTTCGGTCATGATGCCGAACAGAATCAGCGGAATGGACGGCGGGATCATGATCCCGAGCGTGCCGGCCGAAGCGATCAATCCAAGCGAGAACAGCTTGTTGTATCCGGCACCGATCATCGCCGGATACATGATCGAGCCGATGGCCAGCATGGTGACGATCGACGATCCGGAAATGGCGGCAAACACCGCACATCCCAGCACCGCCGCGACGCCCAGCCCGCCCGGGATCGGCGCCGTCAGCTCGATCATCACGTTGATCAGACGCTGGGCGATGGACCCACGCGTCATGATCGCGCCCGCGACGATGAACATCGGTATCGACAGCAGAACCTCGCGGTTCACGACGAACCACATGTCCTGCAAAAGGAACTCGACGCCGCTGTTGGTCGCGAAGAAGGCATGGGTGTATGCCGCGACAACCGCGAGGACGAGCACGACCGGCTGGCGCAGAAACAGCAGGCCGACGACCATCACCAGAAAGAACAGAACCTTCGGCCCCGGCATTGCTCCGAACAGGCCGAGCGCGCCAAACAGCGCAATGACGATCCCCATCGTCCAGTAAAGCGGACGCAGATTGCGAGCGACGGCTTCCATTATTCGTGGTCCTTCTCGGCCGGGCGAATGGCGGGAAAGGCCGCATACAGCGCATACCGGGCCGCCGACATCAGGAAGAGGTAGGGCAAGACCAGCTGGATCGGCCACACCGGAATCTCGAGCACCATGTCCGACTCGCCCAGCTTTATCGAACTGCGAACGAATTCGATCGCGTAGATGCCGAAGAACAGGCAGATCGCTGCAGAGATGACGTCGCCAATGC
This sequence comes from Alphaproteobacteria bacterium, assembly GCA_010032545.1. Classification (GTDB taxonomy): domain Bacteria; phylum Pseudomonadota; class Alphaproteobacteria; order Reyranellales; family Reyranellaceae; genus Reyranella. Next base: position 6,638 of record RGPT01000197.1, read on the forward strand.
GCGCCATGGTACCGTGCCATTCAGTCGGGAAAAGCCGGTCGATTGCCTGCACGCGCAGGTGGCCGCCGGAATGGACGACGACGGCGAAACCCAGAAGGCCCGCCACGGCAGTGCAAAAAACAGCGAATTTCTGGGCGCCGAAGAGACCATTGCCCAAGAGCTCTCGGGCAAGGACGTCGGAAATCAACGCGACGGCCACCAAAACGAAGGCCAGACAGGCGATGAAAATCTCGACGTTATAGACGCGGTCAAGAACGCGACGCGCCACACCTTCCATTCCTCCCTCCACATTTTATTAATGCGTTGTATGGAGAGATTGTGACGGCATGCGTCTACGTCAATACAGCCATGAAGAGATTATTTGTCGGCGACGCTAGGCACCGGTGCGTCGGTAAATTTCTACAATCTCGCTCTGCTCAATTGCAGCCGGAAAAAATACATCAACGCGACGCGAAATACACGACAAGCAGAACGGCCGCTCCGACGGCGATGACAATCCAATGCTTGTATCCACGTTGCACCGCCTCGGATGCCGGCGATGGCGATGCAGGCGCCGCAGCCGCAGGCCCGTCTACGGCGGGAGGGCCTCCGACAATCGCCGCGAACTTGCTAAAGAACTCGTCGGCCAGTTTGCGGGCGGTGCCGTCGATCAGACGCGCGCCCACCTGGGCGATCTTGCCGCCGACCTGGGCGTCGACGTTGTAACTTAGGACGGTTTCCGCACCCTCCTCCGCCAAGGTGACGACCGCGCCGCCTTTGGCGAACCCTGCCGCGCCGCCCTGGCCCTCGCCGGAGATCTTGTAGCCGTTGGGCGGATCGAGGTCCGAAAGCGTGACCTTGCCTGTAAAGCTGGCGCTGACCGGCCCGATGCGCATGCGCACCTTGGCCTTCATCTCCGTATCGGATGATTTTTCGAGCGATTCACAGCCCGGAATGCACGCCTGCAGTATGGCAACGTCGTTTAGTGCCGCGAAAACCTTCTCGCGCGACGCGGCGATCCTGTATTCGCCCTTGATTTCCATGTCGTTGCTCCCGGCTGAACGCCTACCACTTGTTGGTATAGGAGTCCGCTGG
>RGPT01000198.1 GCA_010032545.1 Alphaproteobacteria bacterium
TCAGGTGGTCGAGCGTCGCCACCTGCTTGGCGAGAACCAGGGGGTTGCGCTGCGGCAGAATGAGTACGCCGGTCATGAAGCGCAGCCGGGTCGTGACCGCCACGACCGATGCCATCCAGATCAGGGGATCGGGAAGCGACGCCGTGCGGTCGCCCGGCAGCCGGCCGCTGGCGGCATAGGGATAGGTCGAGCTGTAGGTGTCGGGCAGGACGACGTGATCGACAGCGAAGACCGAATCGAAACCCGCCGCCTCGGCCAAGCGTACCAGCCGATGCGCCGAGGCCAGATCGGGGAAGCTGTTGTTGCCGAAATGCAGCGCGAATTTCATCACAGCAGGTCCGCGACGGCGGCGCGGTAGCGTGTGATCGCCGTCAGGTGGTCGTCGTAGCTCTTCCCGGCGATGCGCTTGTGATGCGCGCTCACGTAGGACGTATGGGCGTTGACGTGGGTGACGCCTGCCTTCTTCCAGAAGCTGATTTCCTTGCGCCAGTCCGCCTCGGCGCCGATGCCGGGCGAGACCCAGACTTCCAGCCCGACCGATGCGGGATCGCGCCCGGCGGAGCGGATCATCGTCCGCAGCTTGTCGAAGGCTTTGAGCGCCTCGTCACCCGCCGGCCAGGCGAGCGGCATGAAGCCGTCACCATAGTGCGCCGCGCGCCGGAATGTCGCTTCGGCATGGCCGCCGAACCAGATCGGCACGCGACCGGACTTCGGACGCGGATTGATGCCGCCATCATCGAGGTGGTGAAACTCACCTTTGAACGTGATGTGCGGCTCGGCCCACAGCGCCTGCATGTAGCGCACCTGCTCTTCGGAGCGCCTGCCGCGCGTCTTGAAATCCTCGCCCAGGCCCTGGAACTCGATCTCGTTCCAGCCGACACCGACACCGAGACGAAAGCGGCCCTCGCACAACTCGTCCAGGCACGCCGCCTGCTTGGCCACCAGTGCTGCCTGGCGCTGCGCCAGGATCAGCACGCCGGCGGCGAAGCCTACCTTCCTGGTGACGCCCGCCAGAAAGGCAAACAGCACGAAGGGGTCGTGATAGGCGGTGGCGGTGGTGCCCATGCGCTTGCTGCCGTGGTCGACGTTGGGGTTGCCCCCGAGCACATGGTCGGGCGCCACGAGATAATCATAACCCAGGCCCTCTGCCGCCTGAGCGTAGTCGCGCAGGACGGACGGGCCGGTGCCGATGTCGCCGACCGGTAGAGATGCGCCTAACTGCATGAGATCCTCATTCCGCCGCGGCGGCTTTGCGGGGTTTCAGGTCTGTCGAATACTTGAGATGGACCGGTGCATTGGCCTCGAACGGACTCTTGAGGTCGAGGCTCTTGGCGATCTCGCGGATTGCCGGGAACACTTCCTGGCCGATCAGCCTGATACAGGTGAGCGAATCCTCCTGGCTGACGCGGCCGTCGTTGCCCCACAGCGCCAGGATGCCCGGCCGTGTCTCCTCCAGGATGCGCTTAAGCTTGGCCACCACGGTCTTGGGGGTGCCGGCGATGATGCGCAGATCGGCCATCTGCTGCTCGAAGCTGGTCTCGCCGCGCGGATTGCTGGCGCGGCCCGAGGCGAATTCGACGAAGGCGCGGCGCGCCGATGGCGAACCGTAACCCGAGGGCGTGCTCCACACCGGATGGGCGAGACCGGTGAACTCGCCCTGCATCCAGCGGAACTGCCGGGCGTTCTCGATCGCCTTCTCTTCGTTGTCGGAGACATGGACCTGGATCAGGTAGCCGCGGTTCTCCGGCCCGCCGACATAGCCTACGTCCGCCGCCACGCTGTCGTAGAGCTCCCAGATCTTCTTGGTCTGCTCGATCGAGGTGTTGAGCGCGATGTAGGGGTAGCGCTGCTGCGCTGCCCAGATGATCGTCTCCTTGCTGATGACGCCCGGAATCCAGACGCGCGGATAGGGCTTCTGCAGCGGCACCGCCCACGGATTCACCACGCGGTGCTGATAGTGAGTGCCCTCGAAGCGGAACGGGCCTGTTTGCGTCCAGGCCCTGGTGACGAGGTCGTGCGCCTCCTCGAAGCGCTCGCGGTTGAAGGCCGGATTGACGCCGGTGGCGAGCTGCTCCTGGCCGCCGCCGCGCACGAAACCGGACACCAGCCGGCCCTTGGAGATCATGTCGATCATCGCCAGTTCTTCGGCCAGGCGAACCGGGTTTTCCGCCAGCGGCAGCGGATTGCCCAGCATGACGATCTTCACCTTCTTGGTCATGCCGGCCAGGAGGGCCGCGAAGATGTTGGCCTTGGCCTGCATGCAGAACGGCGCGTTGTGATGTTCGTTCAGCATGATGCCGTCGACGCCGACCTCCTCGGCCAGCATGTATTGTTCGATGTAGTTGTTGTAGAGCCGGGAGCCCTCGACCGGGTCGAAATGCTTGTTGGAGAACATCAGCGCCGTGGCGCCGAAATCGCGGCCGGCCTGCTCCGGATAGGCCGACATCGGTTGCTCGGTGAAGTACATCAGGTGCATGGCAGCTACTCCGGGCCGATGAAGTCGACGATCAGCTTGGCGAGGGCCTCAGGCTGCTCCATGTCGACGCAATGGCCGCTCGCCTTGACGATTTCCAGCCTCGCGTTGGGCAGCGCCTCGACGTAGCGTGCGGCGGCGCTCTGCGGCACCACCCGGTCGTCGTCGCCCCAGACCACGAGGGCTGGCGCGCGCACCGCGCCGAGCAGATGCGGCAGGGTCTGGCTGTACATGTAGGGCTTCCAGGCGATGCGGAAGCTCATCTCGCGGCAGATGTCCCACATCTCGAGCTGGTCGATCGACGGCTCGGCGCCATAGACGCGGTCGAAGACCTTCTGGTCGTGGAAGCCGGCACGGGCGTAGTCGACATAGCCGGTGATGGCGAGGTCGAGAATGTCACCCTGCGGCGGCTTGATGCCCATGGCGCCGACCAGCACGAGGTGGGAAAGATCGGCCGGAGCCATGCTGGCCATTTCCGCCGCGATCCAGCCGCCGAAGCCGAGGCCCACGAGGGCCGCGTCCTTGATATTCAAGCCACTCAACAGGCCGCGATGCATCACGGCGATATCGCGCACGCTGCGCATCCAGGCCGGCCGCTCGGACCGGCTGTAGCCGGGATGGTGCGGCAGCAGCACGTCGTAGTGTGCCGCCAGGGCATCGTAGAAGGGCAGGCGATCCAGCGTGCCGGTCTCATGGTGCAATACCACGACGGTCCGCGCCTTCTTGGCCGTCGGGCCGGCGCGCTTCAGGTGCAGCTTGATACCGCCCGCTTCGACCGTAGAGTCGGTCCAGTTCACTCCCGCCATTCCGGGTATCCTTCCCTGTTGGCAAGGATCGTTGCAATCGTGATCGCGAGAGTCAAACTTTCGACTGGCGATGCAACGTTCCGGCGGCCTCCCGGGATCCGGCAAGTGGTTGTTCGCCGGTTGCCGGTCGATTAAGACTTCACTCTCGCCACAGGGAAAGATTGAACCGTGCTCAAGCTCGGATACAAGGCGTCGGCCGAACAGTTCGCGCCGTCAAAGTTGCTCGACTTCGCATGCCTGGCCGAAACGGTCGGCTTCGAGTCGGTGTTCGTCAGCGATCACTTCCAGCCGTGGAAGCACATCGACGGCCACGCGCCCTACTCGCTCGCGTGGCTGGGCGCGCTCGGCGCCCGCACGTCCAGGGTGGCGATCGGCACCAGCGTGCTCACTCCCACCTTTCGGTACCATCCCTCGATCGTGGCCCAGGCCTTCGGCACGCTGGGCGCGATGTTTCCGGGACGGGTGATCCTGGGCATCGGAACCGGCGAATCGCTGAACGAGGTGCCGGCGACCGGCGCGCCCTGGCCTGAGTTCAAGGAGCGGTTCGCGCGCCTGCGCGAGGCAGTGACGTTGATCCGCACCCTCTGGCGCGAGGAGCGCGTGAGCTTCGAGGGCCAGTACTATCGGACCGAGAAGGCCACCATCTACGACCGCCCCGATACAGAGGTGCCGATCTACGTCGCCGCCGCCGGCGCATTGATTGCGAAGTACGCCGGCCGGGCGGGCGACGGGTTCATCTGCACCAGCGGCAAGAAGCGGGAGCTCTACACCGAGACGCTGCTGCCCAAGGTCGCCGAGGGACTGGCATTGGCCGGCGCGCGGACGCAGCCTTACGACCAGATGATCGAGGTGAAGGTCTCCTTCGACACCGACGCCCAGCGTGCGCTGCAGGACACACGGCACTGGGCGGCCCTGGCGTTGAGCCCGGAAGAAAAAATGACTGTCGAGGATCCCGTCGAAATGCAGCGGCTTGCCGACGCGCTGCCGCTCGAGCGCGCGGCGTCGCGCTGGATCGTCTCGAGCGATCCCGACGAGCATGTCGAGAAGATCGGCGTCTATGTCGACCTCGGCTTCCGCCATCTCGTGTTCCACGCCCCTGGCCCCGACCAGGAGCGGTTCCTGCACCTCTACGGCGAGCACGTCCTGCCGCGGCTGCGCAAGCGCTTCGGATGAGCCGCACCACCGCTTTGGAGATCCTGGCGGTCCCCGGGATCCCCATGATCGAGGCGGGCGACGACCTGGCGGCGCTCGTCGCCGAAGGACTCGCACGTGCAAGCCTGAAGCCCCGCGAGAACGACGTGATCGTGATCGCCCAGAAGGTCGTCTCCAAGGCGGAAGGCCGCCGCGTCGATCTCGCGGCGGTGACGCCGTCGGCGCGCGCCATCGAACTCGCCAGGGAAGTGCAGAAGGACCCGCGGCTGGTCGAGCTGATCCTGTCGGAATCCGTGCGGGTGGTGCGGTCCAGGCCCAATGTCCTGATCGTCGAACACCGGCTGGGCTTCGTCATGGCCAATGCCGGCGTCGATCAATCCAACGTCGCGGCGCCGGACGGACCGCAGTTCGCCCTGCTGCTGCCGGTCGATCCCGACGGCAGCGCCGCCGCGCTGCGCCAGCGCCTCGCCACCCTCTGCGGCGTGCAGCCCGCCGTCGTCATCACCGACAGCTTCGGGCGCGCCTGGCGGCGCGGCACGGCGGGCGTCGCGATCGGTGCCGCCGGCCTGCCGGCACTGCTCGACCTGCGCGGCAATCCCGACCTGTTCGATCGTCCCCTCCAGGTCAGCATCAGCGGCTTCGCCGACGAGATCGCCGCCGGAGCGTCGCTGGTGATGGGACAGGGCAACGAGGCACAGCCGGTCGTATTGATGCGCGGCCTCGCCTGGAACGCGCCCGCCAATCCCGCCGCCGAACTCGTGCGCCCGGCTGCCGAGGACATGTTCCGGTGACCCACAGCCGGGTGGTGGCCCTGTCGGGCGGCGTCGGCGGCGCCAAGCTGGCGCTTGGCCTCAGCCGTATCCTGCCAGCGGAGGAGCTCCTGATCGTGGCCAATACCGGCGACGACTTCGAGCATCTCGGCCTCACCGTTTGCCCCGATATCGACACGCTCACCTATGCGCTGGCCGGACTCGACAATCCGGCGACCGGCTGGGGTCGCCGCGACGAGACCTGGTCTTTCATGGAGACGATCGCCGCCCTAGGCGGCGAGGACTGGTTCCGCCTCGGCGACCGCGACCTGGCTCTTCATGTCGAACGCACGCGGCGGCTTGGTGCCGGCCAGAGCCTGTCGCAGATCACCCGCGATGTGTGCCGCCGCCTCGGCGTCGGGCCGCGCGTACTGCCGATGAGCGACGATCGCGTGCGGACGCGCGTGCGCGCCGAGAGCGGCTGGATCGATTTCCAGGACTATTTCGTCCGCCAGCAGTGCCGCCCGGTCGTGCAGCAACTCGCCTTCGCTGGCGCAGCCGACGCCCGTCCCCAGCCCGAGGTCATGGCAGCACTCGCCGGCGGCAGTGTCCGCGCCGTCGTGATCTGCCCGTCGAATCCCTTCATCAGCATCGAGCCGATCCTGGCCGTGCCCGGCCTGCGCGCGGCGATCAAAGCCTGTGGCGCACCGGTCGTGGCGGTGTCGCCGATCGTCGGCGGGCGCGCCGTCAAGGGACCGACGGCCAAGATGATGCAGGAACTCGGCTTGCCCGTGAGCTCCGCGGCCGTTGCCGCGCGCTATGGCGAGCTGCTCGACGGCTATGTCGTCGATGCCGGTGACGCCGACGGCATCCGGGCAAAGGCGCACGTGGCGCCCACGTTGATGACGACGCTTGAGGATCGCGAGGCATTGGCCCGCGCCGTCCTCGACTTCGCCGACCGGCTCAGGTGAGCACACCCGCCGACATCTGGGCGGTCGTGCCCGTCAAGGAGCTCGACGGCGCCAAGCAGCGGCTGGCCGGCCTGCTCTCGCCGGCGCAGCGCCGCGCGCTGATCGAGGTCATGGTGGGCGAGGTCCTCGAGGCCGTCGCCGGCGCACGCAACCTCGCGGGCATCTTGGTCGTCACGCTCGATCCCTCGACGACGACTCTGGCCACGCGTCTCGGCGCACGCGTGGTGACCGACGGCGCGCGCGAGGGCCACACTGGCAGCGTCACGGCCGGGCTCACCCTCCTCGCCCGCGAAGGCCGCGGCGGCATGATCACCCTGCCCGGCGACATACCAGCCGCAACCTCGGCCGAGATCGACGCCGTGCTGGCGGCGCATCTCAGGGCTCCCTCCTTCACCATCTCGCCGGCGCACGACGACCTCGGCTCCAACGCCGTGGTCTGTTCGCCGCCCGATGGCGTTCCGCTGCGGTTCGGCGAGAACAGCTACTTCCCGCACCTCGAGGCGGCGCGGCGCGCCGGTATCGAACCGACGGTAATCCGCCAGCCCGGCATCGCCATGGACATCGACCATCCGGTCGACCTGGCCGCCTTCCTGCGCCTGCCTCAATCGGCCGGCACGCGCACACGTGCCTTCCTGGAAGAGGCCAACATCCCCCAATTGCTGCACCAGCGAGGGGTCGGCTAAAGCACATTCCTTCGCGTGGCATGTATTTTGCTGCTAGCATTCCGGACTTCATCGACGATGAACGGGGGAATTGCACATGCTGTACCGTATGTTGGCCGGACTGGCGTTGGCGGCGGTGGTTGCCTCTGGTGCAGCGGCGCAAGACCTCCCCAAAAGCCAGTTCAAGGTCATTGGCCTCAACAGTCCGACGCCGGTCTCGATCCACGACGAGCTGCCGTTCTGGCGAAAGACGATCCCCGAGGCATCGAAGGGCGCCATCACGGTCGACGTGACTCCGCTCGACCAGATGGGCATCGACGACAAGACGATGCTGCGGCTCCTGAAACTCGGCGTCATGGACTTCGCCGCGATGGACATCTCCAAGATGGCCGGCGACGATCCGCGGTTTGAGGCCTGCGATCTCGCGGGGCTTACCCTGACACCCGACAAGGCGCGAGCCGCATGTGACGCCTATCGCGACGTGATCGACCGGCAACTGCAGAAGAACTGGAACGCCAAGCTGCTGGCCTTCGGCGGCAACACGCCCCAGGTCTTCTGGTGCCGTGACGTGCTCGCCGGCTTGGAAGGCCTCAAGGGCAAAAAGGTCCGCGTGTTCAACAATACGATGCGCGACTTCCTGAGTGGTGTCGGCGGCACGGCTGTCAGCATGGCGTTCGCGGAGGTTGTTCCGGCACTCAACAACGGCGTGGTCGATTACACGGTGAGCATGTCGCCGCAGCCCAGCTGCTACCGCGTGCAGCCGATCA
>RGPT01000199.1 GCA_010032545.1 Alphaproteobacteria bacterium
GCCCGCGCGCGCGCGCTGGCGGCGTTCCAGACGATCAAGCGAAGCGCCTGATCCCCGTCCGGGGCCTATCCCGCCGGCTTGCCCGCCACGCGCCCCGCCGCGCCTTCGATGGCGCGCCGAGACAAGGAGGTGAAGGTTTTCTTTCCGGCCCCCCCGCAAGCGACGCCGGGCCACATCATCATCCATTGCGCTTCCGCCGTCGTATGTGGGAGGTAGGGTCAGGGAGTGGGTTCGAATGAAGATTGCCGTTATCGGTGCCGGCGTCGCCGGATTGGGCGCCGCCTGGCTGCTGAGTCGCAAGCACGAGGTCGTGGTCTACGAGCGCGAGGACCGCTTCGGCGGACATTCCTGCACGGTCGACGCACCGGTTCCCGGCGGGACGCGCGCGGTCGATGTCGGCTTTATCGTGTTCAACGAGCGCAATTATCCCAACCTTGTAGCGTTGTTCGATCATCTGGGCGTACCGGCGGAGAATTCGGACATGTCGTTCGCCGTCAGTCTCGACGAGGGTCGGTTCGAATACGGCAGCTCCTTCACGGGCTATCTGGGCCAGCGCCGCAACGTCTTGCGGCCGTCCTTCCTGCGCATGACCCACGACATCCTGCGCTTCAACCGCCTGGCGCCGCAGCTGCTCGACCGGTCCGAGGACCTCGACTTCACGATCGGCGATTTCATCGACGACGCAGGCTTCAGCGCGGCCTTTCGCGATCGCTACCTGATGCCGATGGCATCGTGCATCTGGTCGACCCCGACAGGTCGCATGCTCGACTATCCGGCCCAGAGCTTCGTGCGCTTCTTCAACAACCACGGCCTGCTCACCACGGGCCCGCAACTGCAGTGGCGGACGGTGACCGGCGGCAGCAGGTCCTATGTCGAGCGCATCGCCACGCCGCTGCGCGCGCGGGCACGGCTGGCGACGCCGGCGCGCGCCATCCGCCGCGGACCGCCGGGCACCGAGGGGAACGTGCAGGTGCGCGACGCCTCGGGTCACTGGGATCGCTTCGACAAGATCGTGCTCGCCTGCCACGCCGATCAGGCGCTGGCGCTGCTGGAGGACGCCGACGCGCCGGAACGCGACCTGCTCGGCTGCTTCGGCTATTCCTCGAACGAGGTGTGGCTGCATGGCGATCTGTCGCTGATGCCGAAGCGGCGCAATGTGTGGTCGAGCTGGAACTACGTCGCCGATCGCCGCTCCGAGAAGAAATCCGTGAGCGTGACCTACTGGATGAACCGGCTGCAGAACCTGCCGGAGGAAACACCGCTGTTCGTGTCGGTCAATCCGGGCCGTACGCCGCTGCCAGCGGCGGCCTATGCACGCTTCTCGTTCGACCATCCGATGTACGACGCCGCCGCGATCCGCGCGCAACGCGGCCTGCATGCGATCCAGGGCGTGCGCGACACCTACTTCTGCGGCAGCTACTGCGGCTACGGCTTCCACGAGGATGCACTCTCGGCTGGCCTCGACGTCGCCGAACAGCTCGACGTGTGCCGTCCCTGGACACGACCGGACGAACACCGCCGCATCGGCGATCCGCCCCGCGTCGTCGCCGACCGTCCGATCCTGCAGCCGGGCCTCGACTCGATACCGCTGCCGGTCACCGCGCGGATTGCTACCGAGACAGCGTGAGCGGCCCCCTCGCCCACACGATCGTCGACGCCACCGTCGTGCATCGGCGGCTGAGGCCGCGCGACAATGCCTTCCGCTATCGCGTGGCCTATCTCTGCCTCAGTCTCGGCGCGCTCGAGTCGGTACGAGGACGCTGGCTGAAACTCGACCGCGCCGGCCTGGTCTCGTTCCAGCGCGCCGATCACGGCGCGCGCGATGGCGGCGACCTGAAGAGCTGGCTGCACGACATCCTCGCCGAGCATGGTCTCGGCACGGTGTGCGACGGCGAAGTCACGCTGATGACCATGCCGCGCATGCTGGGTTACGTGTTCAATCCGGTGAGTTTCTGGTTCTGCCGCGATCGCGCCGGAGCACTGCGGGCCGTCCTGTGCGCGGTCAACAACACCTTCGGCGAGCGCCACTGCTACCTGGTCCATCACGACGACCATCGGCCAGTCGATCCCGATGCCTGGCTCGACGGCCGCAAGGTCTTCCATGTCTCGCCTTTCCTTCCGGTCGAGGGCAACTACCGGTTCCGCTTCCGGCTGGACGAGAAGATCGCCCATGTCGACGTGAACTATCACGACACCGAGGGGCTGATGCTGGCAACGTCGGTCGGGGGCCGGCTCGAACCGCTGACCGACCGGGCGGTGCTGCGCCGCTTCCTCGGCAATCCGACGATGACCCTGGGCGTCGTCCTGAGAATCCACTGGCAGGCCTTGCAACTCTGGCGGAAGCAGGCGAGATTTTATCGGAAGCCCGTACCGCCTTCGCAGCTCGTGAGCCGTTGACCTCATGTCATTTGCCGCCCGCTTCGTCCTGAAGTCGCTCGCCCGATTGTCGGCTGGCCGGCTGACCGTCCGTCTCCCCGACGGCACGATGCATCGCTTTGGCCCGGACGGCGCGGAACGCCAAGCCGAGATTCATATCAAGGACTGGCGGTTCTTTCGCCGGGTTCTGCTCGACGGCGACATCGGGTTTGCCGAATCCTACATCGACGGCCTGTGCGACTCACCCGACCTGCCGGTACTGTTGTCGTTGCTCACCGACAACGAGAAGAACCTGGGCCGCGTGACGCGCACCAATATCTTCCACGGCATGATGCTGAAGCTGCTGCATCGCCGTCGCGATAATTCACGCGAGGGTTCCAGACGCAACATTCACGCCCACTACGACCTCGGCAATGAATTCTACGGCCTGTGGCTCGACCCGACGATGACCTATTCGTCCGCCCTCTACGACGGCGCCGAGGGCACGGCGCTCGAGGCCGCGCAGACCGCCAAGTACGACCGGATCCTGACCCAGCTTGGCGCCCGCCAGGGCGACAGCATCCTCGAAATCGGCTGCGGCTGGGGCGGCTTTGCGGAAACCGCGGCGCGGCGCGGCATGCGCGTCACCGGCATCACGATCTCGCGCGAACAGCTCGAGTATGCCCAGGCCCGCCTGCAGCGGGCCGGGCTGTCCGACCGCGTCGACCTTCAGTTCCGCGACTATCGCGACATCGAGGGGCGCTACGACCACATCGTCTCGATCGAGATGATCGAGGCCGTGGGCGAGCGCTACTGGCCCGACTATTTCGCGACGTTGAAGCGCCATTCGGTGCCCGGCGGCTCGGCAATCATCCAGGCCATCGTGATCGCCGACGAGTTCTTCGAGGGCTACCGGAGCCGGCCGGACTTCATCCAGACCTATGTCTTCCCCGGCGGCATGCTGCTGTCGCCACAGGCGCTGCGCGAGCAATGCCGGCAGGCCGGACTGAAGATTGCCGAGTTCTACAGCTTCGGGCTGGACTATGCCCGCACCCTGGAGACGTGGCTCGGAAGCTTCGACCGGGTCGCCGATCAGGTGTCCAGGCTCGGATTCGACGAGCGATTCCGCCGGATGTGGCGATATTACCTCGCTTATTGTGCCGCCGGCTTCAAGACGCGCCGGACGGACGTATTGCAGGCACACTTCAGGCATATATAACTCTCGACAACGAAGGGTCGCCAGCAAGGCGTGCCCAACAGGAAGGCATAAACAGCGTGCATGCGCCCAAGGCTGGGAGCGGGACCACCGCATCCGTCAGACTGAAGTTCGACCGCCTGGTCGCATACTCCACCCTGCAGCTGCCGCTCAACATGGCGGCCCTGCCGGTGGTGCTCAATGTCAGCCACTTCTACGGTGAAATCCTGAAGTTGCCGCTGGGCATCATGGGACTGATCTTCATCGCGACGCGCGTCATCGACGCGATCCAGGATCCTGTGATCGGCCTGATCAGCGACAAGTTCACCCATCGCGGCCCGCGCGGCCGGCTCGCCTTCGTGGCAATGATGCTGCCGCTGTTGATCGGCGGCTTCTACATGCTGTTCGATCCACCCGATTCGCTGTTTACCCAGCCGACGATGCTGGCGCTCTGGCTGTTCGCCGCGCTGTTCGTGGTCCACCTCGGCTACGCCGGCGTGTCGATCAGCTATCACGCCCACGGCGCCGAGCTCACCAACGAATACAACGAACGAACGCGCGTCACGGTCGGCCGCGAGATCTTCGGCCTGCTCGGCATGACGCTCGCCGTCGTACTGCCGACGATCTTCACCGCCCAGTATGGCGAGCACACCGGCTACATCTACATGGGCCTGGCATTCCTGCCGATCGCCCTCCTCTTCGCGCTGCCGACGCTCACCTATTCTCCCGGCTCGGTGTACCCGGCCGTGGTCCGCGAGAATCCGGAAACGCACGTCCAATACTTCCGCAACTGGCTGATCGGCCTCACGCCGCTGCTCACGCGCCCGACAGCCTGGTTCGAGCGCAGCCTGACGCTCCGGACCCTGGTGCCGTTCTTCGCACCGATGAAGAATCGCCTGTTCCGCCGCCTGCTGCTGGTCTTCATCGTCAACGGCGCGGCGCTGGGCGTCGCCGTCTCGGTGATGCTGTTCTATGTCGAGCACGTGCTGAAAGGTGGCAAGCTGCAGGCCGGCATCATCCTGCTGGTTTATTTCGGTGCCGCTGCCGCCAGCGTGCCCCTTTGGCTGATGCTGTCGCGGCGCATCAGCAAGACCGCTGCCTGGTTCGTCGCCATGGTGGTCACCGTGGTCGCCATGTCCTTCGGCTTCTTCCTGGGCGTCGGCGACTTCATCTGGTTCCTGCCCATCGCCATCGTCACCGGCCTCGGCATCGGCGCCGACTACGGCCTGCCGCCGTCGATCCTGGCCGACGTCATCAACTCCGAGGAAGGCAAGGACACGCAGGGCGACACCGGCGCCTATTTCGGCCTGTGGGCGTTGTCGACCAAGCTTGCAACGGCGATCGGCGCGGCCGGCTCGCTGCCGGTTGCAGCCGTGCTGGGCTTCAACCCCTCCAGCGGCCAGTACGATACGTCGGCGCTGGTCTTCGTCTATATCGCGGTGCCGGTCTTGATCAAGATCGCGGCCGCGTTGCTGATCTGGTTCATCCGCATCGAAGCCGAGCGCGGCTCGGTGCGCGACGAGTTCCGGGCGGCGCGCGCCTGACGGTTACGCCGCGAGGAAACCCAGCCGCTGCGGCTGGCGCAGGCCGAAGTCGCGCTGCAGGCCCCAGCAGCCCTGAGCCACCGACGCGAAGACGCTGCGGAAATCGATGGTGTGCGCGAGGTCGCCGTCCTGCAGATCGGTGAGCGACGGATAGACTCCGTACAGTCCGCCCTTCACGCCGCCGCCAAAGACGAACTGCGGCGCCGCCGAGCCGTGGTCGGTGCCGCCGCTGGCGTTCTGCCGCGCGCGGCGACCGAACTCCGAATAGGTCATGACGACGACGTCGTTCCAGAGGTTGGCCGCGATCAGGTTCTTGCGCAGCGTGGCGAGTCCTGATGCCAGCACCCCCAGCAGCCGCTCGTGCGTCTGCGCCTGGTTGGCATGGGTGTCGAAGCCGCCCATGGCGACCTTGATCGCGATCACCGGCACCCGGGCCGTCAGCAGCCGCGTTGCCAGGTCGAGCTGGCGCCCGAGCCCGCTGTCCTGGCTGTAGGCGTGGGCCGGCGCTGGCGCGGCACGCAACCTGTCGCTGAGCCCGGCCGACGCCGCATTGATCTCCTGACGCACCGCAAGCACGTGGCGCAGGGCCGGATTACCCCCGCCGCCCATGCCGCCGAGCTCCTTCATGGCCTCGGCCTGGCGCAGGAAGCTCTCGGCATCCTGCATGACGATGGTGCGCAGCGACGGGCCCGTTGCGGGCAATGCGTTGGCGTCGACCACGATGCAGTCGACGGCGGCGCCCTTGGGCAGGCTGGCGCCCTGGAAAGCCTGGGCGATCCAGCCTTCGCTCAGGGTCTGGGTCGCATTCGACGCGGTGTCCCAGATCTCGATCGAGCGGAAATGCGAGCGATTGGGATAGGGGTAGCCCACGCCCTGGAGGATGGCGAAGTCGCCCGCCTTCCACGATTCCATCAAGGGCTCGAGCTTGTCGTGCAGCCCCACCTTCTCGTCGAGTGGCAGGATGTGTTCGCGCGCCACACCCAGTCCGGGCCGCAGCTCGCGATACCTGGGATCGGCATAGGGCACGACGGTGTTGAGACCGTCGTTGCCGCCCTTCAGTTCCACCAGAAGCAGGATCCGGCCCATGGCGCGCCCCTCACTTCAGCTGGTAGGTGGGGTCGAGCATCGCCGCCGCCACCACGGCGCCCGGCGAGCCTGTCGTGTCGATAGCGTCGATCGGCGGGCACGGCAGCAGCGTACCGATCAGCGTCGCCTGGTCGACGCCGCTCAGGCTGGCACCAAGGCGCGCCTCGGCACTCGCATTCCGCAGGCTGCGGCCCTCGACCGGACGAGCTTCCATCATCTGCATCTTGGCGTCGTCCATCGGCATCTGCTGACGGCGGTCGGCGCGCCGGTTCGGCCGGGGGTTCATGTTCATCGGCCCCTCCATGGAGGCAACGGTGGTCGCCTCGACGATGCGGCGCAGATACTGCTGGCGCAGCAGAAATGTATGGGTGGTGATCCAGCTTTCGCCGCCCGGCCAGCCCTTGACGTTGGGCGGATCGAACGGGACCTGGCCCAGGCCCTGCATCATGCGGACGAGCTGCGTCTTCTCCGGGACCGGCAGGCCCAGCATATGAACCGTGCCCACGATCAGCTCTACCGGCGACTTGATCAGGCCGCCGCGGTTGGCGGGGTCGCGGAAGGCCCCTGACAGCAGCAGTGCGCGCAGCAAAGGCTTGATTTCATAGCCGCCGTCGCGGAACGACTTTGCCAGCCGCTTCACCGCGGCCGGTTCGGGCGTGAGGCTTGGACGTGGAATCCCTAAGGCGTTCGTCGACATTGATGGCACGAGCATGCTCGCCAGAGCACTCGATGTGGTGCGCGGCGTCAACCCCGCGGCACTGGTCATCGCATGCCCGCCAGCCCACCTCGATGTCGCACGTGAGATTGCGGACGATGTGGGGATCGCCGCGACGGTCGTCGCCGGTGGCGAAACGCGAACAGACAGCGTGCGACGCGCCATGGATGCGATGCCTGCTGTCGATGTCGTGCTGATACATGATGTCGCTCGTTCCGGTGCACCGATTGAGGTTTTCGACCGCGTGATTGCGACTGTTGTGAAAACAAACGATGCCGCTGTGCCAGTCCTCCCAGTTCACGACACCATCGTTGTCGCCGATGATGGTGTCGTGACAGAAAACACGGAGCGTGCGCGCCTCTTTCGTGTTCAAACTCCGCAAGGCTTCCCTGGCCTTGGGTACGCTGCGGCCATCGCCGAGACGATTGGGGACTTCACCGACGACGCCAGTATCTGGCGCGGAACTGGAGGAACTGTTCGAACAGTTGCCGGAGACGAACGCTCGCACAAGATCACCGTCGAAGCAGACCTCGCGTCTTATGACGGGTCGATTCGGGTCGGACTCGGAACCGATACCCATGCGTTCGGCGATTCGGGACCGCTGTGGCTGGGTTGCCTCGAATGGCCGGACGAGA
>RGPT01000200.1 GCA_010032545.1 Alphaproteobacteria bacterium
GGCGCCCACCATCATGGCCGCGGTGTGGAAGATGACCTTCGAGCCGTTCGACCCGCTCGACCTCGAGAAGTTCGCCGAGGCCCATGCAGACCTCGCCTTCAACGGCCTTCTCGTGCGAGCCGCTACCTCCCCTTGAAGTTCGCCTTCCGCTTTTCGAGGAAGGCGCTCAGGCCTTCGAAATGATCCTCGGTCGCGGCGCACGCGGCGAGACCTTCGGCTTCGCGGTGGGAATGTTCGTCCCAGCTGTTGTCAAAGGAGTTGCGGATCAGGCTCTTGGCGACGCCGAGCGCAAAGGTGGGGCCGTCGGCGAGCTTGCGTGCCATCTTCGCAGTCTCGGCCACGAGCTGGTCCTTCGGCACGATCCAGTTCAGGATGTTGTTGTCCTTCGCCTCTTGCGCACTGAAGCGCTCGCCCAGCAGCGCGATTTCCAGCGCCTTGCGCTCGCCCACGACGCGCGGAAGAAAATAGGTCGCGCCGCCGTCGGCCGAGAGGCCGATGTGACGGTAGGCCAGCGTGAAGAAGGAATCGTCGGAGGCGATGGCGAGGTCGCAGTTCAGAATCAGCGACAGGCCGAAGCCTGCGGCCGCGCCCTGCACCGAGGCCAGCACCGGCTTCTGCATGCGGCGTATCTGGTAGATCGCCTGGTGCGCCTTCACGACGCGCATCTCGAAGCCGGCGAGGTGCGCTTCCTTCTCGGTCGTCAGCGACTTGTGGAAGCCGCGGATGTCGCCGCCCGCCATGAAATGCGTGCCGGCGCCGCGGATCACCACGCAGCGCACGGCAGGGTCCTTTTCGAACTTGGCGCTGTGCTCGATCAGCAGATCGCGCATCTCCATCGACAGCGCGTTCAGCTGCTCCGGCCGGTTGAGCGTCAGCCAGCCGATGCCGTCTTTGACTTCGGCGAGAACGTGGGGTGCGGACATGCGGTGGTCTCCTCCAGCTTCGATGGAGGAGCAGTCTGCCGCAATCGATCGCCGAGCCAATCGGCAATTTCATCCCACGGCTGGCGCGGCATCGACTTGCGGAAGAATCCGAAGTGGCCCACCCGCTCCGTGCCAAGGTCGGCCGGCGAGAGGTGGCGGCGCTCGATCGCGGCCTTCGGGTAGTACGGCAGCAGGGCCTCGACCGCGCCGTGGGGCGCGATGGGATCGTCCGTAAAGCTCAGCCAGCGCACCGGGAACGCCACCTGGTGGTTGTGCGGGCGGAGCGGACGGCCTTGCGGATCGCAGACATAGTGCGGCGAGCGACCCCAACGTGCCCAGCTCCGGGCGATGCCCGACGGCAGGTTGGCGGTGCCGATCCAGCTTCCGGGAAAGCGGCCCGTTGCCGCCGTCAACCCGGGGATCAGCAGCCACCACAGCGCCAGCATGCGCAGCCGGCGCCGGCCGGGCGGCCAATGCCGCCAGTGGCCGCTTTGCGTGCAGATCAGCACGGCGGCCCGCAGGTCGCCGATGTTGTCGGCAAGGCCAAGCACCTGGCCGCCAAAGGAATGGCCGATCACGGCGCGTTGCGTGCCGGGCGCGAACGAGGCGAGATGGTCGATCATCGAGGCCTGGTCGACGCCGCCCCACTCTTCCATCGTCGCCGTCGCCGGCTTCTCCGAGCCGCCGATGCCGCGATAGTCGTAGGTCAACACGGTGAAGCCGCGCGACGCGAGGTGGCCCGCGAACGCGGCATAGAACTGGCGGGGAATGCCGGTGCCGCTGTTGATCAGAATGGCGCCGCCGTTGGACGCGGTGGGCTCGAAGAGCGTGGCCGCGAGTTTCGTGCGGTCGCGGGCGGCAAGCGTGAGGTCCATGGGAGATTCATCGGCGCGTGTCCGCGGTGCGACAAGCGCAACACAGAGGCTCAGCCGTGAATGGCATTCAGCCCCGCTTCAGCTCCGCCAGCAGCCAGCGCCGAAGTGCACGGATCGCCGGCAGGCCGCGGTCGCGCGCGCGGCAGGCGAACCAGATCTGGCCGCGCGCCGGCACGCGCGGGCCCACGCGCACCAGCGTGCCGGCCGCGATCTCGCTCTCCACCAGGGGATCGAAGACGAGGGCCACACCGAGGCCATGCGCGGCCGCGCGGACCGACGCGCCCATGCCGTCGACCTGCAGGCTCTTGTGCCGGCTCGCGTGCTGCTCGAAGGGTGCGGGATCGAGCCCGGCCGCCGCCGCCCAGTCGGTCCATGACGAGCCAAACGGCGCGACGCGGATGAGCGGCGCGCGCAGGATGTCGGCCGCCGCCCGGAGTTTGAGGCGCTGCGCGAGGGCAGGTGCCGCCACCGGCACCGAGTAGAGCGACATCACCTTCTCGGCCGCGAAGTCGGGCCAGTTGCCGTCGCCGTAGCGCAGCGCCACGTCGACCAGGCCCGTCTCCATGTCGGCCAGGCGCGGGCTTGCCTCGACCTGCAGTTCGATGCGGGGATGGGCGGCGAGAAACTGGCCGAGCCGCGGCAGCAGCCAGTGCGTGGCGAAGATCGGCACCGCCGACACGCGCAGGCGCTGGCTGCCGGCCCCTTGCCGCGCCAGTGCGCGCGCCAGATCGCCGAAGGCACGGCCGGTGGTCGAAGCCAGCAGCCGGCCGGCTGCCGACAGCACGACCCCGCGCGGGCCGCGCTCGAAGAGTTTTTCGCCGAGCTGGCGTTCGAGGCCGGCGATGCGGTGGCTGACCGCCGACGAAGTGACGTGCAACAGTTCCGCCGCCGCCTTGAACGAACCGCTGCGTGCCGCGAGTTCGAACGCCTGCAGCGCGAGCAGGTCGCGGGAGGTGAGCGCGGTCTCGTCAGTCATCGCCGGGGCTCACCCTCCCCAGCGCTTCGTCAGAACGCCTCGGCCGGGAGCGTCATCACGGTGGCAGCACCCGCCTTGATCTGGTGGTTGAGCGACACGGTCTGCGGCAGAACGCGGGCCATGTAGAAGCGCGCGGTGGTGAGCTTGGCCTCGTAAAAGGCGTTGTCGTTGCCGGCGGACAGGCCCTTGCGGGCGGCGACGACGATGCGGTTCCACATGAAGGCCATGGCGGTGAGCGCCATCAGGCGCAAGAGGTCGGTCGCGGCGGCGCCCGCCTCGTCCGGGTTCTTCATGGCGTTCTGCATCAGGTAGAGCGCCGAGTCCTGGACGCGGCCCAGCGCCTTCTCCAGCGGCTCTACGAATTCCTTCATCTCGTCATCGGCCTTGTGGGCGGCGACGAAGCCGGAAATCTCGCCGAGCAGCCGCTGGGCGGCGCGACCGCCCTTCATCGGCAGCTTGCGGCCGACGAGGTCGAGCGCCTGGATGCCGTTGGTGCCTTCGTAGAGCTGGGTGATGCGCGCGTCGCGCACGAGCTGCTCCACGCCGTTGTCGCGGATGAAGCCGTGGCCGCCCCAGGTCTGCACCGCAAGGTTGGCGCACTCGCTGCCCATGTCGGTGAAGTGCGCCTTGATGATCGGCGTCAGCATCTGGATCAGGTCGTCGGCCGCCTCGCGCTTGTCGGCATCGGGATGCGAGCGCGCCTCGTCGATCAGCAGGCCGACCCAAAGGGCCAGCGCCCGGGCGGCCTCGGTGAAGGACTTCTGGATCATCAGCATGCGGCGCACGTCGGGATGCACGATGATGGCGTCGGCCGGGCCGCCGGCATTCTTCGGTCCCGTCAGCGAGCGGCCCTGCAGGCGGTCGCGCGCATAGGCGACGGCGCTCTGGTACGAGATCTCGGCGATGCCAAGGCCCTGCATGCCGACGCCGAGGCGGGCCGCGTTCATCATCACGAACATGGCGGCCATGCCCTTGTTCGGCTCGCCCACCATCCAGCCCCTGGCGCCGTCGAGATTCATGACGCAGGTGGCGTTGGCCTTGATGCCCATCTTGTGTTCGACCGCGCCGCAGCGGATGCCGTTGCGCTCGCCCACGCTGCCGTCGGCCTTGGGTATGAACTTCGGGACCAGGAACAGCGAGATGCCCTTGGTGCCACCGGGCGCATCCGGCAGGCGCGCCAGCACGAGATGGATAATATTCTCGGTGAGATCGTGCTCGCCGGCCGAGATGAAGATTTTGGTACCGGTGATCGCATGGCTGCCGTCGGCCTGCGGCTCGGCCTTGGTGCGGATCAGGCCGAGGTCGGTGCCGCACTGGGGCTCGGTGAGGCACATGGTGCCCGACCAGGTGCCGTCGGTCAGCTTGGGCAGGTACTTCTTCTTGAGCTCGTCGGAACCATGGCGCGACAGCGCCTCGTAGGCGCCGTGGCTGAGGCCCGGATACATGGCGAAGGCCTGGTTCGAGGCGGTGAACATCTCCTGCAGCGCGAAGCCCACGGTGGCCGGCAGGCCCTGGCCGCCGAACTCGGGATCGCAGGTGACGGCGGTCCAGCCGCCCTCGCGGAACATGTCGTAGGCGTGCTTGAAGCCCTTGGGCGTGTGCACGACGCCGTTCTCGTAAGTGCAGCCTTCCTCGTCGCCGCTGCGGTTCAACGGGAACAGCACGTTCTCGCAGAGCTTGGCCGCTTCTTCCATGATGGCGTGGATGGTGTCGGGGGTAGCGTCCTCGTAACCCGGCAGGCGGGCGAGCTGCGAGACGTCGAGCACCTCGTTCAGCACGAACTGGATATCCTTGAGCGGGGCTTTGTAGACGGCCATGGAATTTCTCCTCAGTCGCTTTCGGGGTCCGCGCCGCGCTGCCGGAGCTCGGCCGCGACGTGCATCTCGACATCCTTGAATTCGCCGATCTGGGCATCGAGATCGCGCCGACGCCGTTCGAGATCCTCGATATGCAGCCGGCTGCGGCGCAGCAACTCGCGCATCTGCTGCAGGCCGGTGCGATCGACATGATAGAGGTCGAGCAGTTCCTTGATCTCGGCCAGGGTGAAGCCGAGACGCTTGCCGCGCAGGATCCAGCCCAGCCGCGCCCGGTCGCCGGCGCTGTAGAGCCGCTGCGTGCCCTGGCGGCGCGGCTTGATCAGCCCCTCGTCCTCGTAGAAGCGAATGGTGCGCGCCGTCACCTCGAACTCGCGCGCAAGCTCGGCAATGCTATAGATGCGCTGCGTGTCGCGCGGTGCCGGGCTCTTGCCCGAAGGGGTGACGGCGACGGACATGGTGGTAGTGATGTAGTTAACGTTTACGTAAACGTCAATGTGGGTTTACGTAAACGGAAGGGAGCGAAATGGCGATCTATCAGCTGGGCGACAAGAAACCGGTCATTCCCGACTCCTGCTACGTCTCCGAGGAGGCGACGCTGATCGGCGACGTCATCCTGGGCGAGCGGGTGAGCATTCTCTTTGGCGCCGTCCTGCGCGCCGACAACGAGCCGATCACCATCGGTGACGACAGCAACGTGCAGGACAATTCCGTGCTCCACACCGACCCCGGCGCGCCGCTCAACATCGGCAAGGGCGTCACGATCGGCCATTGCGTGATGCTGCACGGCTGCACCATCGGCGACGGCGCGCTGATCGGCGTCGGCGCCGTGGTGCTCAACCATTCGGTGATCGGCAAGGACAGCCTGGTCGGCGCCGGCGCGGTGGTGACCGAAGGCAAGACGTTCCCCGACCGCGCGGTGATCTTCGGCTCGCCCGCCAAGGCCGCGCGCGAGGTGAGCGAGGACAATGTCGAGCGCCTGCGCATGAGCGCCGCGAGCTACGTGCGCCGCGGTGCACAGTACAAGAAGGACCTGAAGCGTATCGGGTGACACCATGATCGACGAGCTCGACCATCTCGTCATCGGCGGCTCGGCCGGAGTCTACGAGACGCTGCTGGGGCGGCGCGCGACCGATGGACGGCTGCGTACCGGCAACGTCGGGCTTGCGTTTGCGGAGGGCACACCGGGGCTCCAGTCGATGGCGTTCGCGACGGACGACGTCGGCAAGGCGGCGACCCTGCTGGAGCGACGCGCGGTCGTGGCGACGCGCGAGGGCGATGCGGTGACGCTCACGGGCCATGGCGTGGCGATCCGGCTCGCCGCCAAGGGCAGCGACGCGCCCTCGCCTTTCACTGGCGACGAAGCGGCCTGTGTCTCGACACTCGACCATGTCGTCGTGCGCACGGCCAACCCGGAACGGGCGGTCGCTTTCTATGGCGGTCGGCTCGGGCTCGATCTGCGGCTCGACCGCTCCAACGAAAAGTGGGGCGCGCGGCAACTGTTCTTCCGTTGCGGCGACGTCGTGGTCGAGATCGTGCACGAGCTGAAGAAGGGCGTATCGGAAGCGCCGGACCAGCTTTGGGGACTCGCCTGGCGCGTGCCCGATATCGGCAAGGCCCACGCCCGCCTGGAAGCGGCCGGCCTCGACGTCAATGCGCCGCGCGACGGCCGCCGCCCGGGCAGCCAGGTCTTCTCGGTGAAGAACAAGACCTGCGGCGTACCCACGCTGGTGATCGGCGGCATCGGGCGCTGGTAAAGCCGCGTGACGGCATGCGATGCTGTCACAAAATCGTCATACGCGGAGGAACCCCATGCGGCTCGCCACGCTCTCTCTCGGCGCACTCGTTCTCGCACTCCCTCTCGCCGGGCCAGCGTCCGCGCAGGGTGTGGTGAACGTCTACTGTTCGGTGCAGGTCGAATGGTGCACGCTGGCGGCCAACGAGTTCCAGAAGGCGAGCGGCATAAAAGTGTCGATGACGCAGAAGGGCTCGGGCGAGACCATCGCGCAATTGAAGGCCGAGGCGCAGAACCCGAAGGGCGACGTCTGGTTCGGCGGCACCGGCGATCCGCACCTCCAGGCTGCCGAGGAGAACCTCACCGAGGCCTACAAGTCGCCCAAGATGGCCGAGCTGCATCCGTGGGCGGTGAAGCAGAACACCGATTCGGGCGGCAAGACCGTCGGCATCTATGCCGGCGCGCTGGGCTTCGGCTTCAACACCGAGCTTTTGGCCAAGAAGAACGCCAAGGCGCCGGCCTGCTGGGCCGACCTGTTGAAGCCCGAGTTCAAGGGCGAAATCCAGATGGCCAACCCCAACTCCTCCGGCACCGCCTACGTGGCGATCGCCACGCTGGTCCAGCTCATGGGCGAGGAGAAGGCTTTCGAATACATGAAGAAGATGCACGCCAACATCAATGCCTACACGCGCTCCGGCACGGCGCCTATGAAGGCGGTGGCGCGCGGCGAGACCATGGTCTCGATCAGCTTCGTGCATGACGGCGTGACCGAAGCGCTGGCCGGCTTCCCGGTGAAGACGGCGACGCCGTGCGAAGGCACCGGCTACGAAATCGGCTCGATGAGCCTGATCAAGGGCGCACGCAATCTCGCCAACGCCAAGAAATTCTACGACTGGGCACTCACGCCCGAGGCCCAGAAGCTCGGCGCCCAGGCCAAGCAGTTCCAGGTGCCGTCGAACAAGGCGACGCCGCTGCCGCCCGAGGCGCCGAAATTCTCCGACATGAAGCTGATCGACTACGACCAGGCGAAGTACGGGAAGTCGGCTGAGCGCAAGCGCCTGATCGCGCGCTGGGACAGCGAAGTGGGCACGCTGCCGAAGCCCTGATGACCTCGCGCGCGCCCCTGGCCTGGTCGGTCGCGGGCCTGCTCGCGGCCGTGGCGCTTCCCTGGTACGCG